>JANQTF010000159.1:797-3488 GCA_030731845.1 Bacteroidia bacterium | reverse complement strand
ATCTTGATCTCTTCAGCAATATCTTTCAGGATCATGGGACGGAGACGTTTCTCATCTCCACCCGAGAGAAAAAACTCTTCCTGCTTATCAGCAATAGCCTGCATCGTATTGAGCAGCGTGAATTGACGTTGATGAATAGCATCTATAAACCATTGGGCTGCTTCAATTCTTTGCTTTACAAAATCCAGAGTTTCCTTGATCGTAGCAGTTTTGGCCTTCTTCTCTATTCCTTTGTATTCCTGATACATGTTCAGATAGCTCCGCGACACCTTTAGGTCAGGTGCATTTCGGCTGTTCAGCCGAATGTGGACCTTGCCGTTCTCCGTGGAGAGAATAAAATCAGGAATGATATATTCATGCTTAATCACTGTTTGCGAATCTCCCGGCTTGGGATTCAACCGGGTGATCACATGGTAGGCATCTTTGAGCATTTCTTCAGAGATTCCGAGCCGGGAGCGAAGTTTTGAGAAATGCTTCTTGGTAAATTCGTCAAAGAACCTTTCCAGAATTTTGATTGCAACTTCTACCTCTGGTGTTTTCTCCTTCCGCTTCAATTGAAGGATGAGGCACTCCTGAAGTGTCCTGGCACCAACTCCCGGAGGGTCAAATCGCTGAATTTTTAGCAAGATTCCCTCTACCTCTTCAAATGTCGTTGATAAGTTTTGACGAAAGGCCATATAATTCACTATTGCCTTAATCGGATCCATATTTCCACGTCCGCGGAGATAACCGTCTTCGTCTATGTTCCCAATAATATGGGCTCCAATCAACTTTTCTCTTTCTGTAAGATTCAGCAATGAAATCTGCTCTTCGAGCTGATCATAGAGGGTAGCCATCTGAATAATGGGCGATTCGTAATCATCTTCATCGCCATCTCCGCCAGTGGGCAGATGTGTTCTGTAATCAAAACTGTCATTGGCGAGCATGTCGTCAATATTCAGTTCGCTGTTGGTATCCTCAAATTTCTCTGTGAGTTCACTGTCCTTCTTATCAAGATCTTCGTATTCGTCTTTAGGCTGTTGCTCGGTATAGGCCATTTGGAGATCATCCAGAGCAGGATTCTTCTCCAATTCTTCCTTGATTCGTTGTTCCAGAGTGGCAGTAGGCACCTGCAACAGTTTGATAAACTGAATCTGCTGAGGGCTTATTTTCTGCAGCATTTTCAGCTGCTGATTCTGCTTGAGCATAAAGGCCAGGGATTTGCACTTGCTTATGTAGCTATGTCGGAGACAAGCCTGTAAAAGAATATAACCTCAGTTCTATCAAGCAGCCTCTTCAATACGACGAAAGGGATTGGCTATTCCCTTGTCTGTTTCGGAGGGTTTACCCTTCCCGCAAACAAGCGTACAGGAAGGTCTTGAAAGAGTACTGAATTCAGAGCAGAAGAATTATTCTGTAAATGAAGTAAAAAAATTAATCAATTCCACTTCTAAAAACAATTTGGCCTTCAACTAACGTTTCCAAAACGATATTACACAAAGGGCTTTCTTTGCTGATTATCAATGGGTTAACCCCCAGCACAACAAAATCTGAAAAAAATCCCTCAGAAAGTGTGCCAAGCTCTTTTTCAGCTTTCACCGAATAGGCTGGAACAAAGGTCATTCCGTGCAAAGCTTCAGCATGTGTGAGTGCTTCCTCGATCCTGATTGCAGGGCTTTCTCTGCCTTCTTCCGGGACCCTGAAAACTGCTGAATACAAGGTCTTTAAGGGATCTGGAGACTCTACAGGGACATCTGTTCCTAGCGCTACAGGGAGACCCGAATCCAGGAAAAACTTCAAGGGGTAAATATTTTTCATTCTCTCAACCCCTACCCGCTTCTCAACCCACGATGCATCAGATGTAGCATGAGTTGGCTGTATAGAAATAACTACAGTAAGAGTGTCCAGATTTTTTTTCACTTTTTTTGTCAACATCTGCAAATGCTCCAGGCGCCATCGGGAATTTGCCTCTAATTGGTCCTGAATACCCACCCACACATCTGTGACATATTCACTCGCAGCATCCCCAATCACATGGGTCATCATCTGCCAGGGAGAATCTGCGACCCTCTTCACCAACGCTTCGTACCCTGTCCCTTCGAGTAGATTAAGGCCTGTCCCCTCTCCATCTGAATACGGTTCTTTCAGCCATGCTCCACGAGATCCGAGTGCTCCATCAGCGAAGGTCTTAACTCCACAGAACCTCACTCGCCCTTCTTTATCAGGTTCCTGATCCAGCCACCTTTCCAGATGCAACCTGTCAGCAGGCATATATCCAAACACGCGAAGCTTCCATTTTCCAGCCTTTTCCAGACGAATCAATCTATCATACTGCTCCTGCGTCAACAACGCATCGGTAAAGGAAGTGACCCCCACTTTGAACAGTTGACTCTGGGCAAATAATAACCTTCCCTCTATCTCTTCTTCAGGCAAAGGAGGAATAACCGATCTCACCAGATCCATTGCTTTGTCCACAAGAATCCCCGTCAACTTCCCATTTTTTTGATGAATCTCTCCTCCCTCAAGATGAGTATCCAGGGAAATAGCCGCCAGGTCCAGTGCAGCCTGATTAACAATCGCCGCGTGCAGGTCAATACGCTCCAGATACACTGGTGTCGTCGGAAACTGTTGATCCAACGCTTCTTTGTCCGGGAGATTCCCGGAATGCCATCTGGTATGATCCCAGCCTCTGGCAAGAACCCACTTCTGGTC
>JANQTF010000159.1:0-787 GCA_030731845.1 Bacteroidia bacterium | reverse complement strand
CAATTGGTGAGGAGCTCGATTACTTCCTCCCAGCTCTTGCATCCACGAAGATCGATCTCGGCCAGACTATCCGCATACCAATGGAGATGGCCATGTGCTTCGTGAAAACCTGGAAAAACATGCGCTCCATTCAGCTCTTTTGTTTCGTACTCCTGCTCAGCTTCGGGAGCCGAAACGATTCTCCCATGTTGTATCCATAGCTCTTCACGACTCTCCCATTCCTCCAGGCTAAATCCATCTGAAGAAATGCGGGGAGACCAAATATGGCCTCCGGTAAGCCTGATTATTCCCATTACCTATCTTTTTTCCAGTAATTCGAGAAGACCGGGGGCATCTTTGGCTTTGATCCTTCCGGCCAGAAGAAGGCGTAATTCTCGTCTTTGCATGGCGCTGTCGTAGAGGTCTTTTTCCTCTTCGGTTTCCGGTATAACAGCTGTAACCGGAATAGGCCTGCCAGATTGGTCTACCGCAACAAAGGAATAGTAGGCTGAATTACTTTCTTTTTTCACGCCTGTTTGAAGATTTTCGAAGAATACATCAATTCTCACCTCTAGTGAACTGGTAAAACACCGGGTTACTTTAGCTTCCAGGATAACAACCGCGCCCAATGGGATAGATTCTTTAAACTCCACAAAGTCAACAGAAACTGTCACAACCGTCCTTCGGGTAGCTCGTTGAGCAGCAATGGCCGAAATTACGTCCATCCAATGAAGCAGCTTCCCACCCATCAGGTTTCCGAGGGTATTCGTATCATTGGGCAGGACCAATTCTGTCTTGAGGGTATAGG
>JANQTF010000158.1 GCA_030731845.1 Bacteroidia bacterium | reverse complement strand
CTTATACCCTTATTTCCCTATACCTTTCCCAGCCCTATTTCCCAACCCTATACCCTAGGCTGTTCAATTTGTCGCGAAATATCTCCTACGTTTTTTGGTCATAAAAAAGAGTGCCCCTCTCTTCGTAATTTTAGAGCACGACCAAAAAAATCAAGAAGATGAGGGCACCATTTAAAGTTAAGGATTTGCGGCAAAAAGTTCGTAGTAAATATCGTACGATTGAACGTCGTCGCCTCAAAGATCAAATCCGTTACTATCGTCAAGTCAATGCGGAGCTAAAGTTGAAATGTTCCTCCCTTGAGGCTCTGCTGGAACCCCAGCTAGTGTTCAACCATCACTACCCAGCTCAGATGATGGTCCTTGCCGTTTTCATTGTGTTAGCTGGCGGTTCGCTGCGTTGTGCGGCTGCGACGGCTTCTTTTTACGCAGAACTGATGGGTTGGAAGGGCCGTTTCAAGCATCCTTCCGCTTCTACCATCCGCAACTGGGTCTGCCGATGTGGGTTACATGCATTGTGGCACGCCAAAGATCTATCGGGGCAGTACGTAGCGATCCTCGACGAGTCGATTCAGATCGGGAAGGAGAAGTTGCTCCTGATGCTGGGAGTGCCTCTCCAGGAAGATCAATGCTACTGTGCGCCCTTGACGAGTAAAGAGGTCGTAGTCTTGGGGATGGAAGTGCAGCAGAGTTGGACCTCAGGGGCAATCGTTGATTTTGTTAAGCGACGCTTGAATCAATATAAGCACCTGAAGATCCGCTATCTTTTGAGCGACCAAGGGACTTCGATCCGGGCAGCAGTTCGGCAGCTGGGCCTCTGCTGGGTGATCGACTGTACCCATGTGATGATGAATGCAGTGAAGCAGCTCTTTGAGCAAGACGAGGCACTCAAGGCCTTCTGTGCTCAAACCGGAGAGTTGCGACAGCGGCTTATTCTCACCGATTACAACATCCTCCTACCGCCGAACTTGCGGGTCAAAGACCGATTCTTACGCATCTTTACCCTGTTGGAGTGGACCGATCGGATGGATCAATGGTGGACCAGGCTATCTGAAGAAGCGCGAAATCACCTACGCTTCTATCGCGAGGATTGCCCACTGCTGTGCCGCCTGCAAGAGGTGCGCGAACTGATCCGCATTAGCAGTACTATCCTCAAGCGAGCGGGGCTGAGTGAGGCCAGTTACCAGCGATGGCGCCAAGAAGTAGAGGCATTTAGCCAATCCACTCAAAGGCTAAGCCTTCAAGCTCAGCAATTCATCCAGACCATAGATGCCTACTTCAAAACCCATGCACCTCTCTATCAAGGGAAAGACCAGCTCCTGTGCTGCTCAGACATCATTGAGAGTACCTTCGGTAGATACAAAAACAAGGGTGGCATGAAAGTTATTAGTGCCGATATCCTCAGCATTGCCCTCTACAATCAGCCAATCACCCTCGATTTTGTCTCACAAGCCATGACGAAGGTCAGTGGAAAAGAACTCCAAGAATGGCAAAAAAACTACATCTGTCCGAACCGGTATGGACTCATATACAAGATGAATCACGAGATAAAAAACGTAGGATGAGGTTTGCATCAAATTGAACAGCCTAGGGTATAGGGGTATAGGGGTATAGAGGGCAAATTTTCACTTATTCAACCATTCAAAAACTCACCCAATCAACGAATTCCCCCTCATCCTCCAAATCCTGCCATCCTGAAATCCTGTCAAGACTTTCCCTATCCTCCACATCCTGCAACTCCTGTAATCCAGTAATCCTGTCAAGACTTCCCCTTCCCTCATTCAACAACTCAACAATTCCCACCCCCCATGCATTTATTCGACCTCATCGGAAATACGCCTCTTATCGAACTCAAGGCGCTCAACCCCAATCCTTCGGTGAAGATGTTTGCCAAACTAGAAGGGCAAAACCCCGGCGGCAGTGTGAAGGACCGGGCCGCTTACAGCATGATTAAAGGGGCACTTGATCGCAAAGAGATTAAGCCGGGCGACAAACTCGTGGAAGCCACAAGCGGCAATACGGGCATTGCCCTGGCCATGATCGCGAGGCAGCTCGGCGTGTCTATGACCCTCATCATGCCTGATAACTCCACCGAAGAGCGGGTCAAAACGATGAGAGCCTATGGTGCAGAGGTGATTCTCACCCCAGCGGCCAAAACCATCGAATACTCGCGGGAACTCTCAGAGAACATGGCCGCCCACGAGGGCTATTTCATGCTCAACCAATTTGCCAATCCCGACAATTACAAAGCCCATTATCGCAGCACCGGGCCCGAAATCTGGAGGGATACCGATGGCAAGATCACACATTTTGTCTGTACGATGGGCACTACCGGCACCATCATGGGCGTGTCGCGCTACCTCAAGGAGCAGAATCCCAACGTTACCATTGTGGGCACACAGCCCACCGACGGATCAAGCATTCCGGGCATTCGCAGATGGTCGCCAGCTTTTTTGCCTAAAATTTACGAACCCAAGCGCGTGGATCGCATCATTGATGTGAGCACCGAGGAGGCAACCGACCTGACCCGCAGATTAGCTACTGAAGAAGGGATCTTGGCAGGGATGAGCAGCGGCGGCGCATTGTTTGCCGCCCGCAAAATTGCACAGGAAATCGACGAAGGAGTCATCGTGCACATCGTGTGCGATCGGGGTGATCGCTACCTTAGCTCGGATTTATTTGAATAATCTTGAGAGAAATTTCCCCTTTCGGTCTGCTAGAGACGCGCAACACGGCATTCCTCACAATCTTTCACCTCACCGTAGTAGGTCTCCCGGTAGCGATAGAGGGTGCGATAAGGAATCCCCAGAATGGTCTGTTGAATCCTCGTGACACGGGTGAGAAGATGTCCCATGTTGGGATGAAATCTCCTTTCGAGCTGACTGTTTCGTTGAACGCTAAAAAACTTGATAACTGACAATTGTTAGGTGAGAATGATCCTAAAGGTAAAAAAACTCGCCTTTAATGGCAAACCTCGTTAGCTTGGGGAATGAGACGATCCACTACTCCCCTTCTGTTTGGCGCCATGTTTTTGGCGACTTCCTTTCTCGCTTGTACCACGCAGGCCCCTCAAGCCGAGTCATTCTCCTGGTGGACATTTCAAAAGATTCATGAGGCCAATCCCTGCCTCATGCCCGGCGATGCCTTGTTTGATTGCCCGATTCGCGGGGAAACCATTGCCTGGGAGGCCAAAGATGTCTTCAATCCGGCGGCCGTGGTGCGCGAAGGCAAGGTCTATATGATCTACCGGGCCGAAGACACTGTGGGCAAATATGCTGGTACCTCGCGGCTCGGGCTCGCCATCAGCGACGACGGGATGACCTTTCGCAAGGAAGCACTCCCGGTATTTTTTCCAGACAATGATTCTCTGAAAAAATATGAATGGGAAGGCGGCGTGGAAGATCCACGGATCGTGGAAACGCCCGAAGGCGAATACGTGATGACCTACACCGCCTATGATGGCGTGGTGGCTCGCCTTCTCGTGGCCACTTCTCCCGATCTGCGAACCTGGACAAAGCATGGCCTCGCATTTGGCGAGGGCAAGTACCGCGACCTGTGGTCCAAATCAGGAGCCATCTTGTGTGAGCAGTCAGAGGAAAGGCTTGTCGCCCGGAGGATCAACGGGAAATATTGGATGTATTTTGGCGACAAACAGCTTCATATCGCCACCTCCACAGACCTGATTCACTGGGCAATCAAGGAAGACTCGGTGGGGAAGCCAGCAGCTGTGATGAGCTATCGCAAAGGCAAGTTTGACAGCGACCTGGTGGAGCCGGGGCCACCGGCTCTCTTCACGCCTCAGGGCATTCTCCTGATTTACAACGGCAGAAATTACGGCCCCGATCAGGACCCGACCATCCAAACAGGTACCTACAGCGCCGGACAAGCCCTTTTTGCTCTGACGCAACCAGATTCTCTGATCAACAGAATGGAAGAGCCCTTCTTTTGGCCGGAGGCTGACTACGAAATTGAAGGACAGGTGAACCGGGTAGTGTTTGTTCAGGGCCTTGTGCCGTTTCAGGGCAAATGGTTCCTGTATTATGGCACCGCAGATTCAAAAATCGGCGTGGCGAAACGCGATTAGACCATTCACTTGATCTGCCAGGTAGCCCCAATCGAATAGAACGGAGCCACATAGATGTTACGAAATGGTACAAGACCCGGAATGTTGCCGCCTACTTCAGCGGCGAGGCCCCATGTGTCGTTCAGTTCATACCAAGCCCCGAGGTTAAGGCCTGTGAAGGTAGTGGCATCGCCCCGCACGAAGCCCAATTCGGGATGAATGCTTTCTCCTACACGTTCCTGTATTCTCCCCTTGAGCTGAAACCACAGGGGATCGGATGCATGAAACCCGAGTTCGAGGCCTGCCTGATAGAGATCGCGAAATGCTAGCCCTTGGTAAGTCGTCCGGTAATTGTAAGCCCCAAATGCGGAAGCATACCATTTGCCAAAAGATCGGGAAGCGGCCAGGGTGGTCCACACGTTAAATTCTCCGTCGCCGGTGGGCAGGAAGATCCCGTCGCCGACGAGGATTTTGCTGTTGGCGAATGCATTTGCACGACCTGTAGGAAACTCTGGCGAGATGCTGATCGAAACAGGCGTCTTGCCTTTGAGCAAGGCATACTTTAGCTCCAGGCGCAGATCGCCTTGACCAATGACAGGGCTTGTGGTGGAAAATTGGTTCCAGCGAAGCAGCGGCAAATATCCCTGGATGGC
>JANQTF010000157.1:36266-49556 GCA_030731845.1 Bacteroidia bacterium | reverse complement strand
CGGTCTGAGGATTGGCCTGTCTCAGGCAGCGAATACCGGTTTTCCCCGCTTGTACAATTTGTATGCGATCTCTACTGATGCCGATGCCTACCTCACCTATGGGTTGTATGCCTATGCTTCTGGTGCTTCGAGCAACAACTACGGTGTGTATGCCTATGCGCCTACCTCAAACGGCTATGCGGGCTATTTCAGTGGCAACGTGTACACGACTGGCGCCTATCAGCCCTCCGATGCGCGGCTTAAATCCGATATTTCTCCGCTGCAAGGTGGCCTGAACACCATTATGCAACTGCAGGCCAAGCGGTACACCTACGACCGCGAGCAATTTGATTTCATGAACCTGCCGGAAGGAGAACAATACGGGTTCCTGGCCCAAGACCTCCAGCAACTGTTGCCCACCCTGACCAACCGGGCTTTTCAGGCCTACGACGAGGCGCTTTCGGATACGCATGAGGGACAAGGCTTCGAATTTACGGCCGTGAATTACATCGGGCTGATTCCCATCATGGTGGCGGGAATACAAGAACAACAGCAAGTGATCGATTCACAGAAAGCAGAAATAGAGGCATTGAAAGCCCGACTCGATAGGCTCGAAGCCGTATTGCTCGACAAATAAGGCTGGCAGCAGTCAGCATCAACGGACCAGCTTCGTGAATCAGGGTAGATTGCCATCTTCCCTGCTTCTCAGGATCTGGTCTTTTTCTATCCTTCTCCGCAGGAAAGTAAGCTTTCAAAAAAAACACTCCCTGACCATCTCAAGCGAATAGGGCCATTCATGTGCAGTCTTGTCCATCCTATATCCGTGTTTTCACCTATGGGATATGTCAGAATTCCTGATGTTATTGTAAAGATGAATCTAAAGACTACGCTCTCGCTTTTGGCAATATGGCTACCCATTAGTCTTGTTGCCAACGTGGCCCAGCCCGGCATTTATCAGGCGGGCGGCACTCGCACATTTTCCCTGCTATTCCCAGAAGATTCGGCTACCTTCAAGAAAATAAGCATGGCACGAGAAGAGGTCTCCGTACTTCTCTATCCTGGCTTTGCAGTGGTAAAAGGCCAATACTGGCTTCAAAATGATGAGGATAGCACATTGTCCTTTCACGTGGGCTATCCAGTGAATGCCATGATGTATCATGACGATCCAGAAGGAAACACAGCAAATATTTGGTTTCCAGATCTTTACTCACTGCGCGTTAAGATCAATGGCATCCCGGTTGAGGTTAAGCTCGATAGTTCGCTACGCTATGGCCAAACCCTCGATGGTCTGGAGTGCGATTGGTACGTGTGGAGCAACGAATTTCCTGCTCATGCAGAAACTTTGGTGGAGGTCTATTTCCTTGTGAATACCAATGAGGCCCAAATTCTACAAGGGTATGACAAAAATCATGATCAGGTATTTATGTATGTACTCGAAACCGGATCCATTTGGAAAGGAGCCATCGGGGAAGGCATCGTAAAAATCCAGGGAAGAGGAGGAATCGACCTTATTCAGACTGCGAGCGGAAAAACGGCCCTCGGCTTTTTCATAGATTCGGTCAGAAATGCCCTTGTGGTTCAGTTTCAAAATCAAGTGCCTTCGGCACCAGATAATATCATCGTGAGGCTTGGGGCACATGAGGCCGAATTCGACTTTTCAGCCATTATGGCCGATGCAACGGCATATTTTTTAGCTGTGGACCAATGGGAACTCTCCGAGATAGCCCAGGCAGACCTGCGACCGATCACCCTGAAAGACCCCTTTGAGTACCATGGTTTTTCCGGAGGAAGCGTAATCGGATTTCTGATGATCCTTGTATTCACCGCCCCATATTGGATCGGAGGCTTATTGCTGCTATTTGCCATTTGGTTTGTGGTGAAGCGCCTCAAAAGAGCAAAATAGCCCACCAAAGCAAGCCGCGATCCAGGAGGGATACAATAAAAAATAAATATCCAAATATCTAGATACTTGGTTTTTAAAACATCATTTCCTAGGTTTGAATCACTTCGGGGTAAAAGGCCGGGACCCCTGTCGTGGCTTCACCTCCTTTACGGACAACTGCTATCCTACATTATGACACATCGCATCGAGTCTTTCGAAGAATACCAAACCCTGTATCGCCAAAGCGTCGAAAATCCTGAAGGATTCTGGGCTGAGGTAGCCTCCACTTTTTATTGGCAAAAGCCTTGGGACAAAGTCCTTCAATGGGACTTTCGTGACCTCAACGTTCGTTGGTTTGATGGCGCAAAGCTGAACATTACCGAAAACTGCCTCGACCGCCACCTCGAAACCCGCGGCGATCAGGTTGCCTATATTTTTGAGCCCAACGAGCCCAATGAGGCTTCCAAAACATTTACCTACAAGCAACTACACAGCGAGGTGTGTCGCATGGCCAATGTTCTGAAAAACAATGGCATAGAAAAGGGAGATCGCGTATGCCTCTACATGCCCATGGTGCCAGAACTCGCCATTGCTGTGCTCGCCTGCGCACGCATCGGAGCCGTGCACTCGGTTGTGTTCGCAGGATTCTCGGCCCAGGCACTTGCCGACCGCATCAACGATGCTTCTTGCAAGATGATCATTTGTTCGGACGGCAATTATCGCGGTAACAAACAAATCCCGATCAAATCCATCGTGGACGAGGCCATCGAGTTTGACCACGTAGAAACCGTGGAAACTGTGCTCGTGCTTCGTCGCACCGATCACGTCGTGGACTGGGTTCCCTTTCGGGACAAATGGATTCACGAAGAGCTCGCGAAAGTGGATGATGTCTGCCCCGCTGAGCCCATGGACAGCGAGGATCTCCTGTTCATTCTCTACACCTCCGGCTCTACAGGCAAACCCAAAGGCGTGGTGCACACCTGCGGCGGCTACATGGTGTTTGCGGAGTATTCCTTCCGCAATGTGTTTCAATACCAGGAGGGCGACATCTATTGGTGCACAGCCGATATTGGGTGGATTACCGGGCATTCCTACATCGTGTATGGGCCTTTGCTCGCAGGCGCCACGAGCCTGATGTTTGAAGGAATCCCCACCTGGCCCGATGCCGGCAGGTTTTGGCAAATCTGTGAAAAACATAAGGTGACCCATTTTTACACCGCTCCTACTGCCATCCGTGCTTTGCAGGCCCAAGGGCTCGAGTTTGTACAACCCTATGATCTGAGTAGCATCAAAGTGCTCGGCACGGTAGGAGAACCCATCAACGACGAGGCCTGGCACTGGTACGATGTCAACATTGGTCCAAAAGGAATCCCAATTGTGGATACCTGGTGGCAAACTGAAACAGGCGGCATCATGATTTCGCCATTGGCAGGACTCACCACGACTAAACCATGCTTCGCTACCCTTCCCCTCCCCGGCATTCAACCCTGTCTCGTAGATCAGAGCGGAAAAGAAATTGAGGGAAATGGGGTGGAAGGGTTGTTGTGTGTGAAATTTCCCTGGCCCTCGATGATTCGAACCACATACGGCGATCACGACCGGGCTAAGAGCACCTACTTTGCCATGTTCGACAACCTGTACTTCACTGGCGACGGAGCGAGGCGTGATCTAGATGGATACTATCGCATCATCGGACGAGTGGACGATGTGATCAACGTGTCGGGCCACCGCCTCGGAACCGCAGAAGTGGAAAACGCCATCAACACCCATCCAGAAGTGGTGGAATCGGCAGTGGTGGGCTACCCACACCCGATTAAGGGACAAGGCATCTATGCCTACGTGATCTGCGCACAAACGCCAGAAGACGAGGACAGCTTCCGAAAGGAAGTGTTGGCGGCTGTTACCCATGAGATAGGCCCCATTGCCAAGCCAGACCTGATACAGGTGGTGAGTGGCCTGCCCAAAACCCGGTCGGGGAAAATCATGCGTCGGATTCTGCGCAAAATTGCCGAAGGCACGTCCGATTCGCTTGGAGATACCTCCACCCTCCTCGACCCGGATATAGTCGAAGAAATTAAGCGTGGCGCACTCGTGTAGCCAGTGCGGTGAATACTACCCCTCACAAGGGTTTTGAACCCTTTTTAGGGATGGGTGCATTGTTAACCCTTACAAGGGTTTCGAACCCTTGTAAGGGTTCCAAGGCGGGTTCCAGGACGTGTTTCCCGCGATTTCTGTCAGAGACCATTCTTGTTAAAAGAATGGTCTCTTGCTATTCTATTTCCAGGATTTCCACCTCCCGATTCATAAAGCTCACTTTATCCCCTGCTTTTTTGTCGGCGAGGGCTTGGCCGATGGGCGAGGCGAGCGAAAGGGCAAAGCACACTTTATCTTCCACCTTGATTTTTCCGAGGCTAACGGAGAAAAAGTAGAGCCCTTCGTTGGTGGCAACGAGGCTCCCGAATGCTACTTTATTTCGCGTGGCCTCGGGATCGATTTGCCTGAGGTGGCGAAGCATCTCCGTAGCAAGTCCCAGCTGGGCGGTATTCTTGTTGATCTCCAGGCTCATCATTTCCCGCGAAGTCTCAAATTTATCTCCGGCGCTGCTTTTGGTGTCTTCGTTGGCTGCCTCATTGGCATCCTGAATGGCTTGTTCGAGAGTGGCGATTTTTTCCACGACCAGGTCGATGCAGGTTTGGTGAATGGCTTCTTTGGAGAGCAACATAAGTGAAGTAAACATGAATGAGTAGAGTAAGCTAGCACTTTTTTTTGATCTGATCATGCATGACAGATCTCGTGCCAAACACGTTCAGGAAATACTTTTTCAAGGTCTGTGAAGCAGAGCACCGTACCCAAAACCCAACGATCTATTCTCTTGAGGAGATGAAACAGGGACGCAAAAAATCTACTTTACCAAAGAATTTGCTACCTTGATAATCCCTGTACCCTTTTGTTCTTTTGATCATAACCCTTAATCATGTAAAAATGAAAAATAACTGGCTGTTTATCAGCGCCTTGGCATTATTGTGCACCATTGGCACACATCCTGATCTTGTGGCTCAAAGCAGTCGCTATTCACAAGGCCGAAGCCGAGGCCTTCCTCCTGGTGGAACCGTATCCGTAGCTGCCAAAACCATTCCTCGCTCAGGATTTGGCAAAACGGTCACGACAGGAGCCGGAACACCCGGCGATATCATTGTCTATGAATTTGACCGGGTAAATCAGATCTACCGGGCCGAAAACCTCACGAATGGAGCTCGCCTTGGAGGCGAATTTGAGACATTCAAGAACCCAGATTCCAGGGTAAACTCTGACATCTACCACATCGAATCCGGTGGATCTCACTACTATGGCGTGGAGCTCACCAACAAATTCGTCGCGACCAACTTCCCTGCCGGGACAGACAAAGTGAGTATTTTTTCTGGGATCAATTCTCAGGTAAACAACTATGCGAATTTTCAGAATTTCGACGGTGCGTACCTTGTTTTTCACCTCTATCTCGAAGAAGACGCCGGAAGCTACGACTATGATGGCGGAATGAGCTGGGGCGTAGCCGTGATGAGTGGAGAAGATCCCCAAAACTATGAGGGGTATTTTCTCATGAAGCTGTACAACACCAATGATTATTTGCCAAGTGATGTCAACCTCGAGGAAGAGCTTGGGATTCTGGGCGCTGCGATCGAGGGCACTGCCGCCGATGAAGACCTGGAAGATGGTGAATTATTGTTGGGATACTATGGCATCAATCCGGATGCCCCTGAGACCTTCAACACGTTTTTTGTCAACATGGAAGATGCTCAATCGGCTGGTAGCGATGACGAGGTCATGCACATGGGAGAGTATTTCGCTGCCATGGGATATGCCAATTTGCAGGAAAGTGTCATGATCATCGATTTAGGCGAGGGCAATGGCTACCTGCAAATGGTGCGTATCACCGATGAAAATGGCTATGAAAACGACCGCGACCCACAAGGCTCCTACCTCTATGTGCAATCCGACGTGGACTTTGGCAGCGGTGGCGGGTTCTTTGATGTGTACTACGATGATCAAACAGACAATTTCACGCTGGATATTGAGCATTACAGCGAGCATATCGAAACCGAAGAGGACATTGAGGTATCGGAAGACCTTCTCCTTCAACAAGGAGGAATTGGCAGCGTGTGGTTCACCGATTTTGATTATTACGATGAGGACTTTGAAAACGACGGAGGCGAACGCCTCTACATCATCATCAATCACGATTTCGTGATGCACTTCACCATTGATCTCTCCGACAACTCTTTGCTCAACTACGGCGTAGGAGCTGGTTCCAATGATTGAGCAACCTTTGGGTCAACACCCTCAACGAAGAGCCATCCTGGATTCAGGATGGCTCTTTTGCTTGATTCCCCTATGTCTTTGACACGCTGCTACTGAACTCCTTCTGGCTCTTCCTGCTCCGATGGCAGCATTCTCACCATCCTGAAGCCAAGCGTGATATCTGAATAAAGGCTTCCATCATCGAGCTTGTTGAACGGAAGTCTGAAAATTGTTTTGTGGATAATCGGATCGTCGCTATAGCCCCCGCCTCTGGACACAAAACCACCCGTTTCGGTAGGCTCGTCAGGACCGGCGGGATTGATGGCAAGGCCATCGGGATGAGGAAAGCGATAATACTGAGGGTCGTAATAGTCGTAGCACCATTCCCTGACATTGCCACTGAGATCATGGATGCCCAGGGCATTGGCTGGCTTGCTTCCGCCAGATTTGGCGTAGTTGGTATTTCCTTTGTACCAAGCCACCGAGCCAATCGAATCGCTTCCTGCATATTCAAAGTCCTGGCCTGCGGCTCCTCCTTTGGCTGCATATTCCCACTCCGCCTCCGTGGGCAGACGATAATCTTGTCCTGTCATAAATGACAGCCAATAGCCATAGTTTTCAGCATCTTGGTGGCTCACGGCCACCATGGGCAGCTCTGCCACCCAGTCGGTAGCGGGTGGCGCAGGCATACCCGAAGATTCCGGGCCGGGAATGGTATCGATGCTCATCGCAAAGAGATAGTATTGCGCAACGGTGACTTCAAATTTTCCCATCTCAAAATCAGAGACAAAGACCTCATGTGCCGGAGCGGCATCAGCCTGATCTTGCCCCGGCGTGTTGGTTCCCATCATGAAAGTGCCTCCGGCTACGGGGACCATGACTGGAAAATATTTCTCTCGCAATTGTTGGGTTTCCTCTTCACTCGAAATCAAGTCTCTTGCGGCTACAAGTGCTGTGAGCATCGCCATGGTATCCTGTTGGCTCCACGCTGCCTCGGCAGCCGACAGCTGGGCCGCAAGACCCTTCTTGTCCTTCACCAACGGAAGACAAGCCTCCAAAAATTCCTTCACCCGATAAAGGGTATCTGGCCGATCTACATTCAGGTAGGCGAATGACAGCTCACTGATGCCCGCTAAGGTCTGTTCTGGATTGATTTCTAATTCGGCAGATTCCTTGAGATACTCAAATGCTTCGGGATAGTGGAGCCTGCGCATGGCTTCTTTGGCGCGTTCAATATTCTTTTGCACCCGCTGAAAATTTGCCTCATAGATGGCTTGTTTCGCCTGTCGCTGATATATTCCAAAAATAACGGTTCCCAACACCAGTGCTGCCAGCATACCTAGCTGGATCATTCGGGTTCGCTTTTTTTGTAGCTTTTCTTTGTCTCGCTGGATCATGCTGCGCTCGATGAGGTGTTTCTCTTCTGGCAAGAGCGAGCGCATGAAATGCTTGCCATTTTCTACAATGGCGAGATCGGCTTCGTCGAGGTAAATGGACTCCGCCTCCTGATCCGCGCCTTGCTTTTTGAGCGCGTGAATGTCCATCACCTTGGCGGCCAGGATTCTGGCCGCTCGCTGTGCGGGTTTATCGGATTCGTTGAACTCCACCTCCACGATGGGCGCGAGGGTGTCGTGAGCCAGCATGGTCTGGGCATGGCCGCCAATGGAGGCGAGGAGGGAGAGATCAGAGCAATTTTCGACCAGAAGATCTATCTCGGTTTGATGTTCCTGATATCGGTCTCTGATTTTTTCCATTTGCCGACTGCCAGCCGTCCCCAGATCGGTCACGTGAAATTTCAGAAGGTCAAGTGCCAGGCCAGAATCTACGATTGGTGCCAATTCGCGCTGAAGGGTTTTTAGCACCCGCATTTGTTGCAGGAAGAAGTCGCGCATCTCGATGCCCTCGGCCACAATGCGATTGTAGAGGGCGTGGGTAAACCTTGGCTCCTGTGGATGTTCTTTTACCGCCAAATCCCACATTTTACTCAAGATGATCTGCAAAACTGGCGCAACCGGGGAGTCAGGCTTTTCTGTGAGATCTCCGGCAATGGTTTTGGCGAGGTCATCTTCGACCTGAATGTTGTAGGCTTTTTTGAGGTAGGGCCGCTGCCCGAAGGCTTCGATGATCTCGATGATGTTTTTCTGGTTCAGATGCTCCAGAAACAAGGTTTCACGCGGCAATTCGGCCTTTTTGATTCCCTCCTCAATTTCGGAGTGGTATTCCTTTCGATAGGAAAGGATCAGTTTTCCCTGAGGCAGGTCTTTGAGATTCCCAAAAATCCGGGTCAGGGCGGAGAGAAAGAGGGCGAATTCGGCTTTTTGCCCTTCCATTCTCATGTTCACCTCTTCTGCAAACGGCGAGGAAGTGTCCACCTTGGTCATGGGCCTTGTGTACATCTCCTCCACCTGATCGAGGATCACCACGAGGGGTTTGCCCGACTTTTTCTCAATGGCTTTCCACACGGGCAAGAGGCTGCCCACTTGCCTGAATTGCTCCATTTCGGCTGCGGAAAACACGATTTCTCCTGTATCAGGCGTGCGGGCTTCGGCAAGTTGCTGGATAAATTGCTCGAATTTCTCTTTGGTCTTTTCTCCAAAATCATGGGCAATTTGCCGCAGTTGCACGATGTTGAGATCGCGACTTGCCACGCCGAGCGCTTCCTGCAAGGTGCCCAACAATCCTAGTTGCTGGTCTCTGCGCACAGAAATCACCTGATGGCTCTCCTCAATTCGCGGCAGCAGGCCCGAGTCGAGGCAGGAGGATTTTCCTGCTCCAGATTGGCCGTGAAACATCACGATGGGCGCTCCCTTGGGGTCGGTCACACGGGTGTAGAGGTTCTGGATAAAATGGGATCTCCCGAAAAACACCTTGGCATCGGCGCTCGTGTATCGCCTGAGGTAGCGGAAAGGCTTGGCTGGCAATTCGTAGGAATCGGGAATTTCTGGCAACCCAAACAGCGGGTTGTTGCCGGCACCCGGCAGGTTCCATTCCTTCACAATCTCAGAGCCTTCCCGGTAGTAGATATCCCAGGGAAAGCGATCCGGGGCCATTTCCTGCTCTTCGATGAAGAAGTATAGGGATCGGGTGTTGGAGCTTCCTTTGCGGATTTTGACAAAATCCTCGGCTTCCTTCCAGGCGCGCGAAAGGGTATTTCCCTGGCCGAGGCTGCTATAAAAGCGCACACCAAGCTCAGTGGCCACCTCATCGGAGATGGATTGGGAGGTACCAATCACGGCAGGAATGCCTTTTTCGGCTAATTCGGTGGCCTGCTGCTGGGTGGAGCAGCCATTGAGGAAAATAAAGCGAAGGCCTTTTTGTCCGCTTAGGAAAGACACAAGCCCCTCGCCGTGCGCTACTTCGTTGGAGTTGTCGGCGGTTTCGAGCAGCAGCCGATATCCATCGGCGTGGCCTGCATAGTGAAACACGGCAATCCGGTCGCGATAGCGCGCCTTTTGGAAGGTGTTGATGATGGTTTGGATGGTGGCATTGGTTTCTACCACAAGTTCGCACAAGCCAGCATCCACGGCAGGCTCAAGGGCTTCCTTCAGTTTTCGTTGTTCAACGGCAAGCCCGCGAAGGTAGCGGGTGTTGTCTATTTTTTCATTGGCGAAAGCCATGAAAATTACAGGGATGTCAGACATATTGGGGTCAGGTTGGGGTTGACCTGAACAAGATATGGATTTTGGAACAATTTATTTCATTGAATAAAAAGATGGAAAGCGGCAGATCCCCCCCACATGAAAAACGTGGACCACACCGAGCAATCGGCTTGACCCACGTTTTCTTCCACGTCTAGTCAAAAAACTACTATTATTTTATCATCCATTCACTTTGGACCTCGGACCAGCCTCGACGATGCGAGAGTTGGTACCTGCTTCAAACTTGGTGAAGTTTTTGGCAAACAACCCGACAAGTTTTTGCTTGGTCACTTCATAAGCAGCCTTATCAGCCCATGTATTGGCTGGAATCAGCAGCTCAGAAGGCACGCCAGGGCAAGTGGTTGGAATTTCGAATCCAAAATCAGGGTCGATCACAGTTTCTACGTCATCGAAAGCGCCGCTGTGAATGGCATCAATGATGGCACGGGTGTATTTCAGTTTGATCCGAGATCCGACTCCAAATGCACCACCGGTCCAGCCTGTGTTCACAAGCCAGGCTTGTGCGCCGTGTTTGCTGAGTTTTTCTGCGAGAAGCTCTGCGTAGCGGTTGGGGTGCCATACCATGAAGGCTGCACCGAAACAAGCGGAGAAAGTAGCCTGAGGCTCCGTGACGCCCATTTCGGTACCTGCCACCTTGGCTGTGTAGCCAGAGATAAAGTGGTAGCTCGCCTGATCAGGGGTGAGCTTGCTCACGGGAGGAAGAACTCCAAACGCATCGGCAGTGAGGAAGATCACGTGGTTAGGATGACCGGCCATGCAGGGCATTTGAACATTCTCGATGTACTGAATGGGATAAGAAGCCCGGGTGTTTTCCGTGATGGAGGTATCAGTATAGTCCACTTTGTGGGTCTCCTGATCGTAAACTACGTTTTCCAGCACGGTACCAAATCGGATGGCGTGGAAAATGTCTGGCTCTTTTTCCTCAGACAAATCAATGGCCTTGGCGTAGCAACCTCCTTCGATGTTGAAAACCCCTTCATTGGTCCAGCAGTGCTCATCGTCACCGATCAGCTTGCGCTTGGGATCCGCGCTCAAGGTTGTTTTGCCTGTTCCGGAGAGGCCAAACAGCACGGAGACATCCCCCTCGTCACTGACGTTGGCGGAGCAGTGCATCGGCAATACATCTTCCAACGGCATGAGGTAATTCATCACAGAGAAGATGCCTTTTTTCATTTCTCCAGCATACTCGGTACCCAGGATCACAAATTCTTTGCGACCAAGATTCAAGTCAACACTGGTTTTGGAGGTCATTTCAGAGGTGTGGCGGTTGGCTGGGAAGCCACCACCGTTGAGCACCACATAGTCGGGCTCTCCAAAGCTGAGAAGCTCTTCATCGGTAGGCATGATGAGCATATTTTGCATAAAGAGCGCATGATAGGCTCTGGTACAAACGATTCTTACCTTGATTCGATACTGAGGATCCCAGCCAGCATAGGCATCTACCACGAAGAGCCGCTCACGGGTATTGAGAAAGTCGATAGCACGCTCACGGTTGATGTCATATACATGCTCATCAAGAGCAATATTGACGGACCCCCAGTTGATGTTTTTCTCTGAGTCAGGTTGACGAACGATGCGCTTGTCCTTGGGACTACGCCCGGTTTTTTCACCTGAGTAAACCAAAAGGGCACCTGTATCGGAAATAGCTGTCCCTTTTTCATCGCGAAGGCCAATTTCGTATAGTTTGGCCACACTCGTGTTGCGGTGTATGGTTGCAACATCAATGCCGAGGGAAGATAGGTTGAAAGCCATGGGTCTGTTTTTTTGATTTGAAAATGAAGAAAAGAATACCTGAAGGGTTACTGTTTCCTGACTTCAACAAACTTAGGCCACGCCCCGGCCCCCGTCAGTGATCATGGTCAATTTATCCGAAGACTTATGGCTCCTATTTTGTTCTCAAAAGACAGCTCTGATTTTCATTTACCAAAGCCCTCCTGCTCAGCAATTATACTTTCGGAATAACTTCTCTATCAAGCGTTGATTTTCTGACTCCTACACTCATCCAGATCCGTCTTAAAAACA
This sequence comes from Bacteroidia bacterium, assembly GCA_030731845.1. GTDB lineage: Bacteria > Bacteroidota > Bacteroidia > J057 > J057 > JANQTF01. The sequence goes on along the minus strand of JANQTF010000157.1, from coordinate 37,718 downwards.
GCTAATAAGGGCCATAATAGGACTTTTGAAAAGCCAACTGCTAGAATTTTTTCAAAAAAACTGGTTCTCCAGAAAATGATGAGTTAATTTGGAATCTGAATTTGCACTTACCCTTTTTTTGCATATCAACATGAAAGAAGTATATATTGTATCTGCTGTGCGAACCCCGATTGGGAGCTTTGGCGGTATGTTTAGTGACATCACAGCCGTTGAGCTTGGCGCGGCAGCCATTCGCGGTGCCCTCTCTCAAGCTGGCGTTGAGGCGAGTCAGGTCCAGGAAGTATTCATGGGCAATGTGATCTCTGCCAATCTTGGTCAGGCTCCTGCCCGACAAGCCGCCCTCATGGCCGGAATCCCCAACACCGTTCCCTGTACTACTGTCAACAAAGTGTGCTCTTCTGGCGCCAAAGCCATCATGTTTGGCGCACAAGCCATTATGCTCGGTCAGGCCGATGTGATCGTAGCGGGTGGTATGGAGTCGATGAGCAACATTCCTTATTATGTGCCCAAAGCACGATTTGGCTATAAATATGGCGACGCCGCGCTGGTGGATGGTCTCTCTCGCGACGGCCTCAACGATGCCTATGATCAGCACGCCATGGGAATCTATGCCGACGCAACTGCCGAAAAATACGGGATCTCCCGTGAAGATCAGGACGATTTTGCCATACAGTCATACGAGCGCAGCGCTGCCGCTACTGCCTCTGGTGCTTTCAAAAATGAAATCGTGCCCGTGGCGGTGCCACAGCGCAAAGGGGATCCGCTCATGATCACCGAAGACGAAGAATATAAGAAGGTGATGTTCGACAAGGTGCGCAGCTTGCGCCCAGCCTTCACCAAAACGGGTACCGTCACGGCGGCCAATGCCTCCACGATCAACGATGGTGCCTCGGCACTTGTGCTCATGAGTAAAGAAAAAGTCGAAGAACTTGGCCTCACGGCCGTAGCTAAAATCTTGTCTTTCGCCGATGCAGCCCACGAACCGCAGTGGTTCACCACGGCTCCCACGATCGCCGCGCCCCTCGCCCTCCAACGTGCCGGACTCACCCTCGCCGATGTCGATTTTCTGGAAGTGAATGAGGCATTTTCTGTCGTCACCCTGGCATTCAACAAGCTCCTGGGGATCGATCAGGCCAAAGTCAATGTGCACGGTGGCGCTGTCTCATTGGGTCACCCACTCGGTTGCTCCGGCGCGCGCATCATCACCACGCTCAATGGCGTGCTCCACGCCAACAAAGGCAAGATCGGCCTCGCAGCGATCTGCAACGGCGGCGGCGGTGCCTCCTCCATGGTGATTGAGGCGCTCTAGCCAAAGTGTGGTTTTTGATTTGACACCGCAGGTGAGCTGGAATGGCGCGCCTGCGGTGTTTTTTGAGAGGGGGGGGATTTAATCCCACACTAGGCTAGTGCTCACTTAGATCTACTGATCTTATGAGGGGAGCGGCCAGGTGC
>JANQTF010000157.1:1279-36256 GCA_030731845.1 Bacteroidia bacterium | reverse complement strand
AGCCAGAGTGGGGTTATTGAATTATCACCGCAGGTGAGCTGGAAAGGCGCGCCTGCGGTGATATTTTTTTGGGGGGGAGGAATCACGCAAAAAAACCTTATTTAATTTAGCCAACGAATACAATTACCTTTGCCCAGCAAACCCCGACTCCCCCATGTCCAAATCGCCCCTCACTTACGTCTCTCCCATTGATCCGCCGCTCAAGCGCACGGTGATGAATGTGCTGGAACTCGCCACGGGTAGGAAAATGCTTTCTTCCAGATATGCGAAGCTGCAAGCTATGGAGCTGGAGGACTGGCAAGTGTGGGGCAAATCGCTCGAGTTGCTGGAAGTGGGGGTAAATGTCAAAGGTTTTCCGCTCAAGAGTATTCCCAAAGACGGCCCTTTGGTGTTCATTGCCAATCACCCATTTGGGGTGGTGGATGGCCTCATCATGGGCAAAATTGCTGCTGAAACCAGAGGCCGCTTCTCCATCCTCGTCAATGCTGTCCTCGGTGGGCAAGACCCCCGCATTGAAGCCAACCTGCTCCCGATTGATTTTGCGGAAACCAAGGAGGCTGCCATGGTGAACATCGCCACGCGACAGCAAGCTATCAATAAGCTGAAACAAGGCGAAGCCATTGTTATTTTCCCCTCCGGGGGCGTGGCCACGGCCCACAAGGTGTTTGGCAAGGCCGAAGAACTCGATTGGAAGCGGTTCACCGCGCAACTGATCCAAAAATCAGGGGCTACCGTAGTTCCCATTTATTTTCATGGACAAAATAGTCCCCTCTTTCACCTGGCGAGCAAAGTGGGCCCCACCTTCCGGCTGGGATTGCTGCTGCGTGAGGTCCGCAATAAGATGGGAAAAACCATTCAGCTCACGGTCGGAGAACCCATTCACTTCGAAAAACTCAGTCAAACCGCCCGGCAAGAAATGATGGAGCTGCTTAAAGAGATTACCTTTGGCCTCCAACATCAATGATCTTTCCCCTCAAAAAAAAGCCACGAGAGGAGATGGACTCCTGTCGTGGCTTGATATAAGTGATATGTGAGGCTTATTGCGCTGGGGCGAAGCTCAGATCTTGGGTTAAGGTGTGAATGCTACCACCCGTCTTCTCAGCTATTTCCTGATAATGAGGATGAATTTCGCCGTTCTGCACATCGCACAGGATGATGTGTACCGGATGAGAAATCTCACCCAGAAGCTCCATATCCCGCACATCGCTCTTGTTGTCGGCAATCAGAATGACTGACCCAAAATCAGAAAGATATTGCTGCCCGGTGAGCACAGCTTCGAGATCATTTTCCTCGGGGTCGCCTCCATTGCCCTTGCTCATGACAAAGGTCATGGTTTCTACAATCTCCTCGAGATCGGCGGTTCGAGAGTGATACACCCCGCCGGTTTTACCGGGCTTCTTCTGCCAGGTTTTTTTGCTGTTGCCGTCGTTGAAAAACACGAAATGAGCCACGTGCTGCTCGGTTCGGTCAAGATGCAGCTTGTGCCACAGCACTAGTTGGGCTCCGTGTTGATACATAGACCCAGTCCAGTCCATCACGACAAGCATATCGTTCCACTCAGGATGGCGCTCCATGACCTGAAACACGGTGGAGTCCTTGACACGTGCTTCACCAGAAATCAGCATCCGGAGCTGATCAGGAGATTTGACCTGGTCAATGAACGGTATTTTCCGGGGGTGATACTTGATCACGAAACCATGGAAATAGTTGATGGCCTCTTCCTCGGTCTTGCATTGGGTTTGCAGGACCATGTTCCACTTGATGTTGGCATTTCTAAGGGTCGAATCCAGTTCAAATAGCGTCTTAAGCCTGCTGCTAAGCAGGTCATAGTAGTTGGTGCGCCACTTGTCGATGTTTTCGGGATACTTGGTAAATACCAAATCAATTTCATACGCCTTCATTGATCCTTTGAGCAAAATCCAGTCGCCTGGATTTTGGAACGTGTGTTGGGCATACTCGGTACGAAGAGCTACCTGGGGGGTGAGCTCAGCAAAACGATAAACGGGCAACTCCCAGCGATGGAATTGAACTCCATCATGCATGAAGGTGTCATCGTCGGCTCTGAGGGTCGGCGAGCACAGAAGCAGTAGGAAGAGCCATGATAGGTTTAGGTAGTTTCTCATGGGTTTGACTCTTCAAAATTTTACAAAAATTCAGAGAAAAGAAGCATACTATTATGAACGAAAAGAACCTGAAAAAGATTATTCAACAGTAAAATATACGCTTTTCGGCGGATGGCAGCAAAGCAAAAATGCGCGTACCATCAAATCGAATGGCCCTACGGTCATTCTGGCGGGATGCACAGAAAGCAGATTTTTCCAAAAAGTATCACGAAAGAAAAATACGAATAAAGAAAAATCACCAGCCGGCCACTTCATCTACAATGACCTCTCTCACCTGCTCCAACAAAACCCTGTGGGTATGTTTTTTTCGATTATACCAGACCGATCCCGGATCACGTAGCTCAAGTTGCCCCTCAGCTACCGCCAACAAAGTTCCTGCGCTTGTAGCGCCAGCCCAGGTCAGCACCTGAACCGTCTTCCCTACATAGGCAGGCAATTCCGATTGCAGCCTATCAGCTTGAATGCGCTTTGTTCTTGTACCCATATAAAATTGAAAATTCGCGAATCTCCCCTGCAAAAAATTACCCCCTCTATTTTTCAGCATTTCCTCATAAATCGCCCAACTGAGGCCTCAACAAGATGTCTTCCACAACCGTGCGATTGCTCAGGGTGGTAGAGGTGAAGACAATCTCCGCGATATCTTCGGGAGGCATAAGCCGATCCTTGGGCCCATCATAGCCAGCCCAGCTATCGGTGAGTACTGCGCCAGGCAGCACAGAAATTACTCGAATGCCATGGGGCTTCAGCTCGAACCGGAGGTTCTTGCTAAAGCCAAGCATCGCAAATTTTGAAATACTATAAGAGCCTCCACCAGGATAGGCATCAAGGCTTGCAATGGAGGCGATATTCACAACCGAGCCAGATTTTTTCGCCATCATCGCTGGCAAAAGCCCTTTGGTAAGGTAGTAGGCGCTGTCCATGTTGGTGCGCATCGTGTTTTCGTAGCCCTCATCGTCTTCATCAATGATCGAACCGGGGAGATAAATCCCAGCATTGTTTACCAACACATGCAGAGAACCAAGGGCCTCCGAAACCTTTGGCACCAGGGCTTTCACGGCTTCTTTGCTCGACATGTCGCACACAAAAGTATAGAGATCTGGCATGGTGGCTTTGGCCTGGGCAAGCGCCTCCTCACCACGGGCGCAAATTCCGACCCGATACCCCTCCTTATAATATTTCTGAGCAATGGCCAATCCAATTCCTTTGGAGGCTCCAGAGATAAAAATGCTTGGTTTCATAGAGGTGAAGGTATAGAAAGTCTAGGGAAAAATGGGTAACTCACAGCCGAAAGGAAGGTTTCGCCACAGCACACAAGCAAGACTGTTTTCCAGATCTGGTTGCAAAGGCCGTGAGGATTCCTTTTTTTAGCATCATCAAATTCAACTGAATCAGCATTGCAGTATATCCTCTTTCATACAGGTCGCTTCTTTCTCCTCATGGGAAAGATGTTTCGCAACCTGGAGCGATTTAATATTTACTACAATCTCACGTTAAGGGAAACCAACACCTTCATTGCGGGGTCTCTGTTGATCGTGGTGGTCATCTCCACCTTCATTGGAGGCGTATCTACGCTTCAAACTGCCTATCAGCTCACCTCAAGCCTGATTCCCCGGTCCACCATTGGCACCATTGTGTCGGTGACCATGCTGCTTGAGCTTTCTCCTACAGTGGTCATGTTTGTCATTGCCGGTCGAATAGGGTCGAAGATTGCTTCTGAAATCGGTACCATGCGCGTCACCGAGCAAATCGACGCCCTTGAGGTCATGGGCGTCAATTCTGTGGCCTATCTTATTCTTCCCAAAGTCATCGGAGGATTCATCTCGATTCCGATTCTGGTGACCATCTCGGCTTTTCTCGGGCACTTTGGTGGCATCGTGGCCGGTCACTTCACAGGCGCAGTTTCCGCTGCCGAATTCACCCAAGGCCTCCAGGAATACTATGAACCCTATCAAATTGTGGTCATGTATGCCAAGGCATTCACCTTTGGCATCATCATGACGACCATCTCCTGCTATCAAGGCTTCTACACCAAAGGTGGCGCCCTCGAAGTAGGAACCTCCAGCACCCGAGCGGTGGTGTATTCCTGCCTCGCCATGGTTGTAGCCGATTACCTCATCGCTGAGATTATGTTGTAGAGGGAATAGAGGTGAAGAGGTATGAGGTATAGGGGTATAGGGGATGAAGTATAGGGGATGAAGGTTTTTGCATTCTTGCCATAGGGTTGACCACACGAGGGTAGCTTAATCCTAATTTGGTAGCAAAAATGACTACCTGACTGCGGATGCTATCCAACCAGATGCGAATAATCATTTGCAGGCAATTTCTTTTACGGGTTTTCTACTTTACCTTCGAATTACGCGGAATGCTGTCCTTTTCCCGTTTGTAGAACCCACTCAACCCGGATGACCCTATGTTACGCTCACGCCTCTTCCTTCTGCCTGCTGCAGCGGCATTTGTCATGGTTTTCGCATGGCTTTTCTGGCCCAAATCCCAATCACTGGATTCACGTTATCTTCAATTCGACGAACGATTCAGTCCCTATATCTCCGCCTACACCAACGGCGAAGTGAGCAGGGCCTCCGCCATCAGAATTCGATTTGCCGAAGAAGTCGTCGGTGACGACATGATTGGGCAGCCACTCCCATCATCGCCTTTCCACTTTAGCCCAGCCATCAAAGGAAATGCGATCTGGGAAGACAGGCGTACCCTGATTTTTCGCCCGGAGGAAAACCTGCCAACTGGAGAGGCCTTTGCCGCAGAGGTCTCGCTCAAAAACCTGTTACCCAATCTCCCCAAAGACCTCAACACCTTCCCTTTCTCCTTTGGAACGCCTGCCCAACAGTTCAAGGTAGAACTCACCAGCAACGAAAGCTATGGAGAAGCCGGAATGGCGTGGCAAAAAGTCTCAGGTGTAGTCAAGACCACAGATGTGGAAGAAATCCACAACATAGAAGCCATTCTGAAGGCAAAACTGCCCAACAACAAAGGAACCTTTCGCTGGGAAAGCACAAGCGATGGCAAAGAATTCCACTTTGTGGTGGACAGCCTTCCCAGAGGCGATGCCGATTATTCGGTAGAATTAGCGTGGAATGGCAAATCGCTCAATGTCGAGAACAAAGGCACAGAAACCATCCTCATTCCCGCCAAGGGAGCCTTTCGCCACCTGCACACCTACACCTATGGCGAACCCGAAGCCTATCTCGTCCTGGAATTTTCGGAGCCAGTAGCCAGGCAAGACCTTGGCGGCCTGATTCAGCTCGACCAGAATCACACCAAGCTGCGATTCACCATTGATGGCAACCGAATCAAAGTATTCCCCGACTCCCGTCTCACAGGTAGCCATACCCTCACGTTGAATCCCGGGATTCAGAGCACCGAGGGGATTGCCCTCACCCAGCCGCTTCGGGAATCTGTTGTGTTCAGTGAAACCATGCCAGAGGTTCGCCTCATTGGCGAAGGAGTCATCATTCCCAATGCCGAAAAACTACCCTTCATTTTTGAAAGCATCGGACTCAAGTCCATTGATATCCGGGTGATCAAGATTTTTGAAAAAAACATCCCCCAATTTCTCCAGGTCAATCGCCTCTCGGGCAGCCAGCAACTCAAGCGCGTGGGCCAGCCCGTGATCCAAAAAAGCATTCAACTCGACAAAACCCCAGACCTCGACCTGAACACCTGGACCCGGCACTCCCTCGATTTGGCTGAACTGATTCATCCTGATCCGGGCGCGATTTATGAAATCGCCATCGGATTTAGAAAGTCTTATGCCTATTTCCGTTGTTCAACTGAGGAAGAAGAGGAAGCCGAGCGAGCCATGATTGAACTTGACGACGATTGGTACACCTTTTCGGAATCCTCAGACTATAGCTATTGGGACTATTGGTACGGCGACTACGACGACCGCGACAACCCCTGCAAATCAGCCTACTACAACAGCGAAAGGGTTGTGAGGAGAAACATCATGGCCTCAGACCTGGGCATCATCGCCAAGCGCGACGATGAGCAGCTCTTTGTCTCTGTTACCAATCTTCAGACAACCAACCCCATCAAAGGCGTGGACCTGGAATGGTATGATTACCAAAACCAGCTCATGTATAGCTCCCGCACAGACGAGCAGGGCTGGGCCAGGATCAAATCAGACAAAAACCATCCTCCGTTTTTGCTGGTTGCCAAGCAAGGCAAGCAGCGCGGCTATCTCCGCCTCGACGATGGCTCTGCTCTCTCCATGAGCCGATTCGATACCCAAGGCCAGACCTACACCAAAGGCGTGAAAGGATTTCTCTATGGCGAACGCGGCGTTTGGCGCCCCGGCGACCCGATGTATCTCACCTTCATTTTGCAAGACGAAGCCAAGGCCATCCCCGCTGATCACCCTGTGACCCTGGAACTCACAGACCCACGCGGTCAGCTCGTGAACAGACAGGTGCTCACCAATGGACAACAGGGATTTTATCATTTCCTCACCAAAACTGATCCTGCCGCGCCTACCGGAAACTACACAGCCCGTGTGCGGGTAGGTGGCTCCACCTTTGAAAAGCGCATCAAAGTTGAAACCGTCATTCCCAACAGAATGAAGCTCGGGCTGGATTTTGGCAGCGCACTGCTTTCTTCTACGAGCACCCCCTCGGGCACCCTCAGTGCCCGGTGGCTCCACGGCGCCATCGCCCGCAACCTCAAGGCAGATGTCTCCGTGACCTTGCGAACGGGTAGCACCTCCTTCCCTCGTTTTTCGGATTATAATTTCGTGGATCCGGCCATCAGCTTCAGCAGCGAAGAAATCACCGTTTTTGAAGGAAAACTCAACGAAGAAGGACTCGCCACCATCAGCCCCAAAATCAAGATCGAATCGGATGCCCCAGGCATGCTCAACGCCAGCTTTGTGGCCAAGGTCTATGAACCCGGAGGCGCTTTCAGCGTGGATAGATTCACCGTTCCTTTCTCTCCCTATCCGGTATATGTAGGCGTGAAAACCCCAGCCGGTGATGTAGCCCGTGGCATGCTCCTCACTGATATCGACCACAACATCGACATCGTTACAGTAGATGAAAAAGGCAACCCGGTGAATAGCAAAGTAGAAGTAACCCTCTACAAGCTGGGCTGGAGATGGTGGTGGGACCAGTCCGCAGACAACATTGGCGTGTATAACGGGCGCGTATCAGCTGATGAAATCGCCTCAGGATCGGTGTCCACTGTCAATGGCAAAGGAGTCTGGAAGATGAATGTGGCCTACCCTGAGTGGGGGCGCTACCTGGTGAGGGTCAAAGATGACCAGGGCCACGCTTCTGGCAAAATCATCTACATCGACTGGCCGGGTTGGGCCGGACGGGCCAAAGAAGGTCAGGACGGCGGCGCTTCCATGCTCGATTTTTCTGCAGACAAAGAGACCTACGACGTGGGCGATTCCATCACCCTCAACATTCCAACAGGCAATGCAGGCCGTGCCCTCGTGACCATTGAGGCAGGAAATGAAATCCTGGAAGCTTATTGGGTGAATGCCAAGACCGGAACCACCAGATTCACCTTTGCCGCCACACCCAAGATGGCCCCCACCGTGTATGCACACGTGACCCTCTTGCAGCCACATGCCCAGACTGCCAATGATCTCCCGATCAGACTCTACGGCGTGGTTCCGCTCAAGATCGAAGATCCACAGACCCATCTTCGGCCACAATTAGCCATGCCCTCTTCCATTCGTCCTGAAACCGACTTTTCTCTCAAGATCAGCGAGGCAGATGGCAAACCCATGACCTACACCGTAGCCATCGTGGATGAAGGATTGCTGGGCCTCACAAGATTCGAAACGCCCTCTCCCTGGCACACCTTCTACCAGCGCGAAGCGCTTTCTGTCAAGACCTGGGACCTGTTTGATCAGGTGCTCGGAGCCTATGGCGGTGAAATCAAAAGCCTGCTCAGCATTGGTGGGGGCGCCGACGCTGGGCCCCCTCCAGGCCAAAAGGCCGAGCGCTTCAAACCCGTGGTCATGTATCTCGGGCCATTTACCCTGAAAGCCGGAGAAACCAAAACCCACAGCCTCCACATGCCCAACTACATCGGTGAGGTGAGAACGATGGTCGTAGCCGGAACGCCTGAAGGTGCCTATGGGTCAACCGAGAAAAGCACCCCGGTCAAGCAACCCTTGATGGTGCTCGGGACCCTGCCTCGTGTCCTCGGACCCGGAGAAACCGTGCGGCTTCCCGTCACCCTCTTTGCCATGGAAGACAACATCAAAGACGTGAAAGTGGAGGTGAAAACAGGAAGAAGAATGTTGGTCAATGGCTCGCCTCGGCAAACCGTTTCCTTTGCTCAGACAGGCGAGAAAATGACCACCTTCGAACTCGCTGTTCTGAGCTCACTGGGCGTGGACCACGTGACCATTACTGCCACATCTGGCGGCGAAACCGCCGTGTATGAAACCGATATTGAGGTCAGGGCACCCAATCCACGAGTGACCGACGTGACCTCTGCCGCCATGGACCCAAGCGGAAGCTGGAGCCAGGACATCAGCCCTGTAGGGATGCGGGGCACCAATCATGGCATTCTGGAGGTATCGGCCATTCCGCCTCTCAACCTCGGAAAGCGACTTGAATACCTGCTCCGCTATCCATTTGGATGTATTGAGCAAACGACTTCCTCCGTGTTTCCTCTGGTCCATATTCCTAAGTTAATGGAAGTTACCACGGGGCAGCAAGTGGCCATTGATGACAAAATCAAAAAGGCGATCGACCGTCTGAAATTGTTTCAGCTGAGCAATGGCGGCCTTGCCTACTGGCCCGGAAGCGGAGAAGCCAGTGAATGGGGCAGCAACTATGCAGGGCACTTTATGGTGGAAGCGGAGAAAATCGGCTATCGGATTCCGGAGACACTCATGAATGGGTGGAAGCGATTCCAGCGCGACCGCGCCAGAGACTGGAGCGCCGGAGATCGGGCCGAGCAATTGACTCAAGGCTATCGTCTCTACTTGCTATCTCTGGTTGGTGCACCTGAAATAGGAGCCATGAATCGATTCCGAAATTATAGCGACCTTGAGCCCGTGGCAAAATGGTATCTCGCAGCCGCCTACCAAATGGCAGGGCGAGCCAATATTGCCACAGAGCTGACAAGCAATTTGTCGATGAATGTGTCTCCCTACTCCGAATTGGGCGGCACTTATGGCTCCTCATGGCGCGATCAGGCCATTGTGCTGGAGGTGCTTACGCGCATGGATCAGCGCGCCAAAGCCAAGCCGTTGGTGGATTTGATCTCCGGACAGCTGAGCAGTAAGGAGTGGATGAGCACCCAGACCACTGCCTATTGCCTCGTGGCCATGGCCAGATTCGTAGGAACATCAGATACCAAAAGTGACATGCAGTTCTCCTATCGAGTGAATGGAGGAGAATGGAAAAAGGTGTCCCAAACTACCCCAATCTGGCAGGAGGAACTCGCCGATGTCACCAAGGGCAGCATAGAGTTCCGAAACCAAAGCGAGGCAGTCTTGTTCTCCCGAATTGTGCTCGATGGCATTCCTGAGCGAGGGGATACCACCAATGCCTCCAATGGATTGAAGATGAAGGTCAGCTATCTCGACCTCAATGACCAGAGCATCAACCCCGCGAGTCTTGAGCAAGGCAGCAATTTTGTGGTGCAGGTATCTGTGACCAATACAGGGATTCGGGACTATGAAGAGCTCGCACTGACCCAGATTTTCCCATCAGGATGGGAGATTCTCAACAGCCGGCTTGACGAGCGCGAGACAGGTGGAGACAAACCCGAGTATCAGGACCAACGCGACGACCGCGTCTTTAGCTTCTTTGATCTGGGACGAGGCCAGACCAAAACCTTCCGCCTTTACCTCAATTCCAGCTATCTCGGAAAATTTTATCTACCCACAGTCACCGTTGAAGCCATGTATGACAATGCCATCAACGCGCGACAGCGGGGGCAATGGGTAGAGGTCATCAACGCGGGTGCAGGAGGTTGATTTGATTTAGGAACTTATTTTCTCCACATTCGAGTCTTAATTTATCCAAGAAGAATATGAAATCGATCATGATCCCCATCGCACTGGCAAGCTTGCTTATGCTCAGTGGCTGCCAATCCAAGCCAAGCATTTGTGAGTGCAAAGAAAAGATGATAGAAGGGCTTGCCGATAGCTTTTCAGCTCTCCTGAAAGAGGGCGACGCCAAGTCGGAAGAACTTGCAACACTCCTGGAAAAGTGCGAAGAGGTGTATGGTGAAATGACAGCCGAAGAGACGCTCAAGGAGCTTGCCAATTGCAAGAAGTAGCCCTTGTTGAGAGGTGAAAATAAGAGAGCCATTCCGCAGGCCGGAATGGCTCTCTCTTTTGATGGACCTCATCCATCCTGATCACTTTCCAAATACCCCACCATAAAGCGGAGTCGTTTCTTCAGTCGCTTTGGGATATTCGATTCGACCGTGGTAAATAGTGTGAAGCTGTCGCTTGAGAACATCCCTGATCACCGAAATATCACGAAACGTGAGCGGGCTATTGAGGAGCTGATCATCAGCTATTTTGTGATCTACGATCTTGTCCACCAGGTCATTCAGCGATTCGATGGTAGGACTCTTGAGAGATCGAGAAGCAGCCTCTACACTGTCGGCCATCATCAAGACAGCCGTCTCCTTGCTAAACGGCAGCGGTCCGGGATAGCGGAATAGATCCTCGTCTTCAGAGGTTTTACAGTTTTTTTCCTTGAGATGTTTCCGATAAAAAAACTCGACCCTCGTAGTTCCGTGGTGTGTTTCGATAAAATGCACGAGCTCGCGCGGCAGATGATAGCGCTGTGCCATCGAGATTCCCTTGGCCACATGCCCAATGATCATATCGGCACTTTCCATGCAACTGAGCTTGTCATGGGGATTATCGCGGGTGAGGTCATCCTGAAGATTTTCGATAAAATACCGTGGATGGGCCATTTTTCCAATATCATGATAGAGGGCTCCTACATGGATAAGCAGGGCATTTCCGCCGATTTCATTGACGACTGCTTCGGCGATATTAGCCACTTGCAGGCTATGCTGAAACGTCCCCGGAGCCTTCTTGGCAAGATCCTTGAGCAGCGGATGATTGGTGTCGAGCAGCTCCAGGTAAGTAAGATCAGAAGTCACACGAAACACCTGCTCAAACAGGTAGATCAGATTATAGGCGATGATGGTCAGGAGCACGTTTACCCCAAAAAGGAGTAAGGTGTTAAAGTTGACCGCATCGAGATTGCCTTTGGAGTAAAGATTGAAGGTAATAAAGGCGACCGTGTACCCGAGGAATATGAAGCCCAAAGTATAGAAAAACACCTCCCGCTTGCGAAGTCTTCTGAGGCTGTAAACGGCCACGGTTCCAGCTACGAGCTGCACAAAGGCATATTCCAGTCCTTGCTGCACGAGCACTGCACCATAAAAAGCTACGATCAGATTGGTGAAGAATGCCACCCGGTGATCGAAGAAATTATTCATGAAAATGGGCACAATGCAGGCTGGCGCGAGGAAAATATAGGTCAGATTGAATTTATCATTCTGATTGAGAAGATCATAGGCCACGTCATTGAGCTTGGTGGCCACCACCATAGCCGCCACCACAAGCAAGATGGTAGTCAGCACAAGGGCAATCTTTTGATTGGAAAAGAAAATTCGCGGGCGATTCACCCGCAAGAAGGTGAGCAGGAGCATCGTTAAGAGAAAAATCAAAAACACCCGCCCGGTTGTTACGCCGCGGGGTTGCTTTCCGCCCTGTGCCCTTGCTTCCTTGACCATAGCATCGAGCTTTTCGCTGATCTCCTCCGTCACAATATCACCTTTCTGAACGATTGTGGCTCCTTTGTTGACCTTGCCATTCTCCTGCACCCTGGAAACCCAATTCTCTTTGTCCTGCTTCGCTTGTTGCGTAAGCTGATCACTGTAGGTAAGCGTAGGCTCTATGCTTTTGGCAAGCAAAATCCCTAATACCCTGGACTCCGATTGCGTCAATCCGATGGACTGCTTCTCCAGCCACCTACCCAACTGATCTTTGCCCAGCACGATGGACGACAGCGGCACTTGGATCTCTTCGGAAGGATTGATGCGCACCCACACAAATTCTGCGCTAGTCACTGGCAACGAACCCAGATACCCTTGCTTGCCAAGTCGAGAAATAATATAAGGAGCTCTGCCCGTAATATTAGAAATCCAATCAACCCCTTCAGGGAGCTTCAAGGGGTCCAGATAATCGAGCTGCTCCAGAAAATAATGCTGCTTGATGCTGTCCTGAAGCTTGGGATTGGCTGAAGAGCCTACTTTGCGTAATTCAATCAGATTGGACCTGAAGGTTTGTACCACCTTTTGAAATCTCTCGATGGCAAGGTCTATTTGCGTACTATCGTATTCCAGAATCGGCAAAACACTAGCCCTTGCGCTATCAATTTCTGCGCTAAACTGGTCCGGAGATTTATACAAATGAAACTCAACCTCTGATCGAACAGATTCCCTCAACCATGGCTTACCTACCTCATGGATATAGCCCAACTTCGCAGAGCGCGGAATCAGAATGGTCATGAACGCCAGAAAGCCCATGATGATCAGCATGCGGACGAGAAACTCTCTATCCCTCAGCTTTCTTAGGTAAAATACCCGAAGTGTGCGTTTAAGTTCCATTGCCTTCCTTCTTCCCCAAAAACGAAACCTGCAAGCAATTTGTTATCTAGCCTCAGGGTAGTAATCTGTCTTTGAAATCTTTAGCCAAAAGTAGTTACTTTGCAGATTGAGATACAAGTAAATCCGCACCAATGTTAGTGGAACCACAAAAATCAGCGAAAGTAGCCCACGCCTATGAGGCGCCCGACTACTATCAACTCGATGGTCTTCTCACCGAGGAGCACCTGCTTATCCGGAGTAGCGTGAGAAGTTGGCTCAATGAGCACATCGCCCCCTACATCAATGATTGGGCGCAAAATAATCAATGCCCCACCCATCTTGTGAAAGAAATGGGCGAATTGGGCTTGTTTGGACCCTCTTTGCCCGAGGAGTATGGTTGCCCGGGATTTGACGAAATCGCCTATGGCGTGATCATGCAGGAAATTGAGCGTGTGGATTCCGGCATCCGCTCCATGTGCTCTGTGCAAGGCTCGCTGGTCATGTATCCCATTTATAAGTATGGCTCGGAGGAACAAAAGAGAAGGTTTCTGCCCCTCCTCGCCAAAGGCGAACTGATGGGCTGCTTTGGTCTTACTGAGCCCGATCATGGCTCCAACCCCGGTGGCATGACCACACACTTCAGCGATGAAGGCGACCATTACCTGCTCAACGGAGCCAAAACCTGGATCTCCAATTCGCCATTTGCTGACATTGCCGTGGTGTGGGCCAAAAACCCAGACGGAAAAATTCAGGGAATCATCGTGGAGCGAGGAATGCCTGGTTTTTCTACCCCCGAAATTCATAACAAATGGTCGCTGCGCGCCTCTACCACGGGTGAGCTCGTGTTTGAGGATGTGAAAGTGCCCAAAGAGAATCTACTACCCGGTGTGACTGGCCTGCGCGGCCCGCTTGGCTGTCTCGACAAGGCTCGCTATGGAATTGCCTGGGGCGCCATGGGCGCGGCCATGGACTGCTACTCCACAGCCCTGCGCTACGCCTCCGAGCGCATGCAATTTGACAAACCCATCGCAGGTTTTCAGCTTCAGCAGAAAAAACTCGCTGAAATGCTCACCGAAATCACCAAAATGCAGATCTTCACCTGGCGCCTCGGTACCCTCATGAACGAAGGCAAAGCCACGACTGCCCAGATCTCTATGGCCAAGCGAAACAATGTGGATTCTGCCATTCACATCGCTCGCGAAGCCCGGCAAATCCTCGGCGGCATGGGCATCACTGGCGATTATCCTATCATGCGCCACATGATGAATCTCGAGTCGGTCATCACCTACGAAGGAACCCACGACATCCACTTGCTCATCACGGGCATGGACATTACCGGCATCAGCGCGTTTCGCTAAGGAAGCGTCAAAAAATATTATCCGCTTTTAGCTTGATCTCTTGCACGAATCCTGCGTCAGAAAAATCCTCATTTGGCTCGCCAAACTCGGTTTTCCTTCCTTGTCTTCGCACAAGATCTCTACGCAAAATCGGGAAGTTATTTTCCTCCGCTTCCTGAGCGACTGATGCACTCAACAAAAAAACGCAAAAGGCCCTCATGGCTTTTTGCGTTTTTTTTGTGTCAAGATAGTATTTCCGCATCGCTCAACCAGGAGCACCAATTCGGAAAAAAGATACCATGTCGGTATAGGCGTAGAGGCCAATAGAGGTCATGGTGAGGGTGAGGTCTTTGCAGCGCTCGGCCACCTGCCGCCCCCAATGCGCAATTTCGACCTGCGGACTGATTCTTCCGGCTAATTCAGGATTTAAAAAATAGCCGAGGGTGATATGAGGCACGTAGTGATCTGCCTCATGGTGAAACTGCAGGCGGTCGGAGAAATCAGCGGAAAGATTCTCGCGCCCAGAGCGCAGCTGTTCCAATAAGTGACGACTGTGCTCATCAACTGGTTCAAGCACCGCTGCCAATCCTTTTGAACTCCAGAACGTTAGGTGGGAGAATCGGAAGCGAATTTCCCAATAATCCTTAACCAATAGCTGGCCAGTGGACACATCTTCCATAAACGTGTGCCGAGTGGACAAAGACTCTGGCAGTTTGCTCAAAAATTGCCCCACCTGCGGCTGAAAATGGCTATTCACCTCAGGCACCTGCTTTTCGCTCAATCCGTCCCACACCGTGACATGGTAGCTTTGCATGGGAAGTGGGCAAAAACCGTATGCATTCATCAGGTGTGCAGTACCGAGTTGAGCCAACCAATCTGAAAGCTCGGAAAATAGCTCCAGCCCAACCGATTTATGTGGCTGATTGTGAAGCAACTGCATCCCGTTGGGTTGAACAATAAGTGAGTGCCCGGGATTATCAAACAAGAGGGAAAACCCATGAAAAGGGGCCCATACAGGTAGAAGACTGGCAATTTTTGGATGTTGGATCAACGCCATGCTTTCGACAAAATGAAAAAATGATTACCTTCAAACGTATCAACAAATGCTCCGCTTTGCGATGAACCGCAGAAGACTGGGATGTTGAAAATCTTCTTACTTGAACGAAAAAAAGTGGGCCAGGATTTATACATCAAGCGAATAGAAGAATTGCTCCGGGAAATCAGAAGCCTGGAGAAAGATCTGCATGAAGCCACCGCAGACCAGGAAAAAGACCAGATTATTCGTTCCCTAAAGCTCAAAAAGAAGAGATTTGAGACCCTGATTCCCTTTTCTTTTCGCCAGGAGCTTCGCAGTATGTGCAAGAAAGTAGGGGTTAGGGGCGAATTTCAGGTCGATTTATAGAATACAGATTCCGATTCGGGCAATTGATAAGCATTTATATTAGGCCTTCATAGAATCTGTTCCTATTTTTCCTGTTCAGAAAGGACTTGTCTTTCTGTGTAGAAGCAAAAGGAATCATTCACGTGAAGATTTTAGGCATTGACATCGGCGGTTCCGGAATCAAGGGAGCCATAGTAGACACCGAACTTGGCGAATTGCTCTCTGAGCGACACCGGATTCCTACTCCCACCCCCTCCACACCACATGCTGTGGCGGAGGCCATCGTGAAGCTCACCAAGCAGCTAGAATGGAATGGCCCCGTAGGATGCGGCTTCCCCTCCCCGATCCACAATGGAGTGGCCGTCATGGCTTCCAATATTTCCGACAAATGGATTGGGGTGAATGTGGAGATGCTCTTTTCGCAAACCCTCGGAATGCCTGTCACCGTGGTGAACGATGCTGATGCGGCAGGGCTGGCCGAGGTGAAATTTGGGGGCGGAAAAGGCCGAAAAGGCCTTGTGATGCTTCTCACCATCGGTACTGGAATCGGAAGCGCCCTCATTGCCGAGGGAAAGCTCGTACCCAACACTGAGCTAGGCCATCTGATCCTCAAGGGAGATATAGCCGAAAAGTATTGCTCAGATTCCGCTCGCAAACGAGACGAGCTCAGCTGGAAAGATTGGGCCAAGCGCTTTGACCGCTACCTCAACCACGTCAATAAGCTGTTTTACCCGGATCTTTTCATCCTAGGTGGAGGTGCCAGCAAAAAATTCGACAAATTTGACGACTATCTGACCGTGGATGCTCCCGTGGTTCCGGCAGAGTTGCTGAACCTCGCCGGCATTATCGGTGCGGCGATTGCCGCAGAATCCAGGATTTCTGGCTAACTCTCAGCCCCCTATTGCCTCTCCCCCCAAAAGGGGCGCAAATGGGTCGCTGTTGGGAAACCACTCGATCAACTCAAAAGCCGTTTTGACCCCCGTGAGATTGATGCTCAACAACCCCGAATGTGACACGGGCAGAATCGCCCCTGTCTCGGTTTCGAGCCATCCGTCAAAAGGAACTTTGATCCCGCCAATAGGGATGATGCTCACCCACATTTTCCAGGAATCTGGCTTTCCCTCTTCATCAAAATGCCATAGGTAAGCATCTCCAGGGGTGTCGCCTCCACTTTTGTAACTCACCAACAACGAACTGTCTCCAGCCTCGGTCACGACCACAGATCTTTGTACGCCAGGGTCAAAAGCTTTGAAGGGAGCTGTGAGCCAAAAGGCATCATTCACCCAGTATTCCCAGCCTTTTTGGACCATATCCCTGGCATCTGATCCGCTCAGTTGCTTTCCCTTTTTGAACGCGACGCCCTCTTTGGTGTCCAGGTTCACGAGCACTTCGTTTTCGCCCCAGTTGATTTTGGCCAGGTTGCGATCTTTGTCCCAAAGGTGATCGTGCCCCCCGGGAAAACTCCACATCACAGCGCCGGTTTCCTCCCAGGCCTGCACTTGGAGCACTTGCTCCATTCGGTTTGCCAATTCATTGGCAGCCACGCCAGTGACACCATCGGGACGCACCTCACTAAAAGCCCAGGCCACGGCAAGCCCAATCAATATCAACCCTGCGACCACAAGGCCGACCCAGCGTAACGTCTTTTTGATCATGAACGTGATGTTGAAACAAAAAATGACTCCCGGACGGATCACCCGGGCTGTCGGTGGGAAATTACCCCACTTCCTAATAATTCCTCGTCCTGATACCAGGCAACAAACTGCCCTGGCGTGATTCCCTTCTGAGCCTCCTCAAAGATCACATACAAGCCTTCGGGCTCCATGATCAGCGTAGCCTCTTGCAAAGGCTGCCGATATCGGATTCGAGCCATCAGGGTCATGGATTCTCCGGGCTTCAGGGCGAGGTCTTCTCGTATCCAATGCACATCTTCGGTCGGTACGAAAAGCCCTTTTCGGTTAAGGCCAGGATGCTCCTCCCCCATTCCCACATAAATCACATTGGCGGTGGTGTCTGTATCAATCACGAAAAGCGGCAATGCTTTTCCGCCTACATTGAGGCCTTTTCTTTGCCCAATGGTGAAATAATGAGCGCCCTGATGCTCACCCACTTTCGTCCCGTCGGTGGGGGCATAGGTGTAAGGCGTGGCAAGTGCCTGAATCCTCGATTTGTCTGATTCTGATTCGCCTGCCAAGATCGGCTCCAGGTATTTTGGGGCAT
Source organism: Bacteroidia bacterium (assembly GCA_030731845.1). GTDB lineage: Bacteria > Bacteroidota > Bacteroidia > J057 > J057 > JANQTF01. The sequence goes on along the minus strand of JANQTF010000157.1, from coordinate 18,596 downwards.
CAACAGGGACCTCGATGATGGCGCCCACCTTGGGCTTTAGTTGCTGCTGAAGGAACACAGGCAACCGGACTTTGCCTATGAAGCACAGCCCTTGGGAGTCCTTTTTCCCGGCAGTCACCAAATCCAGCTCGGTGGCAATGGCGCGCACTTGCGGCTTGGTGAGCTCTCCAATGGGAAACAGAGCCCGACTGAGCTGGGCTTGTGTGAGTTGGCAGAGGAAATAACTTTGATCTTTGTTGCCATCCTTACCAGCCAACAACTGGAAGCGGGTATTCCCCTGACTGTCAACTACTTCTCCCTTGCGAACATAGTGGCCCGTAGCCACAAAATCTGCTTTGAGCTGAAGGGCTTTTTCGAGGAATACATCAAATTTGATTTCGCGGTTGCACAGCACATCCGGGTTGGGGGTGCGCCCAGCTTCGTATTCGCGAAACATGTAATCCACGATTCTGACTTTGTATTCCTCGCTCAGGTCGATGGTTTGGAAAGGAATCCCAAGCTTTTCAGCCACAGAGAGGGCGTCGTGGCTATCTTCGAGCCAGGGACATTCGTCACTGATGGTCACAGAGTCATCGTGCCAGTTTTTCATAAACAAGCCGATCACCTCGTGTCCTTGCTGTTGCAGCAGATAAGCAGCCACACTGCTATCCACTCCGCCTGACAACCCTACTACTACTCTGGCCATGGAAACTATCCTTTCAGATTCACCAGAAACCACTTGTTGGCTTCTGCGCAACAAAGGTACTGGATCTGGAGGAAAATGTTTCGTTTCACTTTCCTCCCGCATTTTTCCCTGAAGACTCCTCACGTAAACAGGAGCTTCCCTACGTGCAGGATGTTTCCCTGACTACCCACAATGCGGTAAAAATAGATCCCGGCTGGCAAGGATTCTCGTTGAATCGTCCATTCGCCCGAAGGAGAAAGAGGCGTGCTTGCGATCAATTCACCCCTTGCACTAATCAACTGCAAGGAATAGTAGCCCTGGGCCAGCTCCTCGCTGATTCGGATGGTAACCTGGGTGGTGGCAGGCAAAGGTGACACTTCTACCTTGAATTTGTTCAGATCAGGTGCAATGGCCGTGCTGCTTTGCTGGCAAACGAGCAGAGCAAGCTGGTCACGGATAAAATTTATGGTGTTATCCATGAACACCTCTGCATTGGGCCCCGAGGAAAAAGGCACGTGATCCGCTCCTTGATACACCAGCAATTTGCTGTCAATCCCGAGGCGATCGGCCTGCGCTTGTATGCTCTGGCTTCCGTGAGCCGTGATATTTTCTCCAAAGAGGGCGGTAGTGCTTCCAAATGGAACCACCTGATCATTGGTGCCATGAGACATGATCAAAGGAGTGGTCAGGTTGTCATTCATCCAGGTAGTGTCGCCGATGGCCCCACAGAGGCTGATCACCCCCGCCACTTCAGAAGAAAAGCCAGGATTCCCGCTGAGGCCCTCGATGCCTCCAATACCCGCAGTGTCTTGCAAGATGGCATTGGGAAAATCCGTGGGCTCGTCCATAAAGGCGACATGAATCCCGGTCACCCCACCTGCAGAAATACCACCGACATAGATCTGATTGGGATCAATGCGGTACAGATTGGCCGAATCTGCATCGGCACGAAAAAAGCGAACGGCAGCCCGCATGTCGTGGATCGCCTTGAGGATGGCGAGATAATAATTCCGCTCAGAGCGATCAAAGATCAGGCTCAGGGTAGTGCGATAGTCGATAGACGCTGTGACGTAGCCCAGCTTGGCGAGGCGAGCGCACACGGTAGTAATATCTGCGTCTTGCCGGGTGCCCCCAACAAAAGCACCGCCGAAGGCCATGATGATCAGCGGTCTCGCTGCAAGGGTATCTCCTGCTGGTTCATACAAATCAAAAAAAAGTGTCTGCCTGGCAGTAGGATTGGTGATGGTGGCCTGAATATTTTCGCCATACACAATATTCATGGTCGTATCTACCTCAAATGCCTCGATCAGGTATCGACCTTGTCCACAAGGGTTTTGCGCCAGGATGACCGGTGCAGCTATGGCTGCCAATATCAAGAGGATAAGTTGCTTCATGAAACGGGTTTTACTTTCTACGCCTAAAAATGCGGAAATTATTTGGGTCTCGAAGCATGGAAAGGGAAATAGAGACAGTGAGAGGAGCGGCGAGCGCCGAAGGCGCGGCTTGTGTCTGGCGAGAAGAACCCACCCCTAGCCCCTCCGAGGAGGGGAACAAGAGTTTGGCCCTTCCTCCGAGGGAAAAACCGTTGTAGCTTCGCTAGCCTTTGAAGTCCCCTCTCGGGATGTGAGTAGGGGTAGGCTCAAATGGTGAGCCCCCTCCCTAGCGCAAATTCCCCAGCTTCACCTCCCAGATGGTTTGGGTTTGGCCGCCAAAATCTTTCTCAACTTTTGAAATATATACCGTGAAAATGCGAGTCCCTGCCCATTCAGGAGCAGGTTGCTCACCCAAGACCTCTATTTTTAGGTCGCGTTCATATTGCCCCTTGGAAAAGGTCCACGAACCAAGCCATTGAGGTGGACCTAACTTCACGGGAGATTCATCGGTGCTGCGTCTTTTCTTGACCCACTTATCCAGCGACATGAGGTGGAGGCCATCGTTGGTCAACTCCACGGATTCATCAACATACAATGCCTTGATGTATCCTTCCAACTCCGTACAAAAAGCAGGGTCTTGCTTTGCCGCCTGCAAGAGATTCAGATAAGTGATCCATTCATCGAGCTTCTCGATGGCCCGATCCGAGAAATCCGCGAGTTGCGGAGCTGTGAGCTGTCGAGAGAGGAGCATCATGTCGGGCGCAGGCGCCGATGGCATGGCAGACTGCCCCTGAAGTGCGCCCAGCGACAGGACCAGACACATGCCATATACAATACCTTGAAGGTGCTTCATGTCGAAGGAATTACTAGACCTAAACTTTCTGATCATCACTCTTTTATCACCATGAATCGCAAGTAGGAAAGCAAGCCATCTGCATATTGCGTTTCGACCACTTCGAGAGAGGACTGCCCGAATATCATCAGGAAGCGAATGAACTCTTCCTTGTTGTACATCTCCACGCCGTTGATTCCATCGGGGTGCATCCTGATGATTCGGGCCTGTGGCGAAATCATTTGCTGAAGCTGGGCTTTGCGTCGAAATCGATCTTCGGGCGTCCACTCAGAAAAGAATCGCAGCATTCCGGCAAAATCATCGGGGCGAAGCGAAAAGGTCTCGGCCATTCCGATTTCCTTCCACCTGCGCACCAGCGTATCCGCCTGATAGTAGGGAAGCTGAACGGCGACCTTCACGAGTTCGGTGGCTCTGCTCACCATCACGCAGCCATTGCTGTCTGCCTGCAGGAGCAGGGGCGACTCTCCCTCGATCAATTGCCAGGCTCGCAGGCTCGTGTCGCGAATCTGGGTTCCGAGGATGGCATCGGAGAAGCAGATGGTGTGAGACTCCTCTTTGCGAGACACCCCAAGCCAAATCAGTGCGGCAAGCGCCAAAAGCAGAGGGGCAGCCAGAAGGTACACACCCGAACGACGCGAAGGCGCTGAGATTGATGACGCCTCACCGAGCTCGGCAATCGCCACGGCATGTGCATCCCGAAAAGCGGGCCAACTTTCATAGCCCGCATAGCGACTCAGAAGATTAAGAACGTCAATGCGCGGCAGGCGCTCATTGTGGAGGGGCTTGATGTGGGTATAAAACCACTTCTCGCTCACCCGGCCCTGTGTCTGCTCCATCAGATCTTCCTGAAAGCGGTGCAAATCGGCACCAGACAACTGACGGATATCGGCAGGAGCGCCGGGAAATCGCGCCGAAACCACCTTGCCAAGGGTGGTTTTCAACTGATCAAAATATGCGAGCTCCTTGCTCTCCATCTGCTACAAAGTTACGGGGTTTATTGAGGTCTGTTTACTTGTAAAACCCATTTCCGCGTTTTACAAAGCTTCTACAATCGTTTTACAAGGGATCAATGCCAACATCCAGGAACAGATCATCGTGCTTTGGGTCAAACAAAAATAACCAAGCAATGATTCAATCCCGCATTTTATTCCTATTCCTTCTTGTGATCGTCCCGTTGGCTATGTTTGCCCAGCATGGAGGCAATGTGATTTACCATGGCCAGCAGAATGCCCAGTTGCCATCTGTGGTCCCGGGGCAATTCCCAACAACTCAGCAGGCAGATTTCAATTCCTACACGTTCAACGTTCATGCCCTGTATAATGCTGAGGCTGCGGCGTATGTCGCGATCTTCAATGTGGTGCAACTCGGCGCCACCGCCGAAGAAGCAGACAGACTTGTGAGCAATCGCGTGAAAGCCCTTACCGAAGACCTCAAGCAGTTGGCCATTCCGGAAAGTTCGATCAGAATTGACATGATATCGCAAATCGCGATTTACGAATATCAGGTCGAGAAGAAGCCTTTCAGCAAGGACAACTACCTGGAAATCCCTAAAGGGATCGAATTGCAGAAAAACCTCCACATCACCTTTACCAAAGGAAGCCTGCTCGACAAAGTGCTCACCGCGGCAGCCAAGCAGGAGATCTATGACCTCGTGAAGGTGGATTATTACCTCGATAATCAGGATGAGATTTATCTGCAACTCCAGCAGGAAGCGATCGCTTTTCATCAAAAACAGAAGAAAACCTATCTCCAACTTGGCGTTCGACTCGACACAGCGAGGGTAGCATTCAGCGCCAACACGAGCGTCCACTACCCTATCGATCGCTATTTGCCGTATCAATCTACCAGTTCTTCCTCCCTCAAAAATGTGAAAGATGAATCGGGTGTGCAGGAAGTCCGCAAGCCCAACACGTTTTACTACGCTGCCCTACCCGCCAATGGGTATGAGGTGGTGATCAACCCGGTGATCAAGGAACCGATGGTGCAAATCGCCTATACCTTGAGCATTCGCTACTACTTCCCGCCTGCGCCTACCGTTCAGGTGCAAACAGAGGTCGTGAATCAAAAGGAGTTTTTGATTCTCACGCCAGACGGCGTCGTGAGGCCACTGACCATTGTGACGGAGAAATGATTGAGAATCCTTCTGGGGAGTAGCGCCCTCAGGAGGATTTCATTTTTTCTGCATGAAGCGAAACAACAAGCGACTATCACAAAAAGGCCATGCTGATAAACTTGATCGCGGAAGCCAGCACAATGACAATCAGCAGGCGGTGAATCCACAGATTGGCATTGGGAATGCGAGCGATGAACCGCACTCCGATCACGGCACCAATGGCCTGCGCTCCGGCCATCAATAAGCCAAATCCAAGGTGAACCTGCCCGGCAAGGAAAAAGCTGATGAACGCAGGAAGGTTGAATAACAGGACCAATAGCATCTTGATGCCATTGGCAGCACTGAGGGCATAGCGGGCAGATAAGACCAGGCCCGCCAGCAAAAAAATCCCTACGCCTGCCTGGATGAAACCGCCATACATACCAATCAGGAAAAAGACGATCACCGATCCAGCTGACTTGTGCTTAGTGGTATCAACCTCAGCAACCTTTATCCAGCGTTCTGGATTTACCAATAAGACCCCGAGCATAAAAATCATGAGGCCGCCGATGGCGATATTCATCATTTGCTCATTCATCTTGACGGCGATCTGCGCCCCGATGATGGCCCCTACAATGGCAGGAATGGCAAGCCACTCTACATGTTGAAGCTGAAGCTTTCCGGATTTGCGGTAGGCTCCTACGCCCACGAGGCTTTGAATAATCACGCCAACGCGATTGGTGCCATTAGCAACGGTGGCAGGCAAGCCGCACAGCAGCACAAAGATTGGCAGCGTGATCAGCGATCCGCTGCCAGCCAGGGTGTTGATCACACCTGTCACGATTCCTGCTACTAAAATCACCGCGTAGGTGGTCCAGGGAATTTCCCCCATTCCGGCAAACCACCCCATAGATTCAACCCACTCCATCAGTTACGGGCTTGGGGCATATCTGTGAGTGGCCTTCCACAGCCGCGCAGGTCTTTTCCATTCCATTCTACCTGGGCAGAAAAAGGAAATGTATTCCCGGCCATATTGTCGTTGCAGGGATCAGAGCTGATGAGAATACCGAGGTGCTCGGCGTTTTCGCCCATTCCTATGGTGACATCGTAGCTCCAGCTGCCAGATTCCACTTTAGGGAGAACATACGGGAAGGTGGTTTCATCGGCTCCGTAATTGGTTCGGAGAATAAAGTCGTTGGGGGGATCTATTCGTAGTTCCCAGCCCGGCTCATTGCCCAGTGCCTGAATATGTTGAATCATCAGGCTGGAATCATCCCACCACTGACTGGAGATGACATCCACCTTCTGGAGAACAAAAGCTTCACCGGGCTTTCCTACTGCCAGCAGAAGCTGCGCAAAAAAAGTGCCTCCTTGGAGGGAGTCTTTTTCGATCTGTTTGGCTAAGATGCCTTTGGGATCGGCAAAAACAATCTCTTCAGCATTTTTACGGGTATATAAAGTGCCGCCATTGGGAGCAGTGAGCAGAATTCCTTCAAATGGTTCTGCGAGTATGTCTCTGGCAGTAGTTACCAGATTGGCCGAACTTTGGTTTTCATGTTCTACACAGGCGGAAAAGAGGAATACGGAAAGCAGAATAAACAGAGGAATACGTTTCATTCGAATACTTTTTCAAAGATAAGGACCCTGTCTCGCTGACAGCGGAGGGTGAGCCGGTCGCGATCCATCAGGAAGGCCTGCGCTTCACTCAAGAGTTGAAGGTATTGGCCTTCAAATTCCATGACTCCTTCGGGCTCATTGCACATCATTCTGGTAGAGCCAGGCCTTGAGATTTGGATGTGGTCTCCATCTGGAATCGAGCATTCGGCGAAAAAGCGGTTACAGCCTGCTTCTCCAGACACCGAGGCAAAATCTGAGAAATTGAGGGTAGGCACAGTTCCTGTGGGCGGAGCTACAGGATCCGTGCTAGGTCCATAAGACACCAGAACCCATTTGGACCCAAAAATCGTTGGTTTTTTTTCCACGTAAGCTGTTTTGGTCAACACTTCTACTGATCTCCACCAAGGTGGGAATTTTTTGCTTCGCTTTTGCACTTCCTCTACGGCAAGTTCATAGGTAAATCCGTGCTGATAAGTAAAGCCATAAATATCTTTGGACTTGGGCCAGGGTTGCCAGGTCTTGGCGGTGTCAATTTTCACGAGCAAGCAAGTAGCCCTGATGGAATCCGGACAAGGAATGGTCTCATGACTGATTTCCATTCGATGCTTGGTGATAATTGGAGCACATGCTGAAAAAAGTGCCATACCAATGCAAAAAAGCAGGCCGGTGAGAGGAATTGAGATGGAAAATGACATCGTTCTTTTCATGATGTGCAATCTACAAAAATCCTATCGCCTAGGAGAAACCCACAAACAGGAAATATCGCAAATATTAAGGCACAAAAAAGGGGCCGGGCGGCCCCTTGCTTTACGAAAACGTAAGCAGAGGGCTACGCGAGACAGGAAAGAGGAGTGGATGAGGAAATGCTTGCGTAGCCAAACCAGTGGCAACATAGTTGCCCGAGGAGGCAACATTGGTTTGAAAGCAAGATCATTTCCAGATAATAATTCCACGATACCCCTATTTAAAGATTGTATGAATACCGATATTCTCTCGTCTGGCATGCTGCATTCATGCCTTTTTTCCCTGATTTCAGAATAACTTGCAAAATGGCATCTCCTGATTTCACCATAAGGTTTCCGCTTATTCATATCCTTCGGTCTCTGCTGACTGTAATCCTGTATGGTTTCACCATGCTTCCAGCACAGGTTATTATCAGAACGGCGACCCTACCGGATAATACTCCCTACGACGCTGCCCTTTACCTTGCCAGCGATCTCAACGAGTGGGTGCCGGGGCATCCTTCCTGGATGTTTACCCAACTAGATTCTCAGGTTTATGAAATTAGCATCCCCAATCCGCCAGATTCATTTGCCTTTAAAATCACCCGAGGCAACTGGAACACCGTAGAGGGCCGCGACGACGGACAGGCCCGCCGAAACAGGGTATATACTGCTTCTCAATATCCGAATGGGATCATCAATCTTGACATAGAATCCTGGGAAGACCTCAATGGTAATGGCATCAGTTGGTATAATTTTTTGCTTCTCCTTTCAGCCTTTCAGGGCTTTTTGCTTATCCTTGCCATCAATGGCATACAGAACAATAACGTCCGGGCAAATCGCCGCTTGTCCTTGATTATTTTCCTGATTTCCATTGCCCTCATTGGCAGGGCCATCACTTTCGACCGGGAATTTTTCAACTGGCAACCCAAACTCTTTCTTATTCCTGAGTGGATCTTATTTCTCTTTGCCCCCTTGTTTTTCTACTATTTGAGAGAACTTCTCAAGCTTGAGGCGCATCACAGCAAAGAAAAACTACAGTATTTCATTCCTGCTATTCTACATGTGCTGGCTTTTGTTCCTGCTATTTTCATGGCGAAGGAGGAATTCAAGATGGAGATTGTGGATGAAAGCCTGCACCCCTGGTTTGCTGTTGCCGGAGCGCTGGCCTTGCCATTCAATGCGTGGTTTTGGTGGAAATGCTGGACGATGATCGACCGATACGAGCATGAGAGCCGGGATAGTCGGTCGGTTGAAACCCCAGTGCCACAACTCAAAAGTGTCATGGTGATTTTGGCCTGCTGTATTGCCGCGTGGCTGTTTGCCTACGTGGCCTCGGGTCTTGGTTCTTGGTCAGACTGGACCACAAAACCGATTGTGGGCTACGCCGTCAATCTCACTTGGGTGATTTTCTCGGGCACCAATTTTTTCCTCGGATACCTCGCCATCCATCAACCAGAAATCCTCAGACTGCCCAAGCCCGTCACCAAATACAAAGATACCCCTCTGGCCGATGACGAGATGGTCATCTTTCAGCAACGGCTGACCAAGGCCATGGAGGAGGATAAAATCTATCTCAGATCTGAACTCACCCTCTCCGATCTCGCCGAGCATGTTCGCACCAATACCCACACCATTTCTCGCGTGCTCAACGAAGGCCTAGGGCAAAGCTTCTACGACTTCATCAATACCTATCGGGTAAAAGAATTCACCAGGATGGTCGCAGAAAACGACTATCCTGGTGATACCTATTTAGCGATTGCGTTGCAGTCGGGATTTAATTCTAAAACCACCTTCAACCGAGCTTTCAAAAAGGTGACGGGCATGCCGCCCCGGCAGTATTTTCAGGAAAACCCCATTCCCGAAAAGCCTACTGAATAGCATTGAGCATGATCGTTGCGAGAAGCTCAAGGTCATCAGAGAAACCTGCTGCATTCGCAAAAAGGATCACGCCAGCATTTTTGGCAGGATCGAAGTAGCTGAAGGAGGTGAATCCGAGATCTTCTCCGCCACTTACCCAAACAGGCGTGACACCGAGGGTGTCTCTTTTCCAGCCAAGTGCCTGCTGTGCATTGGTGTAAGGATATTGCACCTTGGTAAGCATCTGGTTTTCAGCTTCTCCATAAAACCGCTGATCGCCAAAGGCTCCTTTCTGCATCAAGGCCCTCCACATACGCGAGGTAGCGCGAAGGTTGGTGCGGAGTAAGCCCGCAGGATACATCGGATAGCTATAGAGCAGCTGTGGGACCACGGCAGAACCAATTTTTCGGTGGGGAACAGCAACGTTGACACCGCCAAGATTGTCCAAAAACCAGCCATCAGAAGCGAAGCCAAGCCCTGCAAAGAGATTGGTTTCGCACCAGACAGAGAAAGGAATTCCCTCTACTGACTCCACAACATGAGCAGCAAGGGCAATCGCAACAGAAGAATAGCGATATACCTTCCCTGGCCTGTCGCTATCAAAACGAGTGGGAACATACAGACTTCCAGATTTTTCCAGATAATTCCTTAAGAAAATCTCAAAATTCGGGGTTGGATCTCCTGCGGTAACAAATGAAGCCAGTAAAACCGAGTCGTCTTTGATGGAGGAGACATGAGAAAGGAGCATCCGCAGCGAAATCGTTGCTTGCGGGTACACCGGATGCAAGACATCCCAGTCTAAATATTCATTGATGTGCGCATCAAGATCTACTTTGCCCTCATTGGCCAATTGCAAAACGGCCATGGTAGTGACCATCGCTGAAACCGGACCCGCGGTGAATCGGGTTTCCCGATCCACAGTAGTGCCGTTGGTTAAAGAGGTTACGCCAAAATAGCCCTCATAGGTGAGGTTTTCGCCCTCTACAATGCCTGCTGCCAACCCTGGGATACCCGCATCGGATCTCAGCGAGTCGATTGGCCCCTGAAGCAGGAACTCATAAGGTGAAACTGGCTCCGGATCGATGGGATCGATGGGAGGTGGAACTTCTTTGCAGGCAGCGAAGCCTGCAAGTAACATGGTGAGTGTTGCCAGACGTAGGTTCATACAAGTGGATCACTAGATGATTCGTGATGGCTAAAACTACGGAAATCCGTGAAAAAAAACAGTCGGCCCTTGTGGGCCGACCTCCTTACCAAAACCTCAACACAAATTTTTATCGCTTAATCAGGGGAATTCGGAATCCATTTTCCCCTAATGCTTTGATTTCCAATTGATAATAACCCGAACTAACTGATTCAAGCTTAACATTCAAATTGTTTTTTCCCGGAAATATTTCACGAGAAAATGAGCTAATCAGCTGCCCATGGGTATTATACAAGGTACAAACCACAGGTTGAGGGGAATCAGACCACAACTCAACCGTCATTTCCTCCTGAGCTGGAATGGGATAAGCACGGATCACATGCAAGCCACCAACCGACGATAACAAGCCCTCGACAACATTGGAGAGATACACACGATTTTCACCGTCTTCTCCCCTTAATCTATACAAATAAGTTGCTCCAGGCAAGATATCAGAATCATATTCAGTGCCAGAAGTTGCATACAGCCCTAAAGAGCGGAAGTAATCAAAATTTTCTCCGGCTAAAGATCGCTCGAGGGTAAGGGATTGAAGCTCCTGCTCCGGATCCACGTTCCAGGACAGCACAAATCGCTGATTTTCTTGCATAAGGCCCAGGTCCCATGCCGTGGCACTCAAGATGCAAGATGGCCCGATCGTAACGCCCATGGAGGCGTCGCACCCATTGGTGCCCGTGACAAGCACCGTATAAGACCCCGGAGCAAGGTTGTTCGCAGTCGGGCCAAATTGAGCGGGTGTGGTTTGCCAGGCATAGTTCAGGTTGCCTCCGCTTCCTGTTCCAGACACGGTGATGGCTCCGTCGAGGGTATTACAAGCCGTGGCATCGGTAGAGGAGACCAAGGCAACTGCAATGGGAGATGTTGGGCCCGCCACGACCACGTCCAAAGAGTCCTCACATCCGTCTTGATCTACCACATACACCTTGTAGGTTTGGGCTTCAAGCCCGGTCGCCGAGGCGCCTATCTGAGCGGGGCTTGTGTTCCATGTATAGGAATAAGGCCCTGTGCCACCGGATGCGTTAACAGTAGCCGTAGCATAGGTATTACAGGTAGGCGCAGACTGTGCCAAAACTGTGAGATCTACTTCAGGTGGAGAAGGAATGGTCACAGAAGTGGTGGTTTCGCATCCTGTGACTGCTTCTGTAACTGTGAGGGAATAGGTACCCGCAGCCAGGCCTGAGACCGAAGGGCCACTGCCTACGTTAGGGCTCCAGGCATAGGAAAGCGCCTGCGTATTGCCCGTGACCGCAACCGTGGCCACGCCATCTGAAGCACCAAAACAACTGACCTCTTGAGACGCACTCACAAATGAGCTGAGCGATCCGGGGATTTGGGCCACATACACCTCGGCAGAGTCTGAACAGCCCGTAACATTGTCGGTGACCTGCACCGAGAGGATGCCTGGGCCGACCGAATTGATCGTATTGCCTGTCACGGCGGGGTAGCCCGCCCAATCGTATTGATAAGATCCACTTCCGCCGGTCACCCCGACCGTCACACTGCCATTGGGGATACAAGTCGCATCAGACACAAGCGGAGCAAGCTCCAGGTCGTTGATGGTGACAGTAACCGAAGCCGTATCAAAGCAGGTTCCGCCTTCATTCAGGGCTGTCACGGTGTAGGTAATTGTGCTCGTGGGATTGGCTTGTACAGAGGGTCCGCTTGTGGCACTGAGGCCATTGGCCGGCGACCAAAGGTACTGACTGCCGCCTGTGGCACTGAGTGCCATACCGCCTGTGCCTGTGCAGGCAGCAGCATCGGGAGGCAGAACCAACGCAGGGATCGGATCCACGATGAGCATCACCGTATCGGGAATAGAGATTCCGCAGCAATCAGTCTCGTATCGAAGTTCGATGTAAAAAGTATCTACTATGTTGAACGTGAGATTATTGACCGTAGCAAAGCCAGTGCCGTCAAAAGTATTGGGCGACGTAGCCCCATCAAAATCCCAATGATAGACGTAGCCTGTGCCGCCATTGAGTGCTGCAAAATCGGCTGCACTTCCCTCACATACACGATAGACACCTGCTACCTGGGTAGCATTGGTGCTAGCGACAGGTATATCAGCACCCGATTGCTTGATGGGCATGAAGCCCGTATAGATTTGTCCACCATAGGCAATGTTTTTTCGACCAGTGGTGGAAAACGACGTTGCAACTGCTGCCCCACTGATAAGCTGTGGGCTGGCACCCGCACCAAAATTCCACGTGGCGCTGCCAGGAGCGGTGAAATTCACCATGGCATCGGTGCAAGAGATGTTGGTTGCTTTGATGATAGGTTGAGCTGCGAGATTAAAGTTGATATCCAGGACGGTCGGAGCGGTTCCACTATTGAGATAAAAAGGAGCGGCTATGCCATTTTGGCCTGCACCGCCGTCGCCGCCGTCTCCGCCATCGCCGCCGTCACCTGCGATGCCGCCAAACCCGACTTCCAGGAGGAAGGTCCAAAGCCCTTCACCTCCAATGCCTCCATTGGCACCCACTCCCCCTTGACCGGCTGTGCCACCAAGACCTGCGGTGCCAGCCAAGAATCTGCAATCATCGAACAAAGTATTAGCCCCGTTGAGGTGAGCATATACTGCAAACGACCCACCGCCGCCAAAACCGCCAGTGCCGCCTTGTCCTCCTTGACCTCCCCCGCCAGCAGAACCACCGCCACCGCCAGCACCTTTATTTACCAGCACACCTCCGCTTTGTCCGCCACCGCCACCTGCGCCGCCGCCGCCGCCGCCGCCACCACCATCCTGACCATCCCCACCTTTTGATCCAGCCACAAAATAGCCCGTGACATGACTTCCAGCAGCTCCTGCTGCTCCATTTGCACCATTAGCCCCATCGGCCCCATCAGCGCCATTTCCACCATCGAACCCTGGATTTCCGTGATTGCCTCCTGTCCCGGGGGTGCCTCCTGTCGCTCCTCCCCCTCCAGCTCCACCTGCACCACCAATTCCTCCGTTATTCGCTTCTTCTCCCCCAGCAGCACCGCCGCCGCCGCCGCCGCCCATGCGGATGGAACTACCAGCAGTGCCAGCAGTTCCTGCCTGTCCGGGAGCACAACAACCAGAAGGATTGGCAATACCGTTGATGTCATTTCCACCCGCTCCTCCTACGCCTGCGCCAAGGGCAAATCCTCCTCCATTTCCTCCATCACCTCCAGCACCAGCCCTAAATTTATTGTTATCTGCGCCTTGTTCCCCATCTTCTCCATTTTGCCCATTCACTCCATTGGCGCCATCCACACCATCGGTTCCATCGGCGGCGTTGCCGGCTATCACCTGCACCCGCACGAATTCATAATCACTGCAATTGGAGAGATGAACGCCGTAGGTGGACATCCCCGGCTGATTGGCATTGGCGGTGCGAATGGTGAGATCCTGAAGGCGGAAATTGGAGGCATTCGCAATATCGAAGGCGACCAATCGCTGGGCATTGACTGCGCCTTCGGGATTTGCCGTAGATCGATAAATCCTGGTAGCCCCCGGCTGACTGGTTTTTTGCCAGGCATTGTTTCTGATATAGCCTCCATCGAGGGTCAGATTTCCCGTGAGGTTGGTGATTGGTTGATCAATGACATATTGACCTGTATCTAGCTTGATCAGCACATCGTTACATGCGGCAAGATTCAAAGCCGCCACAAGCCCGGCAGGGTCACTGGCAGATCCTACTCCCGAAGCACCGGGACTTGCATAAATCACATCGCAGGAATTGGAGCCCGGCGTGTTCACATTCACTGTTACCTCCGCACTATCGATACAGCCCTGGGCATCGGTCGCCACGACAGAGTATTGGCTGGAGACAGTGGGGCTTACAGAAATCGAATTAGTGGTGGCTCCGGTTGACCACTGATAGCCGGTAGCCGAAGCCGAACTAGCAGTAAGTGTCAGGGCATTGCCCGGACAGAGGTAGGCAACCGGTGGCGTCACAGCGACATTGGGGCCGGGCAAGGTGCCCACCGTTACATTTCCCTGCGCACCGCAACCATCTGGCAGCAAAGCAGAGACCGTGTAAATGGTCAGAACCGTAGGTTTGGCCCAGACGGCTGAACCCGAATTAGAACTCAAGCCTATGGACGGGGTCCAGGTATAGGAAACCGCTCCGGCAGCAGATGCGGTGAGCTGAACGGAGTCTCCCGCACACACAGATGCATCTGGCGAGACATTGATCGTGTAGAAGGAAGGCAGCACCTGAATCGTGAAGGCATAGGTGGCCGAGCCTTGCAGCGGGCAATTGTCATCTGCGACGGTCACGGTGAAGAAATGCGTGCCCACATCGGCCAGGGTTGGTGTCCAGCAAAAGGATGCGGTCGGCGTTTGGGTTCCATTTCCGTTCACGACGAAGGTTCCGCCAGTGATTCCATTATTCCAAATCGCCACAATATTGTCAATATCCGGGTCGGAGAAATTGATATTGAAGCATCCGTTCGCTCCTACGCAAAGATCCACATCAAACACGCCAGTATTGCCATTGGCTCCGGAAGCCACTGGCGGGCTATTGTTGCAGTTGATCACACTGAACTGCATATCGCGAACTGTTTCCCCAATTTTGACGCCGTTGCGATACTCTTCTACCCGAACGCAGATCACGCCAATCTGAAGTTGATTGGGTGTAAAATTGATGCTTCCGGTAGCAGGGTTGATCAGAATGCCACCTGCGGTAGCAAGCGGAACGGTCGCAGAAAATCCCGCGGCATAATTGACCGGAATTGCCTGATCCTGCATGCAATTGGCCAAAGAGAAGACCAAAGAATCTCCATCCGGGTCGGTGACACCGTGATTATAGCTCACGGGCTGATTGACACAGACAATCGGCGTGGGGATATTGTTGAATACAGGCGAACTATTACAGGGAGTAATGGTATTGTTAAGCTTAGCGGCCACGTAGAGCGATTGGTTGCCGGGGGTATTGAGAGTAGAAATGGCGAAGTTGCGGCAGCAATTCTTCCAGCCCAATTCCCAGTCACTTCCGCAGCCATTAGGCAGGGAAAGAATACCCGAAAAAGTGTACTGCTCAATCCCGAAATTACTGGCACCAACTCCCCCGGCACAAGCCGATATCTGGCTCGGGCACAGCGGAGTGACATCAATGGCTGCACCTTGCAAGGTGAGGGTGAGGGTGGTGTTTACCCCACAGGTAGCAGACCTCACCGAGATAAACTCAGACGTGGCCGGGGTAATCCCGGCACAATCCCTGAAAAAGGTAAGGGTAACCTTGTACTGTCCTGGTGCGATGCACTCATAGGTAACATCTGCCCCCATGCCATGGGTGGCAAAAGATTGATTGGGAAGCAGCAAGCATCCCAACAAAACAAAAGGCGCAAGGAAATAAGCGAAAAGTAGTTCACGGACCTTCATAGAGGAAATCAATCATTTGTCCCTATTTCTCTGAGGTAGAGAAAAGAGAAAATTTTGAACATTGATCCGTGTTGGGGAAAAGACTATGAGAAGATGAGGAACTTCGCGGGAAAAATCAATTTTATAGCCTAAAAATTATTGATTCAGCGCATCTTTTTACAAAAAACAATATTTGATGGCGGGATTCGTTTTTGGACATCATTTTTCAACAGGGTCACCCTGAAGGCCAGATCTCGAAGACATCCCTAACAATATGAAAGACCGATCCTGCAAACAGAACCGGCCTTTCTTACAACAAACAAACACAGTTTATAACGGCTATTGCCATGCAGCAACTTATCCTACGAGGAGCTTTTCTACGAGGACGATCGCTTTGTTGTTTAACACCTCGATTACGCCATCCTCCATACTAAAGGAAACTTCTTCGCCACTTGCTTTCACCACTTTCATTTTCCCTTTTCCAAGGGTAGCGATGATCGGTGCGTGATTCACAAGAACCTGAAAGCCACCTTGTGTGCCAGGTACAGATACACTTTGCACGTCACCGGCAAAGATACCAGCTTCTGGCGTGACGATTTCCAATTGAAAGGTATTCATGAGCAGAAAATCAATAATTGGAATTAGGCATTAGCCTGAGAGAGCATTTTCTCCCCGGCATCAATGGCCATTTGAATGTTTCCACGTAGGTAGAATGCGTTTTCAGGAAGGTGGTCGAGTTCGCCATCAATGATCATATTGAATCCTTTGATGGTTTCTTCAATTTCCACAAACTGACCAGGGTTTCCGGTAAAAGCCTCTGCAACAAAGAAGGGCTGAGACAGGAAGCGCTGTACCTTACGGGCACGCTCAACGGCGAGTTTATCTTCATCAGAAAGCTCGTCCATTCCAAGAATGGCGATGATATCCTGAAGTTCTTTGTATTTCTGGAGAATCTGGATCACACGCTGTGCGCACTCGTAGTGCTCTTTTCCAACGACATCTTCGGAAAGAATCCGGGAGGACGAGGAGAGAGGATCTACCGCAGGGTAGATACCGATAGAGGCCAACTGACGAGACAGCTCGGTGGTGGCATCAAGGTGAGCAAAGGTGGTGGCAGGAGCGGGGTCAGTGTAGTCATCCGCAGGCACGTAGATGGCCTGGATGGAGGTGATGGACCCACGCTTGGTGGAGGTGATTCTCTCCTGCATCGCGCCCATTTCGGAAGCGAGGGTAGGCTGATATCCTACGGCAGAAGGCATACGACCAAGCAGAGCGGAAACTTCGGAACCGGCCTGTGTGAATCGGAAGATGTTGTCGATAAAGAACAACACGTCACGACCTTTGGCGTCTTCTTTGTTTCCGTCGCGGAAGTACTCAGCGATGGTAAGACCAGTAAGGGCCACACGAGCACGTGCGCCTGGAGGCTCATTCATCTGACCAAATACCATGGTGAGCTTGGAGTCTTCCATTTCCTTCATGTCGATTTTGTCGAGGGGCCAACCGCCTTCATGAAGACCTTCTTCAAACTCTTTGCCGTATTTCACTACGTTGGCTTCGATCATTTCACGGAGGATATCATTTCCTTCGCGAGTACGCTCACCCACAC
>JANQTF010000157.1:0-1269 GCA_030731845.1 Bacteroidia bacterium | reverse complement strand
ACACCAGCAAATACAGAAAGACCGTCGTGCTTCAAGGCGATGTTGTTGATCAACTCCTGAATCAATACGGTTTTACCCACACCGGCACCTCCGAAGAGACCGATTTTCCCACCTTTTACATAAGGTGCGAGCAGGTCGATAACCTTAATTCCGGTGACGAGCACTTCTGGCTCAACGGAGAGGTCTTCAAATCTTGGAGCAGAACCGTGAATAGAATAAGACTTTCCAGACTTGGGAGCTGGGAGTCCGTCGATAGGCGCACCGGTCACATTAAAGAGACGGCCACGAATATCATCACCCACAGGGACAGAGATGGTCTGACCGGCATCAATGACGGGCATGCCACGTTCGATTCCATCGGTGGAATCCATAGCAATTGCACGGACGCGGTTTTCACCGAGGTGTTGTTGGACTTCAAGAACAAGGTTGGAGTACCCTTTACGTTCGATATAGAGGGCGTTGAGAATTCGCGGGAGGAATGAGCCTTCGCCGCTGAACTCCACGTCGATGACCGGTCCGATCACCTGGGTAACTTTGCCTGTATTGACGCTGGAATTTGCCATTGATGGGAAGATGTTGGGATATATTGCTGTCAATCTTCAAAAACGCCGCAAGTTAAGCGCATGGGTTAAAAGAACCAAACAAACTACTGTGATTCCTGAACTCCTTCTTGCATGAATGATGCCTCGCTGTTGCAATGTGGGTAACCTGTGGAAAACTTCCTGAATCAGGCTATCTACAAATCCGTTGGGTGATGTTGAAATGTGGATAACCTGTTTCATTTCCACAAATATGCACCGCTTTTCAGAGCCTTCGCCTTTTTTGCCCTAAAGTTGCCTCGATTTGTTCGGAAATTCTCTGATTACCCTACAACCAGCCAATCGGAATCCTTCACGATGAGCATTCGAGTGGTTAGAAAACAAAACTTGAGTCATTCAGGATATCCAGAATGACTCAAGTCAAATATTCAAATATGGACTCTTCTCGCCTACAAATCCAGATCAAGGGCATCGAGGAGCATATCGCCAGTGGCATCGTTGAATTCAGGCTCTGTCTGCTCAATGGCTGTAGGATCAAATGCGCCATGAAGCATGGTATTTTGCAGGGTGAATTTCACAGAACGGACGATGGCCCAGGGCGTGCCTATGCCCAGCGTGAATATGATCAGAAGCATGTTGCCTAGCATGAGACTAAACACTTCGGACGTGGTGGCACCACCGTGGAAGTAAAACTTTTCATCGTTCAGCTCCAGGTAGCTGTGATCGGTGA
>JANQTF010000156.1 GCA_030731845.1 Bacteroidia bacterium | reverse complement strand
AACTTTGAGAAATTCATGCACCGCAATGGCACCCACGTAGTGAAATTCTACCTCAACCTCTCCAAAGATGAGCAGCGCGACCGATTTCTCGACCGGCTCAACACACCTGCCAAAAATTGGAAATTTGAAGAAGGTGACCTCAAGGAGCGAGGCTATTGGAAAGATTATATGGCCGCCTACGAAGCCGCCATCAATGCCACGGCCACCCCTGACTCACCTTGGTATGTCATCCCCGCCGACGATAAAAAAAATATGAGGCTCATGGTTTCACAAGCCATTCTCGATCAGCTTCATAAGCTCGACATGAAATATCCGGAGGTAGATGAGGCCCGAAAGGCCGATTTTGATCGCTTTCGCGAGGCATTGCAAAACGAATAATTCCTTATTTACCCGAAAACTCCCGAAGCATTTTATATAAAATGCTTCGGGAGTTTTCGATTGATTGAGAAATAGAGGCTCGCCTGTGCTACTCGAGATACGCCTCCACGAGACCCTCAGGCAGATTGGTATAGATCAGCTTTTTCTCAAAGTCGGCTTTGCCGACAAAGGTATCGGTCATCGGAATCAGGACCTCTTTGTCCTGATAATCCATCACCATGATATCCTGGGCACTGCCGTCGGCAAAATCGCGCACCGTGCCAAGGGCACCGAGCTGTTCATCCATCACGGTGAAGCCAATCACCTGAAAGTAGTAAAAATGGCCGTCTTTGAGCTTTGGTAGCTCCTCTGCAGGAATATAGAGGGTGCTTCCCACCCAATTTTCGGCAGCATTGCGATCTTCCACACCTTCAAGATGGATGAGCACCTCCATTTTTTGCTGTGGCCGGAAAAAAGTGAGTTTGCCTTCTACAAGAGGGCCATCTTTTTTGGCAAACCAAAACGACTTCCGCTTCACATACTCGCGCAGGTCATGCACATCAAACACAGCCCGAAGGTCGCCGCGCACACCGTGGGCCTTGCTGATGTAGCCTATATTGATGCAATCTTCTTTTGTCATGATCATAAATAAAATGTCCTCCCTGAATCATTCAGGGAGGACTATTTTGTTTGTCAGGAAAGTTTGGCCATTACTCGGCTGCCTTGTCTTCTGCTTCTTCAGCAGCAGCTTCCACCACTTCTTCAGCAGCAGGAGCATCAGCTACTACTTCCTCAGCTGCAGCAGCCACTTCTTCTACAACGGCAGGAGCTTCAGCTACCACTTCCTCGGCTACGGCTACCGCTTCTTCTACTGCCTCGGCAGCAACTTCAGCAGCAACAGCAATGGGGGTGGTCACTTCCGGTGCTTTTTCGGCATCGGCAGGCTTGGCCTTGACAACTTTCTTCGTGTTTTCTGGCAGTGGCTCAAGCGCACGACCATGAACATCGACAGAAATGACTTTCTTTTTCTTCTTGGCGTCTTTATCAGCGCGCCATTTTGAGAATACGCGTTCTGCTTCTTCTTCTGATTTGCCTTGTTTGCTCAGGGCAAACTTCACGGTAACACCCGTGTGGCGAAGGAGAGAGAGAACGGTGTTGGTAGGTTGAGCACCTACCGCAAGCCACTTGAGAGCCGCCTCGTGGTCGATATAGACCTGAGCGGGGTGCGTCACAGGATTGTAGGTTCCGATCTTGGCGATGGCACGGCCATCTCTTGGAGAGCGTGAATCTGCTACGATGATCGCGTAGTGAGCGCTTTTCTTGCGTCCTTGACGACGCAGACGGAGTTTTACTGGCATATAACCAAAAACGTTGTTAGTTCGAAATGAGTCGCGAAGGTAATTATTCTTTTTAACTCCAGCAACTATCTTCCACACCTTCTTGCCTATCCGGCAGCACGACGAAGCCTGTCATTGATGGCGCGGCCCAGGCCTTGATCGGGCACTTCTTCTGCAATGATCAACCGGGCACCCCGGTCGTCGAGCTCACGCAGCGCTGAAAACAAGCGGTGAGCAGCCTCCGGGATGTTGCCAGTAGGAGAAAGGACAAGCTGCCTGTCGCTCGGATAGCCCGGGTGCATCCGCTTATAAGTAAGCAGAAGGGGATCGCGATGGGCGTAGGAGGCCAGGAGCACATCAATCGAGCCATGCACCAGTTTGGTCTTGGGTGCATAGTGGCTCTTGAGCATGCCAGAGCTTTCTGGATTAGATTCTACGGGACTTATTTTGATTTGAACAGGGCCAATCACGGATTCTATTTCCTCCAAGCTGAGTCCTCCGAGCCGATAAATCTCCGGGTCACCTGATGCTCCCAAGCCAATGATGGTAGATTCGATGCCAATTTTGGCAGGTCCGCCATCCAAAATGTAGGATACTTTGTCGCCGAGCTGCTCGGCTACGTGAGCCGCTGTGGTAGGGCTGATGTAGCCAAATGG
Source organism: Bacteroidia bacterium (assembly GCA_030731845.1). Lineage (GTDB taxonomy): Bacteria > Bacteroidota > Bacteroidia > J057 > J057 > JANQTF01. The sequence goes on along the minus strand of JANQTF010000156.1, from coordinate 2,377 downwards.
ATTGGCGCTTGGCGCTGCCAGTGGAAAATCAAGGCTTCTCAGCAGGGCCAACGTGAGCGGATGTTCTGGGATGCGAACCGCTACTCTGGGCATACCCGCTGTGACCAAATCTGGGATGATCTCATTTCGGGGAAGCAAAATCGTCAGAGGGCCTGGCCAAAATCGCTGGGCCAGTTTGTCGGCCCAATCAGGAAATCCATTCAGAAAGGGCTCCATTTTCTCCACCGAATCAGTATGTACGATCAGGGGATTGAATTGTGGACGGTTTTTGGCTTCAAAAATCTTGATGACCGCATCTGGATTAAATGCGTTGGCAGCCAGGCCATACACCGTTTCGGTTGGGATTGCTACCAAATGACCTCGTGAGAGGATCACCGCCGCTTGCTCTATGTCTTGTCCTATGCTCATGTCCCGATTCTTCCCCGCAAATATACGCTTATTCCTTCCAGTCACGGATATTACCTATTCAGAAATGTGAGCGTGCCATCTTCCCGCCCGATCACTGCCTGATCTGCTAGTCCGATAAACAGGCCCGTATCAACCACACCCGTGATGGATTTGAGGGTTGAATGAAAATCAGCAGGATCTGGAATCCGCTGCACATGGCAATCATAGATATAGTTGCCATTATCGGTGAGGTAAGGCTGCCCTTTGTCATCGAGCCTCAACTTTGGATGAGCCTGAAGGGATTCGAGTTTTGATCGGGTAAGCTCATGAGCAAATGGTACGACCTCTACAGGAAGTGGGAACGCGCCGAGGGTATCTACATACTTACTGGGGTCGCCCACGATCACAAAGCGCCTGGCCTGCATGGCAACCATTTTTTCGCGAAACAAAGCCCCGCCTCCTCCTTTGATCAGGTGAAGGTGGGGATCAATTTCATCTGCACCATCGATGGCGATGTCTAATCGCCCGATTTGTTCGAGGGGCAGGAGAGGAATGTGCTGCTCGGTGGCAAGCAACTCCGTGGCTTTGGAAGTGGCGGTAGCCACAATCTCAAGGCCTTCGGCTACCCGCTGCCCAAGCCTCATGATCACAAAATAGGCAGTAGATCCTGTGCCGAGCCCTACTTTCATTCCGGGCTCTACCAGATTTGCTGCCCAGGTTCCTGCTACTTCCTTGGGATTCATGACATTATACTTGGGGGCATAGCCCGATGATCGGGCTACTCGTGTATTTTGCGAACATTCAGGGCAATATCCTGCCCCTTATCGTTCTTTCCAATGGTGAATTCTACGGCGTCTCCTTCATACAGATCATTGAAGTCGTCTTCCTGAAGGAATGTCCAGTGGAAATACAGATTATTGGGCGGCATGCTGATGAATCCGTATCCATTTTTCAGGCTCAGGATCTCGCTTTTGAGAACTTCGCCTTCTTCATATTGGATGGAATCGTCATAGCCTTCTTCTTCGTAGTAGTCTTCATCGGCGGGGCTGTAGGCAGCTCGTGGCTTGCGCTCGCGATTGATGAAAAGGCTATTGACCACCTGATCACTTTGATTGGCATTGTTATCGATGATGTCGGCCATGGCCATGGGGTAGGTGGCCTCCCTGAGCAGATCGATAGAGGTTACGGTTCTTCTTTCGCGGCCTGTGCGCTCATCTACAAAGGAGAAGTCCCAGCCAAGTACCATCACGCGCGTGCCAAAGGTGCTCAACTTGCGCACCAAGGGCGTGTAGTCGCTGTCAGATGCGATGAGCACCAATACATTGTACTTTTTGTAAAGGGCCATTTCGTAGGCTTCCAATGCAAGCCATACGTCCACACCTTTTTCTTCGATTCTGCCGTCACGAACCTTCAATGGCAGGTAGTGGGTCACCACATTTTCCTGCATCAGGATATCATCAAATATCCGCTCTGATAGCAGGCGATTGGATTCTTGAGCATCAAATGCATTGAGCCTCCCACGGAAGTAGTGGGCATCCACTACCTGGCAAAATTTCCGATCAGTTTTCTCAAAGTCAGCAACCTTGTGGCAAATGAAATCATGCAGCCCTGCAATGCTCAAGCGTGCTTTGCGCTCGTGCTCGTAGTTGTAGTAGTTACTGATGTGATAGAAAAAATTGCCGTCATAGAATACTCCTACTCTGATCAGCTTGTTGTCTGGATTGTTGCTACTTGACATGTTTTGTAAGGAAAATTGTTGAATATGAAGGCGTTATCGTGTACTGTCTATTCGCAATGGGGTGCAAGATACAAATTTTGAGTAATCAACAATATTTCGAATTAATTTTGATTGAACAATCGTTGAGGACTCCTTGCTTTGCCCATAAGTATGGCGGCAGCATTTATTATTTCATTGGTTGTACCATTGTGTAAAGTTATTCATTCCCGGGATTAAAAAGTCGGATTTCTGGGAATCTTATTCAAAAAAAAA
>JANQTF010000155.1:2776-4743 GCA_030731845.1 Bacteroidia bacterium | reverse complement strand
ATTTCCAACAATAACCCACTTTGAATAGGTGGCAGCCAAGCAAGTAAATCAAGGGGAAACCTAGGGAGCTGTTTCAGAAGTAATATCCAAAAAAATCATGGGAATGAAACGCTTTGGGTGGGATTTTGTGCCAGGTTGACCGAAGGGAGTCACATCCATTTTTCGAGCCCCCTACCCCACATTCGCATACAACACCCCTTCATGATTCATGAACGGGCTGTCTTTTCTGTTCAGGTCCAGTCTTCCTCCTGAAGCATTCGTGGCGGGCAAGCCCAACTCGTGGAAGATGCAGGCCGTAGCGGCAAAGTCCCAGATGCAGCCTCCGCCGATTTCCTTTTTGGGAAGCTTGATCATACAGGCAGGGCCATGTTCCAGTACCCGGATGGCATTCAACACCGCACCGCCTCCAACTATTTCTTGGATCGCATTTAACCCCAATTTCTCTACCTGTTCCGCGAGCAGGCGTTCTATTTCGGTGGCGCGGGAGCTGTCCTTCAGCTTTCGGTCAGTCACGTAGGTCAAATGGCCGTTTGTATGCTTGATTTGCCAGGGCCTGCCATTTTCATAGGCCCCTTGTCCATTGATGGCATGGTACATGGTATCAGTGCTGGGATCCAACACCACGCCGATGAGCGGCGTCCCGTCTTTGGCGACCAAGGCAATCGATACCGAAAACCCCGGTTGCTTGTTGATAAACGCAAGCGTGCCGTCCATCGGGTCGATGCACCAGAAGAAATCTTGTTCGAATCGGCTCCCATCGTCTTCGGTCTCTTCTGATAAGAGGGCAATCCCAAATTCCTCGCAGGTAGGAAGCAGGTGAGACAACATGACGGTTTCACAGGCTCTGTCGACCGCCGTCACAACTTGCGAGGCATAGCTTGCCCCGCCTTGCTTCGTTTCCACGGCCACTTCCTCATTCATGTGCTGCTGAATGACTTCTCCGGCGGCGAGGGCTGCTTTGATCGCGATGTGGGTGAGGGTTGACAGGTCCATGTTTACAGGGTATTGATCACTTCTGCGGTGACGCGTTCGCTATAGCTATTGAGCTTCCAGTGGCCGGGGCTCCAGCCTTTGAGAAAGCGATGAAAGTCTGCCCAGGCTACCCGATACAAAGATCGCCATTCGGCTTCGAGCGCGTCATGTCTTTCCGGCAGTTCGCTTTGTAGCTGCGCAAAATAGGTGTCCAGGATTTGTGCTTCCAGGCGTTCGCAGTCGCGTTCGTCCAGGCAACTTCCGATAAAGTAGGCCACGTCTTTCATGCCACAGCCGCCGCCAACGTACTGAAAATCCACCCCGGCAACCTGTCCGCCTTTGCCAAAACAGAAGTTGGCCAGCTTGGCATCTCCGTGCACAAAGGTTTGATAGGCACAGCTATTCAGCTTTGCATCGATGGCGGGAGCTGCTTCCTTCAACCTTCGGTCCTCCAATGCGGCCAATTCCTGGGGCCGGGTCTCGAGGTGCCAGTAGGTGCCTACTTTCCAGAGCCCTTCCGGGACTTGTCCCAGGTAGCTTGCATGAAATTGCGCCAACCAGGCCAGGCAGGCCTGTATTCCCTCCCAGGTGAGAGAACGCTTGCGGATGGGATAACCAGCGACATCCAAATCCTCCAGCACCATCAGCACCTCCTCTTGATGTATCTCGAAGGCGAGGCATTTCGGCAGTCGGGCAGCGCTGTGTTGGCTGTATCTCTCATACCAGGTCGTTTCTACCTGATAGGACTTCAGCTTTCGTTGATTCCCGATATCTGTGTTCCATCCTCGGGGGTGATTTTGGGAGCTTGGCACCTGCGCGTGCTTGACGACTACGCTTTCGACGGAGGCGTTCTGAAGGCCAATTCGCTGGATTTTCCCGTATCCGCTCCACAATTCCTGGATCACCTCTTGTTCGATCAGAGAAGAAGCACCTGTACTTTGCAGAATGATGGATTTGACATATTCCTTCATAAGTCCCCGAAGATAGCAAAGTGC
>JANQTF010000155.1:0-2676 GCA_030731845.1 Bacteroidia bacterium | reverse complement strand
TTCTCACAAAGGTCACGAAGGGATGCACGATGGTCACAAAGGGGGGAGATTTCGTATCCCACCTGGCCCTATAGCTTTGAGATCTTAGCCTGCGGTGGCTACTCTTTCATAATGACCACAACGACAAGACTATAAAATCGAGGTTAGGCGTCAGTGGACCTCTTCCAAGTAGACACTTGTATCAGCATATTTTTAATTTTTTTGATGGATGAAAATTGAATTATTATCTATTTCAATAATCTCACCTCCTCTTTCAAACAGTTCTAGAATTTTGGGGAAATTCAATTCGAACAGCCTTATCAATTCCCTATTGACAATATTACCAGTTGTAATCATCAAAATTCTTTTGGGAACTCCATTTAGCAAATAATGCTTGAAAAAATCACTATCCTTGGTAATAACAATTCTACCCTCTCGCTCAGCCAGATCAATTATTTCCAGATCCGAAGTTCGGTTCTTTTTAGGAAGATCATTCGTATGGATTACCTCAAATCCCGCATCCAACAACCATTTTTGAAGAACCAGAGGAAGTTGAGCATCAATGATAAATTTCACTACGCAGCAATTACTTTCGAAATACTATTTACCTTGATTAGTCTTGAGGCGAATACCAGACATGCCCGAATATCATCTTCTTCTAAATCAGGGTAATCAGCGATTATTTCAATCGTTGTCATTCCGGCTGAGAGGAGATCCAGGATCATTTCAACAGGGTAGCGCATGCCTCGAATAGTAGGCTTTCCAAAGCAAATGTCTGGATTTATTGTGATTCGTTTCAATAGCTTGTCTTCCATCAATTCAATTAATCATCTGATTTACAAATACTTACCCTTCGATTTCCCAAGTAGTAACAGAATCAAATATACCGATTTTTATCAATACTTCGGAACGCTAAAAATATAATATCCGGTTGGGTTGATCCCATCGACGAGCCTCCTGTGGCAGGGTCTTACAGCAGATCAGGTCTTGCACGAATCAAGTGCTAGAAAAATCTTCATCTGGCTCGCAAACAGTTGGTGTTCCTTCCTCGGCTTCGCACAGCATCACCGCGCGAAATCTGGAGGTTATTTTTCTCGCATCCCCAGGTGGTTTTTCGCTTAACCGGGCGGAAACCGTCCCCATTTATTGAACAGAAAATGGGGACCACTTCACTTCCCTTTTGTGACTGATACCGTTCCGGCCATTAGCAGTAGCAACCCGCAGGGTGTTATTGCTTATCGGTGTTTAGGTGGCCAGTTTTCTTTTGTTTAAATTCTTCTAGGTCTATTTCCTCTGTGGGAATCCATGCACTTGGATCTTGCTTGTTGGGTTCGTCTATGTGGTAGAATAAATGCTGATTGAAGGCCGGCACATAAAGTCCAGAATACTGCCCTACCATTCAGCAAAGACCGCCTTCAAACCGGAAAACAGTTGCTCTTCTTCCGCAAAGACTTGGGTTTGGGAAGGAATGCGAAAAGAAACAGGAAAACTATTTTTCATAAACGGTGAATCGAACCCTAAAGAGATCAAGGAATTACCCTTCCAATGCCGCCTTGGCGGCGGCAACTACTTTCTTCGTATTCCCGACGAAAATCTGATCATCGAGGATCAATACGGGCCGCTTCAGAAAGGTATATTCTTCGGTGATCCATTTCCTGTAATCTGCTTCTGACAGTTCCTGTTCGTTTAATCCAAGAGACCTGAATTTCATGGCACGCCGGCTAAACAATGCCTCATAGGAGCCCGCAAGGGCTTTCATTGCATCGACTTCAGCTTCTGAGATTGCCTGAGATTTGATTTCTCTCAGCTCAATTTCAGGTCCAAAATCAAGCTCTTTCCTGATTCTTGCGCAGGTATCGCAAGTGCCTAAATAAAAGAAGGTTTTCATTCGGCAAATATACAAAAACTAAGAGGCTCTCTCAATGAATGAAAGAGCCTCTTTTTTGCACAGGGGAGAGCATAGTTGTCGTTATTTGGCTGTTGTCATTCCGAAACGAGTCTTCGAGTGCGCTGCGCTGAGCCTGTCGAAGTGAGGAATCTGTACCGGGAATCAAGCTAGATCAGGACGGTACAGATTCCTCACAAAGCCTCGGAATGACAAAATTAATCTGCTCTTTCTCTGACCTAGGCGGTCACAGGGGAATTTATTCTATGCTCCTCGGCGAATAAGCCAGGCGCGCATTTCTGATTGGTGTCTTCGGGACTGAATCACTCCCAGAACTTGTCGATATTGTCCCGGGTCGCTCACAAATCGAAAATCATGTTTGGCAGAAGCGAGCTGCTGCTGAGGTGATTGAATCCGCGACAGCAACTGCATCACATCTCTGGTACAAACCGGATTGGCAATGACATATCTTCTCATGATCAATCCTTTGGAGGCGATATTCCTTTCCTGGTCCATCTCCATGCCTGCCCGCTCCAATGGCGTCAACATGTAAGCTCTTGGACTTCTCCCACGACCGTTTTCTCGACCTCTGGATTGTCCGTAGCCATTTCCTCTGCCTTGACCTTGTCGCCCTCTCGCTTGTCGATCTCGGTCGTCGTCATCCCATTCGTCCCAATCGTCATCTCCACGCCTATGATCATCACGACGTCGGTCATTACGATAATTCGGCCCATGGGATGGCTGCTGCTGAGCTTGTGACTGAGTCCAGCGATATAACTCCTGTCGATTTCCGGAAGAATTGAGCAGGTCAG
>JANQTF010000154.1:16879-18540 GCA_030731845.1 Bacteroidia bacterium | reverse complement strand
GAGAAATCCCCTCACCCCTGAAGCCAATGCTTGAATTCTGAGGCACGCTCGGAGGAGACGACTGCTTCGAGGTGGGAGGTGGGATGCAGCTTGATGACTACGCGGGATTTGGTGTGGGTGTACATCTTGTCGATGGACTCGTAGCCGATGAGAAACTGTCGGTTGATACGGAAAAAACGACTTGGGTCCACCCGTTCTTCGAGCTGTTCGAGGTTGTAGTCGCAGGGGTAGCTTTTGCCATCTTTGAGTTGCATAAAGGTGAGGCGCGACTCGATATAGAAATAGGCAATGTCTTGGATGTCGATGGCCTTGATCTGCTCTGGTAGGCGAAGGAGGATGCGCTGCTGATAGGTGTTTCCTGCGGTTTGGAGTACCTGCCGAATGGAGCGATAATCGGGCTCCAGGATGGTGCGGAAGGTGCGGAATTTCTCCAGCGCGGCCTCAAGATCTGCTTCCTTGATGGGTTTGAGGAGATAATCCACACTATAAGCTTTGAATGCCTGAAGGGCATATTCGTCGAAGGCGGTGGCGAATATGACGGGGAATTGCCGCTGGCTATTTTCCAAAATTTCGAGGGACAGGCCGTCAGAGAGTTGAATGTCGAAGAAAGCGAGGTCTGGCGCTGGGTGTGAGTCGAGCCATGCGATGGCTGTTTCCACCGAGTCGATCACGGGCAGGATGTCAGCATCGGGCTGCAAACGACGAATCATGCTTTCGAGTCGTTGTGCTGCGGGGAGTTCGTCTTCGAGGATGAGGATTCGCATAGTGGCGGGTAGTTAGCGAATCAAGTGTAGAGAATTCCGGTTCCAAGGTGAAAAATTTGTTGCCGGACAGGGGAGAAGGATGTCGGAAGCGGTAAATGGCCAGGTCAAAACCCAATCGGTGGACAGCTGATCAGGGCTGGGATGTCAGGAACAACGCTTCGGTGCAAGAGACACCATTTTGATGTCAAGAACAAGAGCCATTCCACTATCTGGAATGGCTCTTGTTCTTGATTCAGACCAACAGGTCTGTTGGGAAGGGCACGATTTTTTTTTATACCCACAGCATAATCAGCGTGAGGATGAAGCCACCGATGGTGAAATACATCCCCTTGCGAAAAATCGAGGTCTTGGGCCGAAACATCCAAAAGGAGGACACGACGAAAAAGAGCAGCGACGCACCAAAGAAAATGTTGAGCCAATAGAGCGGCTGATCGGTGGTTGCCTTGTGCACGTGGGTCATTTTGTCGATGAGAACGGGGAGTTTTTTCTCGGTGTAGGAAGCCACACCGGTGGCCTTGTTATAGGTTCCCTGCTTAAAATAGAGCAGGTCGCCCTCCTCTTTGTCTGCTTTGAGGCCCCGCATCCGCAGCGCCTGCCCGAGCTCCTCTGCCGATAAGTTCGGCGCGAGCTCACGCTCTATCTCTACGGTTTGCTTCAAGAAATCGGTATTCCTAAAAATCAGCACCGTTCCGCTGAGGGCGTACATCGCCATGATGCCCACCAGGAAAAACCCGAGGTAGCGGTGAACGACCCGCATCAGGGTCATGGTGTTTGCTTTTGTTGCCATAGGGGAGTGTTATGAGTTTTGAGTTTGGGGTTTTGAGTTTTGGGTTGAGGGTTTTGGGTTTTGCAGAGGTAGAAAAAAGGCACCCTTATACCTTTATACCACTCTCCAAA
>JANQTF010000154.1:0-16779 GCA_030731845.1 Bacteroidia bacterium | reverse complement strand
CCTATACCAACTCTCCAAACCCTTTACCTTATTCCCCCTATACCTTCCCGGCTCTTCCCTCTCACCTTCTTCGCTGCCCGGAGTACTCCATGGCCTCGCCTTTGCCGAAGCCGTAGCTGAAGCCCACGGTGATGAATCGGCCTCTGCGGCCCCAGTTGTAGAGGTAGAAATCATCTTGTTGCACAATGGTTTGGCGAATTCTGGAGGCGAAGATGTCGCGGACACTGAGGTTCACAACGCCTTTGCCACCCATGACTTTTTTGCGAACGCCGAGGTCGGCAAAGAGGTTGTCGAGTTGCTCGCCCTGCACCGTTTTTACCCTGGACTGATATTGTCCCGTGACCTCAAGATCCCAGTCGGCGGGCAGTTTGAATTTGGAGGTGAGCTTGCCGGAGTACTGCTGCCCTTCGAAGTCGAAAGATTGGCTGCCGAAGGAGCCGCGTCTCACAAACATGTTGTAGTTGGCATCGCCATTGATGGACAGCCATTTGCCGATGCTGTATTTTCCATTCAGCTCGATGCCCGTGGCGCGGTTGGTGCCGAGGTTTTGGGGTATTACGGTCGTGACGCCGTCGTCGAAGGTGGAGATCCGTTCCACTACGTCGGTGGTAAACCTATGATACACCGCCATGTTCATCGAGAAATTGTTGCGGGTGTAGATTCCCGCCAGTTCATAGGAATCGGTAAACTCCGGCATCAGATCGGGGTTTCCGAGTCGAATATTGAAGTTGTTGCGAATGTTGAAAAAGGGATTGAGATCCCAGAGCCTTGGCCTGAAAATGCGGCGGGAGTAGCCAGCCTGCACCGACAAGCGCTCGTTGAATTTATAGCTGCTGTGGGCGCTGGGGAAGAGGTTGGTGTAGTTTTGGTCGTTGGACTGATTGGTGTTGCGCAGCAAGGTTTTGAGATCGGTGTTTTCTGCCCGCAGCCCTAGTTTGAGGCCCCAGCGCGTGCCTTCGTAGGCCCCGGTTCCATACACACCCAGCACCTTCTGGTCCCAGTCAAATACATTCGTCAGGCCGTCATTGACCACCCAGACTCCATCTACCAGATCAGACACCGAGTAGTCATTGCTCACGTCATTGATCACGTATTGGCTGCCCGTTTCGATGGTAAATTTTTCGGCGAAAGGGTGCGTGTAGTCGAGCTTGAAGGTGTTTTCGTTTTCCGAGAAATTGGTGCGGGTCTGCTGCTGACCGTCAAAGCTGTTTCCAAATACCGTGGTGTTTTGAAATTCTGAGCTTTGGTCTTTGCCAAAAAAGCTGCCCAGCGCGCTGAAAAGCAGCGCGTGGTCTTCGTCGTCGCGGAAATCTTTTTTGTACTGAAGCTCATACTGCCACTTGGGATTGGTGGCGGAGGTGACCTCCTCTCGCACCCACTTGGAGAGCGTATCGCCAGCCTGATCGATCTGGCCAAAGGTGGTAAGCGATGGCTGACTCTCCACCTCGTAGGCAAAGTTGCCCGAGAGCGTGATCACGTTCAGGTCGTTGATATAGTAGTCTGTTCCGAGGATGAAATTGTAGAATGCCTCGTTGCGATATTCTGTGCCGGTGCTGGCGATGGTGGTGTTGGAGGCCAGATTCTGGTTGATGTTTCTGTTTTGCTCGGGCAAGGACCGATATCCAGCACCAATCTGGCTAAAGAGGTTGAATTTTTCGGATCGGCGATTCACGCTCAGGCCAAAGCTGTGGTTGTGGGGCCAGCCGAGGTTGAGGCTCGCAGAGCCGTTGAGGCCCTTGCGCTCTTCTTTTTTCAGCACAATGTTGATGATGCCGGAGGTGCCCTCCGCGTCGTATTTGGCGGAAGGGTTGGTGATCACCTCGATCCGGTCGATCATGTCGGCGGTGATGGTGCCCAGGGCATTGCCTTCTTCGCTGGTGAGCACAGATGGCTTGCCATTGATCAAAATCTGCACCCCGGCGCTGCCCCGCAGGCTGATGGTCCCCTCAATGCTCACATTGACCGAGGGCACATTGTTGAGCACATCAAAGGCGCTGCCGCCCATGCTGCTGAGGTCGGAGCCCACGCGAAACACTCGCTTGTCCAACTGAAACTCTGTGGAAGATCGCTCGCCAGTGATCTGAACGTCGTCGAGGGAATATTCGCCCGATTGGAGCAGCATGGTGCCCAGGTCCACACGGTTGTTCACCACGTCAAATTCGGTGATCTGCAGGGTCTCCGCCCCGATGAAACTGACCTCAATGACGACCTCGGCCTTGTCGGAGGTCAGGGAAAAGCTGCCTTGTGCATCGGTGGTGACGCCTGCGATATCGGCGCCGGAGCTGCTGTCTTTGAGGCGAACGGTTGCATACTCAATGGGCTGGCGCGAGTCGGCATCTACCACCGTTCCTAAGAAGGTGTAGTTGCCGGGTTGTGCCACGAGCAAAGAGATGCTTGAGAGAAATAGCCAACAAGTGAAAATGAGGGGGAGACCGGGGAATTTCATGGAGAAATAATGTTTGTTTGATGCAAAGCTGTTGTTTCCTTTTTGCCCTGAGAAATCAAATCCTCTCAACGGCAGAAGCAACCCGGCAAACGACAAGCTCGCCGATGGATTGCCCCTCAAAGTGCCGCTGTTAGCCTTGTTGGGGGCATAAGAGGAGGGAGATTCTGCTATTTCCGTCGTTGAGAAGGCCCAAGCTGTCGTTTGGGAGGTTGGATTTGGTCTTGAGGAAGGATTCACAGACCTTGCTACGATGAAACAGTGGCCATATAAGTGGGGAATCAGCAAAATCAGCAGCAGGGAAATCCTTTTCCAGGTGATCCTGCATGTGCTGGTGTTTGTGTTTTACTCCTTTGACCGTCATAAGCCACACTTCGAAAGCTATAAGCTGGTTTATTTTCTCGACTATGCATTCGCAGCATTTCTGATCAACTATTTCTTGCTCCCCCGGTTTTTTTATCGGAAAAAATACCTGCACTTTTTTTTGTATTTCGGGATCATCACAGTGGGAATCGTCTTGATGGAGGAGCTGGTGCTGGAGCAGATTTATTTTCCTGACACCCGAGGCAAAATATTTCCCGGGATTTTTGCCTGCCTCATTGACGTGCTGCCCGTGGTCACGATTTTGTCCGGGTTTAAGTTTGGCTGGGATGCTATGCGCAAACAGCACGAGGTGGATTCGTTGAAAACGGCCATGGCCGAGAGCGAACTGCTGTTTCTCAAAACACAGATCAATCCTCATTTTCTTTTCAATAACCTCAACAATCTCTATTCCTACGCCATTGCGGATTCGCCCAAAACCCCGACCATCATTCTGGAGCTGAGCGCTGTGCTGCGGTATATGCTCTATGAATGCAAGGAGGAATATGTGCTGCTGTCCAAAGAAATCGAGCAATTGGAGAATTTCACCCAGCTCAACGAGCTTCAGATCGAAGACCGGGGCGAGGTGACCTTCCGTGCTCCCGAGCAGATGTATGGCTACCGGATTGCCCCGCTGATCCTCATCGTTTTCATCGAAAATGCGTTTAAGCATAGCCAGGCCAGTCAGTCCGAAGACATCCGCATCCACACCGACATTCGGGTGTCGGAGGACGGGAAGCTGCTTTTTACCTGCACCAATTCTTTTCGGCAGATGGTCAATGATCAGGATTTGCCCCATGGCATTGGCCTGAACAATGTGCAAAAACGCCTGCGCCTTCTTTACCCCGATGCTCACAAGCTCAGTATTTTCCACGATGACGAGCGCTACGAAGTGCGGCTCGAGCTGGATCTGGCCAAATCCACACAATAACTGGCTGAAAGCCATCAAGTCACCCTCCTCTCTCATTCGCCAAACGCATGAATTCCTGCATCATCATCGAAGATCAGCCACCTGCCCAGCGCATCCTGAAGACCTATATTCAGGACTTCGGCTCGCTGGAGCTAAAGGGCGTCTTTTCTGATCCGATTCTGGCCATGGAGTTTTTGCGAACAGAGGAGGTGGATCTCATTTTCCTGGACATTCACTTGCCCAAAATTTCCGGGATCGACTTCCTCAAATCACTCACTCATCCTCCGGCGGTGATTTTCACCACGGCCTTTGCCGATTATGCCATCGAAAGCTATGAGCTCAACGTGGTGGACTACCTGCTCAAGCCTTTTTCTTTCCAGCGCTTTGTGAAAGCAGTCGCCAAATTGCCCGCTTCCACTGCTGCATCTGCTGCGGCATCCACTTCCCCACAGACCATTTTCATCAAGTCGGGCCACGACCACATCCGCATCAGCCTGGAGGATATTCTCTTCATTCAATCAGACGCCGACTACACCGAGATTCACACGCGTAGCCGCAAAGAGCTCAGTGCCGAGCCGCTCCGCTATTGGCTCGAGGTGCTGCCGGGGCAGCAGTTTGTGCGGGTACACAAGTCCTACATCATCCACCTCGACCTCGTCGAGAAAGTATCGGGCAACCAGCTATTTCTGCCCGGAGGCCATGTGATCCCCATCGGCAGGGCATTCAAAGATGACCTGATGGGAAGAATCGGGGGATAGGAGCGGGGAGGGCTTGGGAAAGAGGTATCTTGGAACCAATTTTTGAGTATCTTGTATCAACTTGGAGAAATGCTCTTTCCAGCTTCGAATCGTGTAGTATGAAAACCAATAGAACGACTTATTTAGACAGAATAACCATTGATCCGGAAATTTGTCATGGCAAACCTTGTGTGCGTGGAATGAGGTGGCCTGTTGAAGTGTTGCTGGATATGATGCTTTCTGAAATGAGTTTCGACGAAATCGTTGAAGAACATCCTGAGCTCGAGAAGGCAGATTTGCTAGCAAGTCTGGAGTATGCCAAGGTATTGGTTTCCGGAAAAATGTTTACCACCGCAGCATGACTTTGAAAGTGCTATGTGATGTGCATATAGCAATGAGGGTCACTACTTTCCTGTCAGAGCGAGGGTGTGAGGCTGTTCACGTGAATAATATATTGGATGGGTGCCGCACAAAAGATTCTGTCATCAGTGATTATGCCAATCAGCACAGCATGACGGTATTGACAAAAGATGCTGATTTTAAGAATAGCCATTTCGTACAAGCTAAGCCCAATAGACTTCTGCGTATTGCTCTTGGAAATATTCCAACCAGACAACTTATACAAATTCTGGATACAAACTTTGAATCCCTGGTAGAGCATTTTAAGGAAGAAAGGTGCTTTGTAGAAATTGGAAGTGGGTATATGGAGGTGATTAAGAGATCGAATTAATCGTAATCATTCCTTTGCCTACGATAAGAGGAACTTCCCATTCTTGATTTCGGTCAAGACCAATCATCGTCGAAGTTTGCTAAGTTTGGGTTTCATCTTAACCCCCATCCCCATGCAACATCAAGCAAGCTCCATCAGACCATTTATCGGTGCCAAAAACTTCGACCTTTCTCGTCATTTTTATCGGGACTGGGGCTTTGAGGAACGTGAGCTCGGACCCAATATGTCCTATTTCCACACTGCAGGCTTTGGGTTTTACCTGCAAGATGCCTACGTCAAAGACTGGGTGGACAACACCATGGTGTTTCTGGAAGTGGACGACGTGGTCCGCTATTGGGAAGCGCTATCTGCCCTGGATCTGCCCGCCAAATATGCCGGCGTGAGGCTGGTCCCTATTCGCGATTATGAATGGGGCAGAGAATGCTTCGTCCACGACCCTTCGGGCATCTTGTGGCACATCGGCGAATTTTTTTCGTGAGATAAAGAAACAAAAGGGCCAGTTAGCAGACAGCGTTTATAAGGTGAATTCATTCACTTTTTGCGCAATAAATGCCTCTAGCTCCCCCTCTGGAATCAACGAAAGCGGAACAGTGAGGTCCATGTATTCCTTTAGGATGTGCTCTCCGAAATAGATCCCAACAAGGCCATCGGCCCGTTCTTGCAGTACAGCAATTAGTTGGGGTTCTGTCTCCAAAATCCAGATTGTGGCCCCGTTGTCATTCTGAAATCCTTCGTTGCTATTCAGGAGAGAGAATCTCTGAACGGTTTTTGTACGGGAGATCAGAACCACTTCCGAGAGAGACACAGGGGCTTCATCTGGAGTAATAACCCCCGAAATCTTGATATTGGCAATAGGCTTAGCTTCTAGATCACCCAAGAGATAACGATCGCAATTTGTCCAGCCAGAAGAAGCCAGGAATGGGTAGTAAAACAAGGACGGAATTATTCTACCGCCGGGTCTTATCCGGACGGGTGGCCTTGTTCTGGCAATGGAATCGTTGACACGCACTTTTTTAGTTAAGATTTGCAGGGCCTCATTCAGATTTCCTTGGCAAAGGCCAGGCAAACTTTTGGGGTAGTTATTGCGCCTTCGTTCGTTCTCGATGTAGAAATAGATATTCTTGACTTCTGTTTCATCAAGGTGGAGGAAGTCTGACATGGCGCCTCTGTTGGAGTCCAACCATATGCATAATGCCAATGAGTCTCCCCCGACGATCATGCCGGGAGCATTCCGGGTAAATTTCACCAACCAATCCCAATCAAATTTTTCTGCGGCTCCTCCAAGCTGCGGACCTATGAGTTTTCCCTTGATTGAGTGGCATGCGGCACAAAACGCGTGATAAAAGGAGTCACCTTTGGCAAGTGTTCCTACCAAGGAATCTACAGGATCTTGACGGTTAGCCTTCCGCCAGATACCGGGATCATCACTCCCTCCGTCCGCTACGAATGACTCAAAGCCCTGTTCTATAAATTCCACTGGAACTTCAATCTTCCACGGTGTTTGAAAATCAATCTTCTCCCCGTTTTGGTGTGCCTCCAGGTAATACATTCCCTGAGACTGCATCAGGCCCTCCTCACCGACCGTAGGCAGTCCCCCCAGAATCATGTTTTCCAGCGTCAGAAATTCCCTGATGGAGAGTGTGATAGGGGAGGTGATGTCGAATTCTGACTCAGAAATATTCGGAAAAACCCTTGCGCCCCCATTGGTGTGTAGTACTGTATCCATCTGTCCGGGAAGCAGAGTGAATTCCTGAAACTCGATACGGGTGGGAGAGAGGGCCTTTGTTGAGGAATCTTGTTCCTTGCAGGCGAATAGCAAGAGCGAAATAGCCGTACATAGCAAAAATGAGTGTTTCATATCTTGGCTTGTTGGTAACGGCTAACATATTGATTTTGCATAGATCAAGGGTAAGAAAAAGCCATCCCGCAATGATACGATTGAGGAATTCTATATTTGGCGTCGTCTCTCAATCTGTACCAGCGTTTCATCTCCAGGCCCAGAAGATGCTCGCCATAAGGGCTTCTGAATTTCTTTTACCAGTCACAGAAAAAGTGGAAGTTTGGAATGGAAGCAGTTAACCTCCCAAGCAATGAACGAAACCATCAACCAGCTCGAAGGATTATTGGCCAGCGGATTTGAGTATGTGTCTCAAGCCACTGAGCTGGAGTTGAGTCAAAAACCATCGCCTGAAAAGTGGTCAAAAAAGGAAATCATGGGGCATTTACTCGACTCCGCACTCAACAACCTGCAGCGATTTACGGAGATTCAGGTGGAGGAGAAACCCTATAAAATCAGAAAATACAGGCAAGACGAATGGGTCGAGGCGAATCAATATCAAGCCTCAAAAATAGAGGAGATTGTCATTTGTTGGCTAGCTTTGAACAGAAGGATTGTTACCGTGATGAAAAACCAAACGGAAACTACCCTGAGCTACCAGATTGTATTCAACGGCAATGACTATGCTGACCTGAACTTTCTCATGAAGGATTATGTGGACCATCTGGAACATCACCTGACTCAGCTCACCCAAAACGGCTAGTGGGGTGTTAAGTGCGCGAGGTTTCATCAATCATGTAAAGAGATGCTGAAGACCATTCATAGATTCGGGAAATACCTCATATTGGCCTTGTTGGTGGCTGTGCCTGTTTTTGGGCATTTAGATACGCTGTGTATTCGGGTTTGGGATGAGTCGAGGTTGGCCATCAATGCCTACGAAATGTATGAAAACGGAGACCTCATCGTCACGCATTTTTATGGAAATCCAGATATGTGGAATACGAAGCCACCTCTGCTGATTTGGGCACAAGCTTTTTTGATGAACATCGTCGGGGTCAACGAATTAGCCATCAGATTGCCGTCTGCCATGGCGGCTTTTGGCACCTGTCTATTGCTATTGCTGTTTTCTCTCCGCTATCTCCGCAGTTTTTGGTTTGGATTTATCGCCATCCTTGTGCTACTCTCCTCATCGGGATATGTGAATATTCATGGAACGAGAACCGGAGATTACGATGCGATGCTCACCTTGTTTACCACGGCGAGTGGGATATTCTTTTTTGCTTTTTGTGAGACTAACAAGCAGAAGTACTTGTACTACGTCTTCCTGCTCACGGCGCTGGCTGTGTTGACCAAAAGCGTTTCCGGGCTATTGTTTGTGCCTGCTATGGCCATGTATAGCATGACACAGAGGCAATTCATTCCCTTGTTCACAAACAAGCATTTCTATTTGGGGCTGCTGTCCTTCCTGTCCCTTGTGCTGAGCTACTACCTGATCCGAGAACTCCAAAACCCCGGATATATCGCTGCTGTTCAGGAAAATGAGTTGGGAGGAAGATTTTTGGAAGCCGTTGAAGACCACAGCGATGGGCTCTGGTTCTACCTGCGTATCATGGTGGACCATCAGTTGTCTGGGTGGTATTTGCTGGTTCCCTGCGGGTTATTGACAGGCTTCCTGATCAAAGACAAAAAGATCAATCGGCTAACGCTCTTTTTGATGGTGATGATAGTTACATTCTTTGTGATCATTTCCATTGCTCAGACAAAATTGGAATGGTATGACATGCCTCTTTTCCCCTTTTTAGCACTGCTCATCGCCATCTTTGTCCATTATGTTTTCCAATTGCTCGAAAACCTCAGCTGGGCAAACCAAACCCTTACTGTCAACATTCTCCCCTTCCTCTTCCTGTTCCTGATCGGCATCACCCCCTATGGAGCTATATTGAACAAGACCTATAAACCACAGGAAGACGAGGGAAACCAATTTGAGAAGTATCAGTATGAAATGACCTACTACCTCAAGGCTGCGGTAAGAGGAAAATATGACCTGAATCATCACGTGCTGCTGTATGATGGGTACAGCCCACAGAACCATTTTTATGCGAAATTGCTGAATGAAAAAGGTGTCCTCTTAGCCCAGAAAGACTGGGAAGCATTGCAAAGTCAGGAGGTGGTTCTCGCCAATCAACTGCATGTGAAACAATACCTAGAAGGGCATTATGACCATGAGATCCTGGAAGTAAATGGCGGCATCGTGAAATATAGAATCCATGGGAGGAAAGACTAAGGCTGAGATAGATATTTCTGTGATCATTCCCATTTTTAATGAGGAAGAGACGATTCCAGAATTGTACAGCCGTATTCAGAAAACGGTGTCTCACATTTCTGAGCAGTACGAACTCATTTTTGTGAATGATGGAAGCAAAGACCACTCTTTGTTGGCCTTAATGGCGTTGGCGGAGCAGGACCATCGGGTATTTTATATCAATCTCAATCGGAATTTTGGCCATCAAATCGCCGTCACAGCAGGGCTAGACCTGTGCCGAGGCCGCGCCAATGTCATCATCGACGGCGACTTGCAAGACCCGCCCGAGCTCATTGCCGAGTTGTATGAGAAATACAAGGAAGGCTATCAGGTTGTGTATGCCAGGCGGCAGGAAAGAAAAGGCGAAAGCATATTCAAAAAGACCAGTGCCAAGCTGTTTTATAGAATGCTCAAGCGAATCACCGCCATCGACATACCCGTGGACACAGGAGATTTTCGTTTGATTGATCAACAAGTTGTGCACTACCTCCGGCAAATGCCCGAGCAAAATAAATTTCTGAGAGGGCAAATCGCCTGGCTCGGATTCAAGCAAGCCGAAGTCCTGTTTAGCCGGGACAAAAGAAAATATGGCCAGACAGGCTACTCTTTCAGTAAGATGCTCCGATTTGCCATTGATGGCATCACGGGGTTTTCAGATATGCCGCTGCGCCTCGTGACCAAACTTGGCTTTGCCATCTCATTTATCTCCTTCTGCATCATCCTTTACGCCATCTACTCGCATTTTGTCTTGCATAGAACCATCACAGGATGGACTTCCCTGATCATCAGCTCCATGTTTATCGGTGGCATCCAATTGCTTACCATCGGAGTCATCGGAGAATACATTAGCCGAATCAATAAAAACGTGCTGAACCGGCCCTTGTATATTGTGGACAAAAGCAACCTCGGAACAGTAGAAAAATCTGAGTAATCATTCTCTCCCAAAAAAGCGACAGCCGCTTCCAGGTCTTTCGACCAGAAGCGGCTGTGCGTTTACAAGGGGTGGGACTATCTTCTATCTTACAATGTGCAGCTTCTGGCTGATCTGAGAGCTGCCGCTTTGGATCTTGATCAGGTAAATGCCTGCTGGCATGAAATCGGTTTCTGCGTGGTGCAACCTTAACTTCTGATTCGAAGGTGCTCGTTTTCCTGCTCTCCCACGCCAGGCATTGTCCAAAGGGCAGGTTTTTCTGACCCAGGGCGGTGATTGGGTGACCAAAGAGAAGGGTGGAGGAGGCCGCTCGATTAAGGGCGAGGCGAGTTTCATGTTTTTGCAGGCGCATAGGTGCTGTCAACTACCCAAATGCTGGTTTTTCGCCCCACGTTTATACGATGGTAATACCAAACAAATCTCCAAATTCGCTAAAATCAGCGTTGAAAACGCTGTGTCATCAACGTGCCAATACACCCAGTAAGATGAGGCCGACAAGCAATTTGGATGCTACCGTGCCTCTAGTCGCCATGCGCTCGAAGAGATCTTGCGCGAGTTTGTTTCTGTGTGGTCTGGTTTTGATTCGCCAATCCTTATATCTCAAAGGATTCCAAGCGAGGAATGCATCAAGTTGCTATTCACCACCAAATCTGTATGCGAAAAAGGATAGATTTGTAATAGCGTGAAGAGAAAAGCATGAGAAAACATACAAAACAGCTTTCCCCCCTCCTCACAACGCCTCTTTCACCGCGTCTTTGTAGCTCGCCCCGACGGGGATGGTTTCCCCTTTCACATAAATCATGTTGCCTTCGAGGGCCTCGATCGCATCGAGCGCCACGATCCAGGACTTGTGCACCCGAATGAACCGGCTGGCTGGCAACACCTCTTCGAGGTGGCGGAGAGATTCCAGCGCGAGTACCTTGCCCTGGGTGCTGTGATACTGCACATATTCGCCTTTGCTCTGCACGTAGAGCAGATCCTCAAAGCGGATTTTCACGAGCTTATGGTCCGCTTTCACCATGAGGTAATCCTTGGTGGCGGCTTCTGCTGCTGGGGCGGCGTGTGGCACGGGCGCAGCTTCGAGCGCCTGAAGGCGCTTCCACTCAGCGGCCTTTTGCACGGCCTGCATGAATCGCTCAAACCGAAAAGGCTTGAGTAGATAGTCGGTCACTTCCAGTTGGTAGCTCTCGATGGCATATTGCGGATAGGCGGTAGTAAGGATAATCTGCGGCTTGCGGGGCATGGTTCTGATCCATTCCAGCCCCGTCATTTCCGGCATTTGGATGTCGAGAAATACGATGTCGATCTGTTGTTGCAGGTATCCTGCTGCTTCGAGGGGCTGCTTGCAGCTCGCCACGAGTTGCAGGTTGGGCATCCGGGCGATATAATTTTCCAGCAGGCCGCGGGCCAGTTCCTCATCATCTACCACGAGGCAGCGCAGGAGGCTCATGTGAGGGTCAGGTCCAGGCATATTCGGTAGGTGTTGGCGGTGGATTGAATATCGAGACGATGGGCGTTGGGGTAGGTGAGGTCGAGCAATCGCTTCACACTTTGCAGGCCCAGGCCTCCGTGGGCATCTTTGGTGTAGGGCGTGGAAGGAATGCTGTTTTCTACGACAAACCTCAGCACATTGTCCTGCTGACTCAGCGAAATATTGATCCAGCCATTTGCCCGATCCTCGACGTTGCTGTGTTTGAATGCATTTTCCACAAAAGGGATGAGCAATTGTGGCACAATCATCGGGTTGCCGCTGATGGGGGCAATGTCCATGCTTACGTTGAGTCCCTGGCTATCTTTGAGTTGCTGGAGAGAAACATACTTCTTCAGATATTCGATTTCCTTATCAATGGGCACCTTGTCGTGGTTGCCCTCGTAGAGCATGTAGCGGAGCATTTCGGAGAGCTGCATGAGGTGCTCGGGCGCCTGATCCGACTTCATGATCGTGAGGGCGTAGATGTTGTTGAGAGCGTTGAAGAGAAAGTGAGGATTAGTCTGCCATCGCAGCCATTTCACCTCCGATTCCAGTTTTTCCTTTTGTAGATGAATGGCAGCTCGAGCCTGCCGCTGCGCATTGACGGTTATTTCAATGGCCGAGCTTCCCAAAAAGGCAATCAGATAGGGAAAAGAGCGAAAAATGTTCCGGTAATATCCCGGATCGGGTCTGTTGCCCTGATCCGGGCGTTTGGTGGGCCGATTGGGATTAAGGGTGAGAAAGTCACTCACCCACTCAGTGAGCTGCACGAAGAGCACGCTAACAACGACACCAAGCACAAAAAATAGCACCGCATTGCGCTTGAGATAGAGCTGCGGGAAGAGCACAGCCAAATTCACCGCCACGAGGGCCCCGGTCATGATGGCAAGCAGCGCATTTCGGTAGATAAAATTGTTGCCTACACTGGATTCATTCATGAGCAAGGGGGCTACCAGCCAGAATCCGCCCCAGAGCAGAATCTGGAGCGACCAGCGAATCCAATCTTTGCGTGATGCCTCTTTCATGATTCAAAATTGACTCATCCTCACTGATTTCCCAATTCATTTCAGTGAACACCCCGCCACAAAGGATCAACACCGTGATTTAGCCAATGAATGCGCTGAGCAGCTGTTTATCGGCTGATCCCTGCGTTCACAGGATTTTTCGGGCCGTTGATTGAATTATTTTCTGTCTCCGAATGCTTTGACCTAGGTTTGGTTCATCAACAACGGGGCCGCCGCAAGCGACTCCTCATTCATCAAACAAACAAAACAATGAACAAGCTAAGAATTTCCCTCGCCGCAGCATTTGTGATGCTGGTTTCTGTGATGGTAGCTCAGCCCGGCGGTGGTCGTGGCCAGCAAATGAGCCCCGAAGATCGCGCCGCCAAGCAAACCTCTAGCATGGTGGGTGAGCTCGACCTCGACGCCGATCAGGCTGCTAAAGTAGAAGAGATCAACCTCCGCTACGGAAAAGAGCAGCAGACCTTCAGAGAAGAAAACAGAGGCAACCGTGAAACCATGATGGCTGGGATGAAAGCCCTCATGGAAAAGAAAGACGCCGAACTGAAAGCCATCCTGACTCCTGAGCAATATGCCAAACATGAAAAAATGCAGGCTGAGCAGAGGGCGAAAATGCAGGAAGGTGGCCAAGGTGGCGGTCGTCAGGGTGGTGGTCGCCAGGGCGGTGGCAGACCAGATGGCAGCAACTAGCCAAGTCTGAAAGCTAAGGGTGAAGGATCAGGAGTTTGGAAGTCTTCCATTCTCCTGATCCTTGGCGAATAAGCTAATGAAGTACGACTTCGTTCTTTTGATTTATTCATATCTCTTCATGACGGAGGGGGGATCTTGTTGGAAAATGGGTTGGTGAATCCCCTCTCCCTCTTTTTGTGCGGTAGTAGTTATCCCGAACATGCGATGAAAAACCTTTCCCTCATTCTGCTTCTGTTTTCCTGCGCGAGTGTTTTCGGACAGTCGCCGTTTTTGTCTGGTAGCCTCATGAAAGAGGGCAGTTCCGACCCCGTAGCCAAGGCGCGGGTTTCCCTCGTAAATCTTACCGACTCGGCCAGATATGCCGCTTTCTCCAGGCCTTCGGGTGAGTTTTTGGTGCCAGTCGAGGCAGCCGGAAAATACGGGATGACCATCTCCCTTGATGGCTTCGAAACCTGGTATCGCGAAATCGACATTCCCGCGACCGGGCTTGTGCTCGCAGATCCTATTTCCTTGGTCACTTCCTATGCCCTGGAAACGGTGACCATCCAGGCGGAAGCCCCGCCAGCACAGCAAAAAGGGGACACGACCGAATACAATGCCACTGCATTCACCACCAACCCAGATGCTTCGGCTGCTGATCTGATTGAGAAGATGCCGGGTATCACCAGCAACAATGGACAGGTTTCGTCACAAGGGGAAGTCGTGACACAGGTGCTGGTAGATGGAAAACCCTTTTTTGGGACTGATCCCAAAGCGGCTCTCAACAACCTGCCCGCCGAAGTGGTGGATAAGATCCAGGTATTTGATCAGCAGAGCGAGCAATCGCAGTTCACAGGCTTCGACGACGGGCAGACCACCCGCACCATCAACATTGTCACCAAGCCTGAAACGCGCAACGGAACCTTTGGGACCGGATTTGCCGGCTATGGCTACGAGGATCGCTACAAAGCTGGCGGAAACCTCAATTTCTTTAACGATGACCAACGGATCTCCATCGTTGGGCTTTCCAACAACATCAACCAGCAAAACTTTGCCTCAGAAGACCTCGTGGGTGTGGTCAGCTCAGGCGGTGGTCGCGGCGGCCGTGGTGGTGGTGGCGGAGGAAGCAGTGTCGGAGATTTTTTGGTAAATGAACAAGGAGGAATCACCACTACCCAAGCCTTTGGGGTCAACTATTCGGACGAATTGGGAAAGAAAGTCAAAATCAGTAGCTCCTATTTTTTCAACTATACCGACAATGTCGCCGACCAATCCCTGCTGCGCCAATATCTCACCGGACGTGACACCGGGCAGGTCTATACCGAAAACCTCACCTCCAACAGCCAAAACACCAATCACCGTCTCAACCTGAGACTGGAATACGAAATTTCGGAAAAGACCTCCCTTATCTGGCGGCCCAGGGCCTCCGTTCAATTCAACAAAGGGGCCACACTTACCAATGGACAAACCACCATCAGCGACGCGCAGCTCAATAGCTCCCTGATCAATTTCAACTCAGAATATACCGGCATCGACCTCAGCAACATGATCATGCTGAGACACAAGTTTGAAAAGCCCATGCGGACGCTGTCCATTCGCTTGAACACCGGATACAACCAGAAAAAGGGCACCAACAACCAATATTCAGAACTGAATTATTTCTCCGGCATCGCCAATTCAGACACGCTGGACCAGTTTTCCATGCTGGATGTGGATGCCTATGATGCCGGGGTGAATGTGATGTTCACCGAGAATGTGTTTGGCAAAGCCATGCTCTCTACCTGGTATGAATTTTCGCCCAAATGGACCGACTCCAACAAGGAAACCTTTAATTACAATTCCCTCACAAGCTCCTATTCACTGCTCGATACCCAGCTCACCAACGTGTTTCAGAGCAACTATCGCAGCCAGGAGATTGGCTCGGGGCTGACGTGGCGCCTGCCCAAGGGGACGTTTATGGCCAGAGTCGCCCTGCAGGAAGCCAAGCTCAACAACGAGCAGGATTTTCCGCGAGTGGATACGATCGGGTTCACCTTTTACAACGTGTTGCCCATGATCATGTATCGAAGTGGGCGCGGACGCGATAATTCCATCTTTGCGATGTATCGTTCCAATACGGATGCTCCCTCCGTGTCTGACCTCCAGGATGTGATCGACAACTCCAACCCGCTTCAGCTCAGCAGTGGCAACCCCGAGCTGGAGCAGGCTACCCAGCACCGCCTCATCTTTCGGTATAACAAAACCAACACAGAAGCCGGTCGCCTCATCAGCCTCAACCTGAGCACCCAGGCCACGCAAAACTACATCGGCAGAAGCAGCTGGATCGCCAACCAGGACACCATCCTGCCCAATGGCTTATTCTTGCAGCGTGGAGGCCAGTTTACCCAGCCCGTGAATGTGAATGGCTACGCCAATGCCAGGGCTTTCTTGACCTACGGGCAGCTCATCAACGCGCTCAAAACCAACATGAACATCAGCCTCTCAAGCTCTTACTCCCGAACCCCCAGCCTTGTGAATGGTCTCAGCAACGTGAGTGAGAACACTTCTCTGGGGTTTGGCGTGGTGTTGAGTAGCAACATCAGTGAGAACATAGATTTCACCCTTTCCTCCAACACCGATCTCACCAGCGCTGCCAACTCTGCCCAGCCTCAGCTCAATACCCAGTATTGGAGCCAGACCAGCAAAGCCAAAATCAACCTCATTGCTCCCGGAGGATGGGTGTTGCGCACCTCCCTCAACCATCAGCTCTATCGCGGCCTCACCGATGATTTCAACCAGGACTATTTCTTGTGGAGCGGGGCCATCGCCAAGAAGTTTTTCAAAAACCAGCGCGGTGAGTTGGAGCTTTCTATGTTTGATATTCTGGGGCAAAACACCAGCATTTCCCGAAATGCGACCGAAATCTACATCCAGGACCTTCAGCAGACGGTGCTGCAGCGCTACGTGATGCTGAGCTTCCGCTATCAGCTGCGCAACTTCGAGCCTTCTGCCCCCACCAGCGATCGCGGAGGATTTGGGCCCGGTGGACCCGGCGGCGAAAGACCCGGAGGTCAGGGCAGACCCTGATCCCAATGTCTCCCAAAGACTAAGAGTGAATGCACCGTGGTCACAGTGAGAAATCCTTCCCCCCTCGCCTTCCCGAGCCTTCCAGCGGCTCCTTTCGAAATAATCATGGCCCCCTTGACCTTCAGCGGAAGGTTTTGGGGGCCATTTTTGTTGGTTTTGGGTGGTCTCGCCTTTAAGTCGTTGAACGAAGTAACATCCCGAGAATCGGAAACTTCTCACCCCACAGCTATTCCAACACCCCATCTGCTCATCCAGCGATAGCTCACAATTCCCTTCCCAAATCGTTAGTTTTTCTGCCTCGCTCCCCGTTTCTTGGACATAATCTAAATTACACTTTGTAATCTAGAATCCAGTCCGGCTA
>JANQTF010000153.1 GCA_030731845.1 Bacteroidia bacterium | reverse complement strand
CCTTGCCCGATCTGGCCGCCGGGGTTTACCTGGTGCAGATTCGGGTGGATGACGCACTCGTGACCCGCAAGCTGCGGGTGGAATAAGCTCCGGCTGATTGGTAGGTTTTGGTAGTATGAACGCAGGCGGGCCGAATGGCCCGCTTTTTTTGTGGGACCCCTACCCGGCCATACAGACAGCTTCGCAGCATAGAAAATAATTTTCCCGGCCAGCCAAGGCGCGGGACCAGGGCAGGAACAGCGGAAAAATAGCCATCCGGGGTGGAAATAATACTCAGTTTTTCGTAAACTCAAAAATGGATCATCAACCTGAAGCTGCAGGCGGTATGCGCCTTTCCCGGTGAAGCCCAAACGTCGCAGCTGCGGGGTGGTGTTTCCTGTCAACTACCCTTTCACCCAATAGCTGGATATGGAAAAACAAGACTTGCTGGCATTGACGGACGAGCAACTGCTGGTCGAAAAGAAAAAACTGAAACAGTCGAAACTGTTCCACGCCATCGCCATTGGATTTCTCGTCGGGATCCTAATCTTCGGCGTGGCCGCCTGGAGTATGGCTGAGGAGAAGCGGGTGGGCTTTCTGATTCCCATGCTGATTCCGGTCGCCTTCATCTACCGAATGCTCAAAAACCCGAATCAGAACCACGCACTGGAAGAAGTGTTGGAAGAAGGCAATCTAGACTCAGGAACCGGGAAATCGCGCTGACCGAACCTGCCGCCCGGGCCTACGCCTCTGCCCGAAGCAGTGCCTCAGGTACGGGCGCTCTCAACCTACTTTGCCAACGGGGAAACCTCATTGGATGTTGCGCTAGGGGCCGAAGTCGTCCATCTGCTGGCTGCCACCATGTGGGGTCCACAGCCGACCCAGGAGCATCCAGGGTTGGCTGGGTGAACGACAATTTCTCTCCATCCATTAGATTGACCTATGCATACCGCCCTTGCTGCGTACTTCTACGACATAACGGACATCAATGAGGAAACCCTGGCCTCACTGACGCCCTATTTCCGCGAAAAAACCATCAGAAAAAACGAAGTTCTGCTTCGGGAGGGCGAGGTCTGCCAATCCAACTACTTTGTCATTTCGGGATGCATACGATTGTATTCGGTCAATCAGGAGGGGCTGGAAAACACCCGCTATATCGCTTTTGAGCGGAAATTCGCCACTTCTTTTACCAGTTTAATCACCGGTCAGCCCTCGATTGAGTACATCCAGAGTCTGGAAAAATCTACTGTGCTCGCGATCAGTAAGGAAGACTTTTTCTACCTGGTAGAACATGAGCCCGCCGTAAACAAAGTGTACCGGAATATTCTCGAATCTGCCTATATCACGACCCAAAAAAGAATTTACGACTTACAGGGAACGGACAGCCTGAACCGACTGAAACTGCTACTTGCCCAACAGCCGCAGGTTTTCAAACGCCTTTCCAATAAGGTAATCGCCAGCTACCTGGGCATCACGCCTTATACCTTGAGTCGCCTG
This sequence comes from Bacteroidia bacterium, assembly GCA_030731845.1. Lineage (GTDB taxonomy): Bacteria > Bacteroidota > Bacteroidia > J057 > J057 > JANQTF01. Next base: position 3,296 of record JANQTF010000153.1, on the reverse strand, counting down.
AAATCCAGCCTCTGACTCCCAAAACGTTGCCATAGGGCAAGGTTTTCCTGCCCGCAACTGCTGAGCTTTGAACAAACAATCACCAAGCTCATGCGAATGTTAACCATCCCCCTCGTACGCCAGTTCCTCTGGTTGTTTGTTTCTCTGATTGCTTCAGGAATACCTCAGTCTGCCTGGGCGCAGGCAGGTCCGCCCAAAGTCCCTACCCCGGTGGAATTCATGGCCGGAAACAATCGGATGTTTTATCAAATGGTCGTCAAGAAAAAGTTTTCGCCAGAAAGCAAGCTGGGCTTGTTGAGCGTGTCGTCATTTGCCGCCAGCTACGAACGTGATCTGGAGGACCTGGACCTCGTCATTCCCGTCATCCTAAGCTATCAGCTCTACAAGGGATTTGGCCTTGTCGGCGGCGCGACCCTGAACAATCAGGTCGGCTTTGCTCCGCTTCTGGGGGTCCAGCATTCCTTTGCCAACAGAGAATGGGTGGCCGTGACGATCGCTTCCTTACTGATCCAGCCCGAGCGAAAGGTGGAGCTTTTTGGTATCTATGAATACAAACCTGCCATCGGCCCCAACCTCAATCTTTACACCAGGCTGCAGTTTCTGTATGTCCATAGCACCCGGGATAACCTGCATGCCCGGAGTTTCCTGCAATTGAGAACCGGCCTGAAAATGAAGGCATTCAATTTTGGGGTAGCTGCAAACCTGGACCAATACGGCCCCGACCAAACCTTCAAGCCTAATTATGGGATTTTTGTGGGATGGGCCTTTCAATGATGGCCGGGGATCAGGGGAGTCTATGTGGCTGGACTGGCCCGATCGATCAGGTTCTTTTTTTCATTTCGTTGCAATGAAAAGGCAGAATACCCTAATTTAGGTTGCATAGACCCGGGAAACAACCGGAGGTTTTGTGCAACATAGACTTCTGTGGTGGCGGACAGATAATCGCCATACAATCCGTTACTGCTCTGATACTTGACCGTTATATGCTATGCAGAGAAAGCCACGCAAGAAACAAGACTACCCTTGCAACCCGATGCTTTTATTTAAAGCACACTTCATACTATCAATATTTACTTTTCTTGCGACCAATTCTGCCCTATCACAGGAAAGAGATATTGAATGGCAAGTTGCATATTTCGCCCCTTATCTGTCAAATATTGGCGGATCTTTGGGGCGTACTTTTACTTTGAAAGAATTGGGAGAAAATGCAAAAGAACGAAGAAAGAGCCAACAACGACTTCAGCTCTTAACGCAATGTAGCTATTTCACTCAAAGCAATGTGTCTCAAAACTTGGTGCTTAACCCCGAATTGGTGTACAGATTGAATAAATCAGATAAACGTTTTTTTTTCACTTCTTCCGTTGGAGCGGGATATTTACTTGCTTTTCAAAGACAAGACGGCTCATTAAACTTGGGGACTGGGGAAATAGATTACAGATATGACGCGATAAACTATTTTTTACCTTCTTTGAATATAGGCTTGGGAATAGACCCCAAAAAATATTTAGGGTTATTTATCAAAGCTACCTATGGCGGAAAGTTGAGTGTTCAAAATACAAATGCTGCCTTTTTTGCAATCTCAACAGGGTTAATGTTAAGGTTACATTCAAAAAAATAACCAATGACAAGGAAAGAATTTATAGAAAAGAGTTTGGTGATGGGAATTGGTCTTCCGTTTCTGAGTAGTGCTTTGCTGCAATCCTGTAGGAAAGACGATTCCATTTTCCCCAATTTCCGTACTAATTTTTCAGGAAAAGTAATCATTGTAGGTGCAGGTGCAGCAGGATTAGCAGCAGGGTACCTACTAAAAAGATACGGGGTGGATTTTGAAATAATTGAAGCTTCACCCGTTTACGGTGGTCGATTAAAGAAGTCATTTGATTTTGCCGACTTCCCAATAGATATAGGTGCGGAATGGATACACACAGACCCGAAAATATTGGCTGATATTATCAGCAACCCTAACTCGAATGCCAATATTGATATTATTGTTTACAATCCGCAATCCATTAAATCTTGGAAAAACGGCAAGCTAAAATCACATAATTACATCAGCAGTTTTTACAGTGAATGGAAATTTAAGAATTCCACTTGGTTCGACTTCTTTGCGCAGTTTATCGTGCCAGAGATTGCTGACAAAATAGTTCTGAACAAGCCTATCACGGAAATCAATTATCAAGGAGACAAAGTTCTCTTATCAACCGGCAACAATGAGACTTTTGAAGCAGATAAGGTATTGGTAACAACCCCCGTTAAAACCCTTCAAAATGAGCAGATTACATTTCAGCCTTCATTGCCAACAGATAAAAAAGAAGCGCTCGAAAAAATATTTATGGGTGACGGAATTAAGATATTTATAGAGTTTAAAGAAAAGTTCTACCCTGACATATTGGCTTTTGGCAATATTTTACAAGCTCTGAACGAAGAAGAAAAATTTGTATATGATGCTGCCTTTAGAAAAGATTCCAGTAAGCATATTTTAGGACTGTTCGCTATCAACGATAAGGCAAATGCTTATACGAAGTTAAACTCGGAGCAAGAGATGATAGACAAATTTATGGCTGAACTAGATGAAATGTTTGACGGAAAGGCAACAGCTAACTATGTGAATCACATTATTCAAAATTGGTCCAAAGAACCGTATATTCAAGGAGCGTACTCGTATTCCTTTGAAGGTAATCAAGAAAGAATTGTAGCGACAATAAATGAACCCATATTGAATAAGGTTTATTTTGCAGGGGAAGCCCTATCAATAAAAAATCAAGCAATGGTACACGGAGCCTGCGAATCGGCATATAGAATGATAGCAACAATGATGGAAGATGAATAAACACAGCCGCACATCAACTAAGGAAGCGTCAAAAAATAGTATCCGCTTTTGGCTTGATCTCTTGCACCAATCCTGCGTCAGAAAAATCCTCATTTGGCTCGCCAAACTCGGTTTTCCTTCCTTGTCTTGGCACAAGATCTCTACGCAAAATCGGGAGGTTATTTTTCTCCGCTTCCTAAGTTTTCGCACAGCGCGCAGCGCCCAGCATGAAAACGAGGTTGCATGAATGAATCCTTCGCTAGCGATGGAGAAAGCGTGAGCTGAGGCGACTGGGTGCAACCGCTCAGGTTGACCGGAATACCCCCCCCTGAATTCAAAAATTTGAATGAGAAGTGGCTAACTTCGTATCTGGCATGATCAATCCAGTGAATCAACTATGTTTTCTACCGTTGATAAATAGTCGGTCCTGAAAAACCCCAAAATCCTCGATTAGAAGCTTTAGAGGCCGAAAATAACGCATAAAATG
>JANQTF010000152.1 GCA_030731845.1 Bacteroidia bacterium | reverse complement strand
GAATGGGTGAATGAAAAAGTAAGGATTTTACCCTATACCCTATTTCCATATACCTTCTTTCCTCATACCCTATTTCCATATACCTCACTCTACTCTATACCCTATTTCCATATACCTTCTTTCCTCATACCCTATTTCCATATACCTTCTTTCCTCATACCCTATTTCCATATACCTCACTCTACTCTATACCCTATTTCCATATACCCTCTTCCCGTGACACTTTCTCCAAAACCTTAGCGCAGATCCGTGATGGCATGGGTATCCATGTCGCCGTAATTGAGGTTTTCCCCGGCCATGCCCCAGATGAAGGTGTAGTTTGAGGTGCCTGCTCCGCAATGGATAGACCAGGCGGGAGACAGCACAGCCTGATGATTTTGCATCCAGATATGACGGGTTTCCTGCGGTTGCCCCATCATGTGGCAAACAGACTGGCCTGCTGGGACTTCGAAGTAAAAATAGGCCTCCATGCGGCGGTCATGGGTGTGGGCGGGCATGGTGTTCCACACGCTGCCGGTTTTGAGCTCGGTCATGCCCATTTGCAATTGGCACACCTCTACCACGCTACTCACGATGAGCTTGCGGATGGTGCGGGCATTGGCAGTTTCGAGGCTACCTAGTTCTACCACCTCGGCATCTTCGCGGCGGATGAGCTTACAAGGGTAAGCATGATGAGCCGGGGCGGAGTTGAGGTAGAGCAAGGCTGGCTCAGCCGGATTCACACTCTCAAAAGTGACATCCCGGGTGCCCATGCCCAGGTAAAGTGCCTCTTTGTATCCCAGTTCGTAGGTCTGCTGATCAGCGTGAATGTGGGCGGGACCGCCCACATTGATGATGCCAAGCTCCCGTCGTTGGAGAAAAAAGTCTGATTTGAGTGGGTCAATCGTCTCTAAGTGCAGAGGTCCCTTCTGCGGCATGGCGCCCCCTACGATATAGCGGTCGAACATTGAGTACACCAACTGAATGTCGTCAGGCTCGAAGAGGGTTTCGATTAAAAATGAATCCCGTAGTCGGTGGGTATCGTAGCCTTTGACATCGTCGGGGTGTGCACCATAACGAACCTGATATTTCATAATGAAAGGAGTGTGAGTGAAGAATAGTTTGGACAACAATACAGAATTCTACAATGGTATTCAATCGATTGCACAATTGTTATCGATTTCAAAAACAAAATTCCACCTACATGGAAACTTTATTTACTTGGTGCCAACTCATCTTCCCTGCTCATCTCGCCGCTTCTCAGCATCTCCTCCTGCAATTCCAGCAGGGCACAACACATTTTCCGATCTTCCTTTCCTTTTACTATTCGTCAACCAATCTTATTCAATGAAACGACTCCTACTCCTGCTTGTGATAGCAGCAACCCAAACAGGCTTCTATTCCTCCACTGCCCATGGCCAAAGCACCGACTTGACCTCAGCTCCCATTCTGGAGGTGATGCACCGCACCGCTCACTGGCAAATTGAGCATCCCTACTCCCAGCGCAGCCCGCTCGACTGGCTCGACGGCGCCTTCTACACAGGCCTCTGGGCTTTGTATGAAAAAACAGAAGAACCCCGATATGCCAACGAGCTCCTGGCTCTGGGGCAGCGCTCTCATTGGAAACTCCTCAACGATGTGTATCACGCCGACCGGCTCACCATCGCCCAGGTATTTGCGGATATGTATCTCCATTACGAGGATCCGCAAATGCTGGAACCCCTGCAGTGGGTCATGGATATGCACGTGGACAGAAAATCATCTGCCGATGTGAGGTTTGAAGGCAACCCCTACAAATTGGAGTGGTGGACCTGGTGCGACGCGCTCTACATGGCACCGCCTGCATTTGCCAGGGTCTATGAGGCAACAGGAGAAGTGAAATACCTCGATTACCTGGACAAGCATTGGTGGATCACCTCCGATTACTTGTATGATTCCACGGAGTGCTTGTTTTACCGCGACGATCGCTTTTTTGACCGCAAAACCGTCAATGGCCAAAAAGTATTCTGGTCCAGGGGCAATGGCTGGGTGCTGGGTGGCCTGGTGCGCGTGCTGGAGCACATGCCCGCAGAATACCCAAGTAGGGCGAGGTTTGAAGACCAGTTTACCTGCATGGCCAGGAAGGTGGCGTCTCTCCAGGGAGCAGATGGCTTATGGCGATCCAGTCTGCTCGATGCAGCCGAGTATCCGATTGGGGAGTCGAGCGGTTCTGCTTTCTTCTGCTACGCATTTGCCTGGGGCATCAACCATGGGCTGCTTTCTGCCAAAGAGTATGCACCCGTGGTAGAAAAAGCCTGGAGAGGCCTGGTGAAGAATGTGAATGAAGAGGGCCGCCTCGGCTTTGTGCAGCAGGTGGGTTATTCGCCAGAATCTATCAAAGCCGACGACTGGCAGGTGTATGGAACAGGGGCCTTTTTATTGGCTGGGTGTGAAATTCTGACCATGATCGAATAGGGGATACCATCTCATTGCTCTGAATTTTCCAAAAAGACTATGCCAAAGCCTGAAAACCGGCCCCTACCAGAGGGCTGATTTTCAGGCTCTTGCGCAGCTGTTGCACAATTTTCCACCTTTTTAAAAATTTTTTTCATCCCGCTCCGACCGAAATTCAGCTTACCTACGACAATGATCTGCTCCATGATCTGCTTTTCATCCGAAAAAGAAATCAGAAGCAGGTGTTAAGCGAACCTACTACTACTTGACTTATGAGGGCTACCTTATTCCTTACACGATTGCTGATTTTGGCTTGCTGTTTCACAAGTATTTCGGCACTTGCACAAAATGCTAATATCAGGGGCAATGTGTCCGATGGCACAGAACGCCTGATCGGCGCCACCATTTACGTGGAAGACATCGCCTCGATTGGCACGATCACAGATGTATATGGAGACTTTAGCCTGCTCAATGTGCCTGCAGGCGCGCACACCCTCATTGTGACTTATATCGGGTATGAAAAGCTGAGATTAGAGGTGGTGCTCGAAGCAGGGGAAACCAAAATGCTTGAAATCATCATGGAGGGGACCGGATTTACGGGAGAAGAGGTAGTCATCACCGCCCAAAAGCGTGGACAAACCCAGGCCATCAATCAGCAGCTCAATGACGATCGCATTGCCAATATCGTCTCCGCAGACCGCATTCAGGAGTTGCCGGATGTAAATGCAGCAGAGGCCATTGGCCGCCTGCCGGGAGTGTCGCTCAACAGGAGCGGTGGTGAGGGGCAAAAAGTAGTCATCAGGGGATTGGAACCTAAGTTTACCGCCATTACCATCAATGGGGTTCGCCTGCCTTCCAACTCAGCCACAGACCGGTCCGTGGATCTGTCGCTCATCGCACCAGAGTTGCTCGACGGCATCGAGGTATTCAAATCTCCCTTGCCAGACATGGACGCAGAAGCCGTGGGGGGAACTGTGAACCTGCGGATCAGGAAAGCACCCGAGACACCCAAGCTCATGATCAAAGGCCTTGGTGGCTACAACGATCTTGATCGGCAATTTCGTGATTACAAAGCTGTGATGCAGGCAAGTCGTCGAATTTTCAACAACAAAGTGGGGGTGATAACCCAGGCAAGTGCCGAGAGATTCAACCGAAGTGGAGACTTCATCACCTACAACTGGCGCCAAGGCAGAAGCGATTCACTGGGAAATACAGAAATTCTAGGCTCCTCTCTCCAAACACAAGATCGCTCTGAGATTCGCCGGCGATACAACGGCAGCCTTGCCCTTGACTATGCTCCAACTGATCGCCACAAATTTTCATTTTTTGGCGTGTATAGCCGCACCGACCGTAGTCAGTTTCAAAATTCTGAACAATATAACCCCAGCAATCAGGAAATTGAATACACGGGCACAGGCCTGGAAACCAGTCTTTCCCTCTATAGTTTATCTCTGTTTGGTGAGCACGAGCTTGGCCCTGCTACCCTGGACTGGAGCCTTTCCACCTCCCAATCATTAGGGCAAACTCCTTATGATTTTTTCATGGAGTTTTTTGATAACAGCAGCCCTTTTGGGCCCATTAACCCCGATTCGCATCCAAAAACATACCTCCCTGCTGCTACCCCCGACCTGCAGACCACCATCCTGCGCTCAGCAAGGTCTCGCGATACTGAAACCCGAGAATTGACCCAAACGGCCTTGATCAATCTACAAGTACCCATCCGCATCAATAAGCTGATAAGTGCCACGGCAAAAGTGGGCGGAAAATTTTATCAGATAGACAGGGAAAGGATGGTGGATGAGTTGGCAGAAGATTTCTATTACCTTGGAGGTAACATCACCAAGAATGCTGCAGAGTTGTATGACGGTCCATTGAACTACCTGCCGAATAATAATACCCTCATCAGCATGTCGAGCTTCTTGACGGGCAACACGCCAACCTTTATCCAGAATGAAGACGGGCCCAACATTCAGCTCAACTCCAGTCTGGATCAAAACCTGATCCGCGATTGGTATGACTCTCAGGTTTCCATTCTCAGTGAAGACCGCACTGCTATCGTAGATCGGTATTCTGTGCTCGAAACCATCGGGGCCGGCTATGCCATGATCAAGTTTAAGGTAGGAAAGGTGCTCACGGTGATTCCCGGATTTCGGTATGAGTTGTCGGACAATAGCTATCAGTCGGGCCTCTCCACTGTGAGTGGTCGCTACGGAGTAAATGGATTCTTTGAAGACACCACCACGACCCAAAACTATGGCGTTCTTCTGCCACACCTTCATGTGAAGGTGCAGCCTTTGCCCTGGCTCGACATTCGGGCATCTTTTGCCCACACCATGCCCTGATTCTGGGTATTCTGGAAGAAATGATGCTTGGAAAACCCGATCAGGAAGC
>JANQTF010000151.1:14521-18712 GCA_030731845.1 Bacteroidia bacterium | reverse complement strand
CCCGCAAAAGAATATCGGTGTGGATATTTCTTTGCGGACTTTGGTTTACCGTTATTCCAGGCTAAGACATTCTCCACCGTTTTTCCCGCGAAGATATACGGGCATAGATCACTGCGGGAGAATCTTCCGGGGGATCATGTTGTGTAATTTGAGGATTCAATCCCGAAATTACACAACATATTTTATCCTCCTTTTCTTCCCGCCTTTCTGCTACCTTTGTGGCGAAAATAAGAATCTCACTATTCATGTCTCGTTCAACAGCTTTTCGTACACACACTTGCGGTGAACTCCGCCTGGAACATGTCGGGCAAACCGTCACCCTGTCTGGTTGGGTGCAAGGAACCCGCGACCTCGGCTACATCCTGTTTTTGGACCTGAGAGACCGATATGGCCTCACCCAGGTGTCCATCAAGTCTGATGAGCAGAAAGCTGTCTATGATCAGGCGAAGAAGCTGGGAAGGGAATTTGTGATCAGTGTGACGGGGGTCGTGCGGGAGCGCGAAAGCAAAAATCCGAAAATGCCCACAGGCGAGGTTGAGATTGCACCCGATTCGGTGGCGATCCTCAATCCTTCGGATGTGCCTCCTTTCATCATCGAAGAAGAGACCGACGGAGGCGAAGACCTTCGCATGAAATATCGCTACCTCGACCTGCGTCGCCCCAACATGGCGCGCAACATGCGCCTGCGATCCAAGGCCATGCAGGCCACCCGCGAGTACCTCGACGGGCAGGATTTCCTCGAAATCGAGACGCCATTTTTTATCAAATCTACCCCCGAAGGTGCCAGAGACTTTCTTGTGCCTTCCAGAATGCAGCCGGGTAACTTCTACGCCCTGCCCCAGTCGCCGCAGATCCTGAAGCAGTTGCTCATGGTGGCCGGCATGGACCGCTACTTCCAGATCGTGAAGTGCTTTCGCGATGAAGACTTTCGCGGGGACCGACAGCCGGAGTTCACGCAGATCGACTGCGAAATGTCGTTTGTGAACCAGACCAACGTGCTCGACATGTTCGAGGGGCTGGCCAAGCACATTTTCAAGAAGGTGATCGATGTGGAGTTGCCTCCCTTCCTACGCCTGCCATATTCTGAGGCCATGGCAAAGTATGGCACCGATAAGCCCGACCTGCGCTTTGACTGCCCGATTGTGGAGCTGAATGAAGCCGCTTCCGGGACCGATTTTGGCGTGTTCAACGGCATCATCGAATCTGATGGCCTCATTGCGGGGATCGTCGCTACGGGCTGCGCTGAATACAGCCGTAAGCAACTCGATGCGCTCACAGAATTTGTGAAGCAGCCTCACCTCGGCAGCACTGGCCTGGTGTATGTGAAGTGGAACACAGACGGCAGCTTCAAATCGTCCGTCGATAAATTCTATTCGCCAGAGCATCTCCAGAAAATGATGGAGACGGCTGGCGCGAAACAAGGCGATATGCTGCTCATCATTGCCGATAAGCTCAAGAAGAAAACCCGCAAGGTGCTGGGCGAGCTTCGGTTGCACATGGCTCGCCAAGAAGGCTGGATTGACCCCAAGAAATGGTCCGTTTTCTGGGTGGTAGATTTCCCGCTGTTTGAGGAAGATGAGGAAACCGGAGAGCTCACCTTTGCTCACCACCCATTCTGCATGCCTCGGGAGCAAGACCTGGAATATCTTTACAGCGATCCCGGGCGGGTGGTAGCGCAGAGCTACGACATGGTGATGAACGGCAACGAGATCGTGTCAGGATCTGTGCGGGTACATCGCAAGGATGTTCAGGACAAGATTTTCGACATTCTGGGCCTCACTGCCGAAGAAAAAGAATCCAAGTTTGGCTTCATGCTCAAAGCATTTGAGTACGGAGCGCCACCGCACGGCGGCTGTGCCTTCGGTCTTGACCGCTTTGTGATGCTACTCGCTGGCGAAAAAAGCATTCGCGACGTGATGGCCTTCCCCAAAACTGCAGGCGGTCGCGACCTCATGATGGAAGCGCCTGGGTCAGTAGATCCCGCACAGCTCGAAGATCTGGGCCTCATCATCAAAAAATAAGGCCTTCAAAATCTGATGATTACTTCTACGCCTGTCGTTTCCAATGCGAAATGACAGGCTTTCTTTATGCTGCTGGGATTGGGAGTCGGATAGAGTTGCTTGGTTATATCAGGACTTGGTGCGGCGCTGCTCCCCATGGTGAGGATGCCCAGGAAAAGGATCCACAAGATGCTCCATTTCTGTCTTGATGTTTTCATCGAACCTCGTGTGTAGGTGGCGGCAGGACCGGCTCATCGCTTGTCGATGATCGTCTGCTTATTCCTACACTCCCGGTTCGGGAGGAAATCAGCTCATGTGAAGCGAAAAAAAGCATGGACATTTTTTTTGTGTCGCCTCTCGCTCTGCTGAGCACTTGCCGAATGAGCAACATGTCTTCGCTCAGCCTAGAGATGATTTCTGGTGCATATAAACCTCAGATAGGGATGAAGTACTTGACAAAGCAATAGTGACTTTTGGCGTTCTGAATTGGGGAACATCATATTCGATCAATGAGCCAAATGGCCCTGCAAGAGAGTTTCTGATTTTTGCAGGAAAAACTTGGAAACGCTTATTTTTTTTTAGCTTTAAAATATTAGAGGTGCAACAATTAATTGTCAGGTGCCTGTTTTTTTAAGTAAAACATTTTTACAGAATTTCTTATGAAAACGATTCATGTAGGATTGATGATGGTCTTATGCTCATTATCGACCTTTTCTTGTGATCCTTCGAAAACCATTGAGGGTAATGGGACAACAGCTGCACTGTCTAACGCTAGCGAATTGTTATCCCAGTACAACCAAAATTTACTGGAATATCAGCAAGGGGAGCTGCTATCGGGGACCGTGGATTTCCAGAACTACGATGACTCTTTGTTGCTGATACATATTGATAGTGCTTCTTCTGATGGAGAGGAGATCGTATATCAACTACAAATTGATTCTCAATATGAGCTAGAGACGACAACTTGGGAAGATGCGGAGCTGTTATTTTTACATGAAAATGTAATCGTAACCAATAATTTGGATGGAACAGACTATTGGTTCAAGCTATCTAGTGCATCTGCTCCAGATTCCCTGGATGTGTCGGAAATTGATAACACATTTGAAGGCTATGGACTTATTCGCGTAGCAATCCCCAGAGAATCATCAGGTGTATCTTGGTCAGACCCTACTACCTATGCAGTAAAATGTAAGTGTCAGAGAGATGATGTAAGTGATGATAACTGTACTTCAGGAGGACGAAATGCAACTAGTTGCTCGGTGTCTAACGCTAGCGGATCTTGCACTGTGTCTTGTGGTGACAAGTATTTAGGATATGCTTGTTGCGAAGTAGATGATACAAATTGAGAATGAAGCTTGGTACAATCAATTCTGGAAAGCGTACTGAAGCATGAGTCATCCTGAATGTTGGGATGGCTCATGCTTGTTTGGGTTAAATGATGGTACTGTGGTTAACTTAATCTTCATCATGGTTACATCCCCTCGTAGAAGTTGATTAAATGATCTCAACCTTTCTTCAAAGGTCTCATTTCAATTTCCCGAACGAGGTAATTGGGGTGAGTATCAAGGAGCTGAACGATGGTGTGGGCCACATCTTGCGGGCGCATCATGCCGTCGTGGGCGTCTATGCCGGGGATTTCGTCGAAGAAGTTGGTGGAAATGGAGCCGGGGTAGATGGTGGAGACTTTGATGCCAAATGGCCTCAGTTCATGAAAGAGGCACTCTGAAAAGCCGCTCACGGCAAATTTGCTGGCATTGTAGCCTTCGCCCTGTGGCATTCCTACCCGGCCTGCGATGCTGCTCAAGTTGACGATGTGGGCGCTGCCACGGGTTTTGAGGTGGGGAACCCAGGCTCGGGTCACAAAAAACATGGCATCGAGGTTGACCGACATCATCTCGCGCCAGGTATCGATAGGGAGTTCATCCACTTTGGCGAAACGGCCAAAGCCCGCATTGTTGATCAGGAAGTCGATCTCCCCCACGCGGGCAAGGGTGTCTTGCAGGGCCGTTTCCACGTCTTCGGGCTGGGTGATATCTAGGGGCTGAAAGTGAAATTGCTCATGAGTGAGTTCAGGAGCACTGCGGCCCCAGCCCACCACCGTGACGCCACGATCGAGCAATTGGCGGGTAAGTTCCAGACCGAGTCCACGGGAAACGCCCGTTATCAAAGCTTTTTTGTTGCTCAGGTACAT
>JANQTF010000151.1:8766-14421 GCA_030731845.1 Bacteroidia bacterium | reverse complement strand
AGAATTTATTCGATGAGCGTGCAGGCTGCAAGTCTCACATTTGCTACCTATTCCCTGATCAATGGGATTAGCCTTGCCTTTATCTTTTTGTTTTATGATCTGGGAACCATCTTTCAGGTATTCCTGATCACTGCGGGCACCTTTGGAGCCATGGCGCTGATTGGCGCGACCACCAAGATTGACTTGAGCAAGTTTCGCTCTATTCTCGTCTTTGGTCTGATCGGCATCATCATCGCTTCTGTGGTGAACATGTTTATGCACTCCGGTCCATTCGAGTATATCATCTCCATCGCCGGGGTATTGATCTTTGCTGGCCTCACGGCGTATGATACCCAAAAGCTGCTCGAAATTGGCGCCAACTCAGACCCCGAGTCTGATGGTACCCGCAAAGTAGCCATCATCGGTGCCTTGGCCCTCTACCTTGACTTCATCAACCTGTTTTTGTTTATGCTCCGCATTTTTGGTGGTGGCAGAGATTAAGACAGGTGTCTTAGACATACCTTTGGCGTGCCCCCTCAAGGGAGCACGCTTTTTTTTGCCTTAGATTTTTAGGTAGATGAATGAAAATTTATCCTATATGGTAAATAATCTGTGATAGGTTTGGAAGAAAAAGGAACAAAGTCGCGGGAGTCGCTAAGCATGAATATCCACCAATACAATAGATCCGCTTGGTCAACCATCGAATAATGCCATTCGCGCCCATGGGGTAGAAATGCTCCTCCATGTAAGATTGATTCATGTCTCAGACTTGCGATCACAGTTATTAAACAGAAGTTTAAATTGAAAAATCAGGAAGAATAATATAGAGTGCTTCTCTTCGGCAACTTCCTTCTTTTATCTGCTGCCTTGCCATGGCTAGTGAGGCAAGTATTTTTTTAGGCCGTTCTTTTTTGACTCACCAACCGGACCCATTTATCATGCGAACTATGATCGCACCTTTCGGACCTCGCTCAGAAAACCTGTTGTCTTCATTGCCACCCGTATCAAAGTCCAATTTCTCTGCATTCAATATCTTATTGATTGAGGACACAGACGAGGATGCCAGGCTCATTAAAGACAATCTGAACAAATCTGATCTTCGTCCCATTCATCTGGATCGTGCTTCCACGCTCGCCGAGGGGCTGGAGTTTCTCAAAGAATCGCCGGAGATAAACATTGTGCTGCTTGACCTTCTCTTGCCTGATTCAGACGGGTTGGAAACCTTCAAGGCGGTTTACAAGGAGTTTCCTCATTTGCCGATCATTGTACTCACTGGGTTGGCCGACGGCAACACAGGTATTCAGGCGGTGGAAATGGGGGCGCAAAACTACCTGGAAAAGAGTCATCTTTCCCCTCATCTGATCAACTCATCCATTCGCTTTGCAATTGCCCGAAACAAGAAATCCCGCCGAATGGAGCAGGCCATTTCTTCGGCGAGGATCGCAAGCTGGGAACTCGATACGAGTAGCAACGAAATGCGGTGGTCTCCCTTTATTTATGAACTGCTCAAGACCAACGAGCAGGAGACACCCATTCATACCTTCTCCGATTTTTTGACTTGGGTGCACCCTGAGGATAAGTACAAGGTAGAAGAGAAACTGCTCGAAGTCATGGGAGGGATCAAGGGCGATTCCCTCGATTTTCGACTGATTTCGGCTACGTATATCACCATTTTTGTCTCTTTCAAGGCAGAGATGGAGGTGAGCCCGCTCGAGTTTAAGCAAATCGTAGTAGGGCAGGTGCAGGACATGACTGATCGGAAGCGAATGGAATTGCTCAAGGCAGAAAAAGAAGTGGCCGACCGATCTGCCAAACTGAGACAGGATTTTCTGGCGCGCACGAGCCATGAGATCCGAACCCCCCTCAACCCAATTTTGGTCTTGACTAAGTTGCTCCTCGAAAGCCATATTTCGGGTCAGCAAAAGGAATATCTCGAAGCCATCAATGCAGCTGGAAAGACCTTGCTTGCCGTGGTAAATGATATCTTGGACCTTTCGAAGATCGAGGCAGGGAAAATCGAATTTGTAGATGAACCATTCAATCTCGGCCAGGTCATGGCTCAGATTAGCGATATGATGGAGTCCAGTGCCATTGAAAAAGGCCTGTCTTTCAATATGAAACTTGATCCTTATCTGCCCAAAGTGGTCGTTGGGGATAGCGTGAGGTTGTCTCAGATCCTACTCAATCTGCTGAGCAATGCCATCAAATTTACACCCAGAGGAGGTGTTTCCATCGAGGTAACGCAACTGGAGCGAAGGGAAAAAGGAAGGGTATGCATTCGCTTTTCGGTGAAAGATACGGGCATCGGAATCCCCGTGGATAAGCAACAGTCGATCTTTGATAGTTTTCAGCAGGTTCAAAGCGAGCATGTGAGAAGGCAAGGAGGCACAGGCCTGGGTCTCACCATCGTTCAAAAGCTGGTTCAGCTTCAGGGAGGTGATGTCGAGTTGGAAACCAAAGAAGGCCTTGGCTCCTGCTTCACCTTTAGCCTGGAGTATGGGATGTCTCATACAGACGTGGCCAATCTGCCGCTGACCATGGAGACGAGTGAATTGCGTGGGGTAAAAATACTGTTGGCAGAAGATAATCCGCTGAATCAACTGGTCACCAAAAAGCTACTGTCAGACTGGGGCGTGCTACTCGAGATCGCAAGCCATGGGCGGGAGGCCATTGATAAGCTGAGAGACGAAGCGTTTGATCTGGTATTGATGGATATACAAATGCCAGTGATGGATGGTTTGGAGGCAACAACCATTATCCGGACCCAGTTTCCGGAGCCTAAGGCCTCTATTCCGATCATCGCACTCACCGCAAATGCATTTTCTGGCACCGATGATGAATGTTTGAAGGCTGGGATGAACGATTACGTGTCCAAACCAATTGAAATCGCTAACTTGTACCGCAAAATTGTGCGATATTCGAGGGAGAGTAACCAACTCTCCCAAAATAACGCGCATGTTCACCCAGAACCACAAGTTTCAATTGGAGAGACCCCAATAGACTTCGAAATGGCCAAGATGACTCAAATCAACCTCTCATACCTGAAGGAAGTGTCCAATGGCGATACGGATATTGTTCGTATGGCCATCGATAAATACCTCGAGACCACCCCAGCCTATCTGGGAAATCTTCAAAATCAATTGAGAGCACTGGATTACCGGGAGCTGAGCAAAGCTGCCCACAAACTCAAAAGCTCGCTTCAGTTTATGGGACTGATGGATCTCCATCAGCTTGCCTTAAGAATAGAGACCTCTTGCAAAGCAGAGCAGAATATGGAGCAACTTCCTATTTGGGTAAACGAAATCGCCCAGGGAATTGAAATTTCGTACCCACAACTCCGGGAAGCTCGTCAATCTCTGTGAGTCAGGTGCGTTTATGCGATAGAAATCCTACCTTAGGTGAGCTAATTCGCATCCCGACTCATGAAGCAGGATTTTCGCTATAAGACCCAGCGTGGGCATCAGATTTCCATTACCAGGTATGGAGATACCCCCTATGGGCAGCGCCCTTGTGTGCTCTATGTTCATGGATTCAAAGGATTTAAAGACTGGGGCTTTGTGCCCTATCTCGGAAAATCCTTTCACGAAGCAGGGATAGACCTGGTAACCTTTAATTTTTCTCATAATGGCATCGGGGCCGATGGCCAATCTTTTACTGATCTCGAGGGATTTTCCAAAAATACCTTCAGCCTGGAAAAAGAAGAGACACTGGAAATGATTCGCCTTTGCGCTTTCAGTGACTTTTTTGGAGGGCATTTGCTCAAGCCACTTGGCATCATGGGGCACTCTCGCGGTGGTGGCATCGCCACCCTCGCCGCCGCCGAATCGCAGGAAGTGAAGGCGCTCTGCACATGGTCTGCCGTTTCTACCTTCGAAAGATATCCCAAACCCGTGGTAGATGCCTGGCGGAAAAAAGGATACACAGAAGTAAAAAATACCCGCACCGGACAAACATTCCGACTCGGTACGGAGCTGCTCAGAGATCTGGAAATGAATGCCCGCCGAAAGCTCAATGTGCTCGAAGCTGCCCGGAAGCTCGAAAAACCATTTCTCATCATTCACGGACAAAACGATGAGACTGTCCCCTATTTTGAGGCAGAACAGCTCAACGTGTTCGGTCCGCCGCACTCCACAGAATTGCGCCTCATCCCCAACGGATCTCACACCCTTGGCGCTTCTCACCCCTTTGATTGGCAAGCCATCCCCGAGCCTCTTTCCCTCGCCACTGAAACCACCATCGCTTTTTTCCTCCAACATCTGGCCTCCTAATCTCATGACTGTTGATGCAATTCTGAAGGAAATTAAGTCCGGGAAATTTTTGCCCCTCTACCTCCTCTACGGAGAGGAAGATTACTTTCTGGACAAGATTGTCGAAGCCATTGATGCAGATGGTGCCGCTCTGAAAGGCTTTGAGCGTGATTTTAACCGCGAGGTGGTGCTTGGGCCAGAAACCAACGCCAGCGCTGTTCTCAATGCTTGCCAGAGCTTTCCGGTCATGGCGCAGCGCCGCCTCATCATGATCAAAGAGGCTCATCGGATGAATAAAAAGGAATGGGATCGCCTCATCCCCTACTTCAAAAAACCGGTGCCCAGCACCACCCTCGTGATCCTGAGCAAGGACAAAAAAGCGCCCTTTGGCAAAGCTGGAATGGACGCCATCAACGCCAATGGCCGAATCGTAGAATCCAAAAAACTCTACGATCGCGATGTGGTATCCTGGGTCGATACCGCCCTCGCTGCCTCAGGACTGAGCTATGACCGCGGCCTGCCCGCGTTGCTTGTCACCAATCTTGGCACCAACCTCGGCCTCATTGAGCAAGAGCTTGAGAAAATGTTTCTCTACCTCAAGGCGACCAAACAAACCGCCCTCACCAATGAGTTTGTCTATTCCATGATCAATGTGGACAAGGAGTTCAACGCTTTTGAACTGGTAGGAGCCATTGCGCAAAAGCAAAACTACAAAGCCCACATGATTGTGGATCGGCTCACCCAAAATACCAAAATCAATCCCTCGGTGCTGACCATCAACGCCATTTACCGACTGTTTCACTCCATTGCCTTGGTTCATCGATTTCAGCTCAAAGATCCCAATTCCATCAAAGCCCAGCTCAAAGCCAACTATTATCAGGCCCTTGATTATCAGGCTGGCAGCCGCAACTACAACCTCGCCCGCACCTACCGCAACATTGGCTATATCCAGGAAGCCGATCTCATGATCAAAGGGCAAGTCGCCACCAATATGGGCGAAGACCATATTTTGAAGACTCTTGTTTGGCGAATATTGAATTAGGTTCTTAAGCAGCTTTTCTCCCAGCCATCGTGAATCAAAAAAACATGAGCCACCTCGGAAATCCCGGAATGACTCATGTTTGTCTGCGATTGCACAGGATCAATAGGATCGATAAAACTCGCGGACGAATGCGGTCGCCTGGCCGTAGATCGGCTTGGTAAATTCAATGAAGAGATCCTGAGGTGCGGGGTTCGGCGATTCGCGTTTTTTCTGAATAAATTTTTGGTCTTCTTCCGTCAGGGCGCGCTTGTCCCCGTTGAAAAAGCCCCAGTAGTCAAACCAATCAAAGGTTCCGGGAAACTTGCGTTGAGAGATGACAGCGCCAGTCCTCGCGTCGATGATGCGCATATCGAGCAGGCCTGTGGAGGTAATCTGCTTGTAGAATTG
>JANQTF010000151.1:5718-8666 GCA_030731845.1 Bacteroidia bacterium | reverse complement strand
GCCAACTGATTCTCAAAAAACTCATTGCTCAGTGCCAATGTCCGGGAGTGCATGGGGATGTGCTCAATCTGCACATACACGGTAGCGAGGTCGAGGGCTTCGAGGGAGAGCTCTTCGGCATCTTTGTAGCCAGGGCGAAACAAGAGCACCTTGAGCAGGTGTTCGTGGGCTTCTTTGGCAGCAAGCCTGTCGCCGTCGCGGGCGTAATCCAGGCGTTGGCCTGCCAGCACATAGCGAACCTCGGCGGCCTTGGTCCTGGCAATTTCATAATCACCAATGAAATTTTGGGGATTGGGAATCACTTCCAGGGCCGCAGGCGCAGTTTTTACCTCATTGTAGGCGCGATTGAGGATGTCGTAATACCCCATGATTTCCTCCCATTTATACTGGTTGCCACCTACCTTGGCGATATTTATCTGTTCCAAAAAGTGGGTCACCATGGTCGGGTAGGCAAGCTTGAGGGTCTGTCGAGCCTTTTTGTTGTCGGGAGCGCGGCGCAGGCGCTCAATGGAGTTGACCACGGCGGTTTCGTAGTCGCCTTTCTCGTAGGCGCGTTTGGTCGCTTTGCACCCAGACAAACTGATGATCAGCAAGGGAAGGAAAAGGAGGAGAATTCGTTTCATATAGGAAAGGTTAGTTCTGTGAGGAAATGTCGGTGGAAACGTGTGTGGGGAGGACTATTACCAAAGGTGTTGTTAAAAATGGTCAGTCGGCTGTTTGGATAATTATACAGAGGTTGGGATAAACTGTTTGGGATAAATGACAGGGCGTGTTGGGCTGTTGTTCAGCCGTGGCGCAATCAACAATTTCAGCGAAGATAGCCCGAGAGGAGCTGCCATAAGGTATCTGCGCTGTTACCCCAGGAAAAATGTTGGCGCTGAAGCCTTCCTTTCTCTACCAGTGAAGCCGACAAAGCCGCATCGGTGGCAAGCAGGGCCATGGCCCGGGCCATGCCGGCTACATCTGCCGGGGCCACGAGCAGGGCCGCGTCGCCTGCCACTTCCGGCAGCGAGGTGCAGTCGCTTGTGATCACCGGAATCTCTGCGTGAAATGCTTCCACGATCGGAATCCCAAAGCCCTCCAGCCAGGGCACATACACCAGCCCTTCGGAGGCGCCATAGATCCGGTTCAGGTCTTCGTCTGATACATATCCCGTAAACTGAACATCGGCCTTGTGGGTCAACTGCTCGTAGGTGTCGAGCGCTGCCTGATAATTCCAGCCTTGCCGCCCCACAAGCAGCAACATCATTTCGCTGCCAGTTTCTTTCTTAAACCGATCGAAAGCCAGCAGCGTGTTTTCCAGGTTTTTGCGAGGCTGTATCGTTCCCACAAAGTGGAAATATGGCTTTCCCTGCGAAAATTGCTCCCGAACGCCTTGCTTTTTTTCTCTCTCAATCGGGAAAAATTGCTTGCCAGCACTGTTATACACCACATGGATTCGCTCAGCTGGGATGCCATATTTTTCTACCAGATCTTGTCGGGTAAATTCTGAAACGGTGACAATCTCGCGGGCATGAGCGGCATATTGGGGCGAATATTTTTTTACATATCTGCCCGCCCAGCCTGTGAGGTCCTGCGGAAAATGCTCGTAGGCGAGATCGTGAAAGGTGGCAATCTCAGGAATGCGCGGATGAAGGGAGAGGTAAAATTCTGGCGAATAAAAAAGATCAGGCTGAAGGGCCGATAGTCGCCTGCGAAGCTGGAAGTGAAACCAGGCATGCCACAGCAGCGGGTGCCGTGCCGGGGGGAAGAGCACCTCCGCCCGGATGTTGGGGCTTGTGAGATAGGCTGGGTCGTAGGCCCGGTCAAAAAAATAGGTGAACGTCACCTCGGGATGTTCCGCAGCCATGCGCCGCAATATTTCGTAAGCGAAGCGACTGATTCCTTCGAGCCGGTTGGGCAAGAGCAAACGGGTATTAACGGCGATGTGTGGCATATCAGGCCAAAAATGCCAAGATTTCAGGTAGATTGAAAGCCAGAAGGCATTTGCAAATTCGTTAGCTCTCCCGTAATCTTCGGCTACAAAGATCGTCATGACCATACATCTTTCACAATTGATGCCCTTGCCGCTTGCCGAGCAGGACACGAGCGGCTCCCAGGTATGGGGCGCAGCCCAGGTGCGCTTCGAATCGGGCGCGTCATATCTCGTGGGTTCACCCTCCGGCAAAGGCAAGTCCACTTTGCTCTCCATCTTCTTTGGTTTGCGGCAAGACTACCGCGGAACTGTCTCCCTCGATGGCCAAGATCCGCTCACGATCTCGCTGAGTGAATGGGCGATTTTGCGTCAGCAGCGCATCAGCATGGTGTTTCAGGGCTTGCGCCTCTTCCCTCAGCTATCAGGATGGGACAATCTGCTCGTCAAAAACAGCCTCACAGGCTTTCGGCAAGAGGCAGAGCTCCGCGACATGGCCCACCGACTGGGGATCGGCGATCTGCTGACTCGTCCCTGTGGCACCTGGTCATTTGGGCAGCGGCAGCGCTTGGCCATCATCCGGGCACTGGCCCAGCCATTCGAATGGCTCCTGCTCGAC
Organism: Bacteroidia bacterium; assembly: GCA_030731845.1. Lineage (GTDB taxonomy): Bacteria > Bacteroidota > Bacteroidia > J057 > J057 > JANQTF01. Next base: position 6,135 of record JANQTF010000151.1, on the reverse strand, counting down.
GAGCCATTCTCCCACCTCGATCAGGAAAATATCGCCATCGCTGCTGCCATGATCGAAGAGGCCCGGCAAGCACAAGGAGCCGGTCTGATCCTCACCTCGCTCGGCGAGGAAGAGGTCATGAACTTTGACCATCGCCTCACTCTCTAACACACGGTTTCTCGCGCTGTTTTTATTCACCCATATCCTCTCATCTGTGCTAACAAGACTCCTCTGGAAATCGCAAAAAGTAGGACAAATCATCGCGGCCTGCGTCGGTGCCGGGCTGGGACTCTGCATTTTGCTGTTTTCAATCCAGACCTACCTCGATATGCGGAGCCTGCTGATAGAAAAGGAGCAGCTCATTCGCCCCGAGTATTTGGTGATCAACAAACCAGTCTCTCTGCTCAACAGCTTTCGCAATTCGGCTCCCAGTTTTTC
>JANQTF010000151.1:0-5618 GCA_030731845.1 Bacteroidia bacterium | reverse complement strand
GCATGGTGCGCCTCGAGCTCGTGATCTCTGGGCGAGGAAAGCAAGAGACCTTTGTCGGACAGATTGTTGGCTTCAGCGATCGGCTCAATTCGATCCTCGTGCCGCAGGCATTTCTCGATTTTGCCAATCGGGAGTTTTCTGAATCGACAGAGAATGAGCCTTCTCGCCTCATTCTCGTGACAGAAGATCCTTCTGACCCTGCTTTGGTGACTTTTTTGGAAGAAAATGGCTACGAAACCAATCAGGAACAGCTCCGCTCCGGGCGGATGAACCTGATTCTGCAATCAATTTTTGGTCTGTTGGCCGTGATCGGCCTGCTGCTCATCGGGCTGTCGCTGTTGGTGTTTTTGGTCACCTTTCAATTGATTATCAGTCGAAATCGGGAGGAAATCCGGCTCTTGTTGCATCTTGGCTACCCACCTGTGCGGTTGGAGAAGCTGTATGTGCTGGCGTTTGGGCTCATCACGGTCTTGCTGGGGGGCCTGGCGTTGGGGGCCACAGTTTTGGGAAGGGCTTATTTGGTGAGCGTGCTGGAAGCCGCAGGCTTTGAGTTGGAAGCAGGGCTTTCGCCCTGGCTCTTTGTTTCTCTGGGGTTGATCTTGAGCATTTTTCTAATCGCCCAATGGATCACCATTCGCAAAGGCGTTCGGGAGCTTGCCAAAGCCTGAGCCCATGCAACGGCTTATTTATTTTCTCTGAGTTTGGCGAGTGCCTCTTCGGCCATGACCACATTATAGGCATTGGGCGCTCCGGGTGCCTGATAGCGCTTGATGCAATCGAGCAGAAGGGGTTCTGCTTTTTGGTACCGTCGTTGGCCTACCCAGGCGCGTGCCAGGAAGAGGTTGGCGTCTGTGATAAGGGGGTGCGAATCAGGGAGAATGAGTTTGATGCCTTCGAGTGCCTGGCTAGCATATCTTTCCGCAGCGCTGTAGTCTGCTTGGGTGTGCTTGAGATTGGTGAGGGTGAGCAGCGGGTAATATACCCTTGGGTTGCTATTTCCCAGGAGGTTTTTGAAAATCAAGAAGGTCTTGGTCAGAGAATCTTCAGCCTCCTCATATTTTTCTAAGTTCATGAGGGTAAGCCCCAGATTTTGAAGGGTATTGGCATACTGGTAGGAATCATCGCCGTAGCGGATGGCCTTGGCCGCCAAAATTTGCTTATACATTGCCTCTGCTCCCCCTGGATTGCCAGCGTCACTTTCTACCAAAGCCAGGTTGTGCATAGAGGAGAGAGTCTCGGGGTGCCCGGCAGGGAGCATTTTTTCCTGAATGGCCACGGCCAATTGCAACATGGTCTTAGCCGAGTCGAAACGCTGCATATAGCGTGCGTTGATCCCACGCGAGTTGAGGACATTGGCCAAGTAGGGATGATTGGTTGGGTAAAATGCCTCGGCAAGGGTCATCACTTGGGCAAATATGGAATCTGCTTGCTTGTATTGGCCCTGTTCTCTCAAAGCCATGGCTTTGCCGTGAATCGCGCCGATATACATCTCCTCATGCTGCTCATGGTTTGCTTCCAGGTCCCGGACTGCCAGGCTGAGCAGGGAATCGCCCTTGCTTAATTCTCCCCGTGAAACGAGTTCCCGGCCCCAGTTTTTCCAAATTTCTCCTTTTCTCACCTCTTCTCCCGGGTGGGTTTCCCAGTAGTCCAGGCAACTCGCATACATAGAGTCTGATTCCTGCGCATGGAGGTTGTATTGGGCCAATCGTAGCATAGCCCGGAGTTTTCCGGGGTGAGTTTCTGGGTAGGTGCTTGCTGCTCTGCTCATGAGCGCTGAGGCAGAATCGAATTGGGAAAGTCCGGCATACATATTCCCGGCTGACTCCCAGATCCTCGCGAGAATATCTGGCTGATCGGCCAACTCCACCGCGAGGGTTGGCAGAGATTGATCGAGAAAAGCCTTGACCGTGATGTCCGGGTCCCCCAATCCCACGCTCATGGGGTCAGGACTGAGAAACATCTGCTCCAGCCAGGAGAGGGTGGTTTCTGCTTTGTCTCGCTCTGTGCGGGCAATGGTCGCCTGCCTGATCGAAACGCCCGAGGCGATGACAATGGCGAGCAAAACTGCTGCCGCCGCAGCAAAGGAGACTTTGTTTTTGGCAATGAGCTTGCCCAGGCGATAGCCGAGCGCAGGCTCTTTGGCTTCCACGGGATCGCCCGAGAGGAAGCGGCTCAGGTCCTGCGCCAGTTGATCAGCCGAGGCATAGCGCTGATCAGGACTTGGATGAAGAGATTTGTGGAGAATGGCGCGCAGATCTGAGTCCAGGGTGGCGGGAATCTGAGGTAGGTTTGTGGCCTCTCTTTTTTTGTCGGAGGAGAAAGACCGGGTTCCGGTGAGCATTTCCAGCAAAATCAGCCCAAGTTGATACACATCCGAGGCAGTGGTGAGGGTTTCCTCACGAAGTTGCTCGGGGCTCGCGTAGGCAGGGGTGAGCCAGCGCTGCCCGGCATGGGTGATCAGATCGCTTTCATCTGTGACGAGCCTGGCGATGCCAAAGTCGAGGAGTTTTACCTCTCCGGCATCATTTACAAGGATATTGGCGGGCTTGAGGTCGCGGTGAATGATGAGTCGGCGGTGGGCGTAGGCTACGGCCTCGCAGATGCGAAGGCAAGTTTGCACGATGTGATCGGGAGATTTGCCTTTGGCGAATTGTGTCACCGGCATGCCATCGCAGCGCTCCATCACGAAGTAGGGAAGGCCTTCGGGCGTGCTTCCGCCGTCATACATCCGGGCGATAGCCGGATGCTGAAGGCTAGCCAGGAGACGCCGCTCCCGCTGAAATCGGGCCACCACAGCGGCGGTATCAATGCCGCGCTTCATCACTTTGAGCGCTACTTGCTGTTCAAATCCCTCGCCCTCGCGAGTGGCTCCATACACAACCGCCATGCCTCCCTGCCCCAGTTCCTGACCGATCCGGTATTCGCCCAGAAGATCTCCCGGTGTCAGGGGTTTTGTCTCCGTATGCAGCCAGGAATCAGCCGCAGCCACTTTGAGCTCTTCAAATATCGTGGTGCCGGGCAGGGCGTGTTGCAGCAGGCTCAGGACTTCTTCGAGCAAAGCGGTGTCTTGCCCGGTGGCTCGCTTGAGGTAGGTCTCCCGCTCGGTCTCGGGTTGGTCCAGGGCTGCGTTGAAGAGGGATTTGACTTGTTGCCAGCGATCAATATTCATAACAATTCGGGCAAATGATGACGAGAAGAAGTAGGTGGGAGGTTGAACCGATGGAAGGAGCGTTTGGTTTTGGGTTAATGGCTCATAGCTCTTTTGAGCCAGGCTTTGGCCATGGTCCATTCCCGCTTGATGGTGGCGGGGGAGATGCCAAGGGCTGCGGCAGCGTCGTCGATGGTGAGGCCCGCGTAGAAGCGCAGCTCTACAATCTGGGCCTGTCGGGGATCAAGCGCTTCCAATTGGGTCATGGCCTGATCGAGATCGAGGAGGGAGGAAGCAATTTCCGGGGTAAACACAAGCTGAGCATTGAGGGTGTCGAGTGACTCGGGCCTGATGCCTGCCCCGCGTTTGTCGGCAAGCTTGTGGCGGGCATGGTTGGAGAGGAGAAATCGCATGGCTTTGGCGGCCACCCCAAAGAAATGAGAACGACTCTCCCAGTCGATGTCTTCTTTGCCTGCGAGGCGCAGATAGGCCTCATGCACGAGGGCAGTCGTGTTCATCGTTTCGTGATTCGATCGTTGCCAGCGTAGCCCATGGGCCATTTGCCTCAATTCTTCATACACCTGTGCGAAGACCTCGTTGTAGGCACTGGCATTGCCATGGCCCATTTCCTGAAGCAGAATGGTGAGGGTCTCTCTTTCCTCCATTATTCAAATTTACGTGTTTCGGGCAAATAAAAACAGCCATTGCCTTCTGCGGTCTGGCAAAGTGAAATTCACCCTCTTTGGCGATGACCCTCGAGGTCGATGGCAGATTAGGCAGGAATTCTGGAAAATGTTGTTTACTTTCAGGATTACTCGAATTTGAATCGGCACATCTATTCACCTTACTTAAAAGGACCTATGAACGCTACGACGCTAAGAAATTGGGCATCGCACCATCCCATTCAAACAAGATGGATCCTGTTTGGACTATACACGACCACAGGCTTTCTCAGTTTTTTTCTGGGGCTTTTTGTGCTGGGCACGGGGTGGTACGAAGCCGGATGGCCATTGTGGGTATCTTTTGCTGCATTTGGAGCCACCGTGGTTGTCCGCATCGCGTGGAAGGAAAAAGCACCGAGCAGGCAGGCTTGGACGCTGTTTCACCTAAGTACCGTTCTGATCATTTCATCGCTCAACATTTATCTCGGCAGTAGGTTTTCAGTGGAGTATGGAGGGGATATGTTGGGGGGATCCACATCTGTGGTGGCTGCGGCAGCTGCCCGACCCGCAGAAACGCTCTCTGAATTTTCAGAAGAGAGCCCTCGATCTCGAGGCTGGCTGACCTCCCTGGTGGGCAAAGCGAAACATTCAGTGGAGACATTACCGGGCTGGGCGAAAGTTCTGATCACCATGGTCATCATTTTGGCGGTAATCGCCGTTGGCTATTTTATTTTGCTCCTTTCCTGTGTAGTAGCATGTGGCGACTTGGCTTTGCTGGCTCCCATTTTGCTAATTGGAGGAATAGGAGGGGCCATTTTTGGTGGGGTCGTCCTGATCAGAATGGTGTGGATCAGCAAAGCGAGGCGGATACAAAAAAAGTTGGACAAACTGGAAAAGAAGAGGAAAAAGAAGAGTATGAAATTGTAAAAACGCCGATCAGGATTGTAGGGCATGCAAAGTCTGGATTTTTGCCTGCTTCTCGAGACGTGACAGACTCGTCTCAACCAAAGGGATTCGGTTTTTTTAGGAAATCCTGGTTATCTTGTTTGAAGTTTGAAGATTGGCTTTGTTCCCCCAGTTAGCTGATTTACGATTGTTTAGGTTCACCAATCCCAAAATATATGAACGCTCAGGCACTTAAAAATTGGGCATTTCACCACCCGGCACACACAAGATGGATCCTATTTGGGCTTCATGTGATTGTGGGCTTTTCGGGCTCTCTCTTGGGGTTGTTTGTGATCGGCACAGGATGGTATGAAGCAGGCTGGCCCTTATGGGTGTCCTTGGCTGCCTTGGGTGGAATTCTATTTGTGCGATTTTTGTGGAAAGATCAAGCGCCCAATCGGCGTGCGTGGGTGATGATTCACTTGAGCAGTGTGCTGGTCATTTTCACGTTGAACGTGTATCTCGGAAGTAGATTGCCTGTGCAATTTGGTGGCGATTACACGAGCAGCTCCCTGGCGGCAGCGACTGCGGCAAGTGCTGCCCCAGAGGTTTCGGCAGCAGAGGATCCGCAGGTTGAGGAGGGTTCAAAGAAAAATTGGCTCACAGGCTTTCTGCATCGAGCCAGGCGCAACGTGGAGGAGATGCCAGTTTGGCTAAAGATTTTGATCACCTTGGCAATCATTGCCGTGGTAGGTTTCGTGCTGTATATAATTCCTTTTTTGGCTTGTGCGGTAGCCTGTAATGATTTGGGACTGTTGGCCATCATCGTTCTCATTGGTGGTTGGGGAGGCGCGATTTATGGAGGCATTGTCTTGGGGAGGGTCGTGTGGCGAAGTGCAGAAGAACGGAAACGGCGAAAGCAG
>JANQTF010000150.1 GCA_030731845.1 Bacteroidia bacterium | reverse complement strand
CTAAATTCCCATCCTGTACATCTCGAAATCCAGCAATCCTGTCAAAGACGATGGGAATGCAAAAAACCCAAAAAGCACCATGCAGAGCAAACCAGACAGAGATGAGGCTGAGATCAATGCCTTGACGCACAAAATTATAGGGTGCGCCATGCAGGTACATCGGACGATAGGCAATGGCTTTCAGGAAGTGATTTACCAGAGGGCGCTGGCGATCGAGTTCACTTTTCAGGGATTGAGCTTTGCTCGGGAAATGGAGATGGATTTATTCTATCGCGAGCTGCATATCGGCACCCGTAGGGTCGATTTCTTTGTAGAAGAAAAGGTGATGGTTGAAATCAAGGCCGTTGAAAAGCTGGAAAACATGCATAAAGCTCAAGCCATCAACTATTGTGAGGCCTACAACATTGAGGATGGCCTTTTGATCAACTTCGGGGCCACAAGCCTTGATTTCAAGCGGGTGTACAACAAGCGACTGATAGACGGGTGGCGGAGCTCCAATGGGTTGGAATAGCTGGTGCTTTTTTCCATTATTTGGGAATGACGATATCCACGCCCGATACGTCGGAGTTCCTTATTTTGGCAACCTCACCAAACTTTTTGTAAGATGGCAAAACGAGTAATTGTCGCCAATTCGATCTTGGAGTGACTCAACGGCAAATCGAAAAGACAAAAGATCGATAGGCAAAATAGGTAGCCAACACCCACAAACCATGATCCCATCCATCCAAAATCCACTTTTACAAACCCCCTTTCGCCTCATTGAGCAGAGAAAACAGTAGGTAGCCGTTCTGGTTAATCAAGCCGTGACGCTGGTATTCTGGCAAGTGGGCAGGCGAATTAGCAAGACTGGCCTGCGACCATACTGATCGCTGAGGTTGTCCATGATGGGCGAAAAAATAAATTGCGCTATGGCAAAAACTGTTAGCAGGATTCCGCCGTAGGCGCTCGCCTCATTCACCCCAATGTTGAGCATGTCCTCCAGAAGCTTGGGCAACACCGGGATGATGATTCCAAAGCCGATCATGTCAATGAGTACCGTCAGGAGGATGAAATAAACGGCAGCTTTTCGAGGTTGCGCCATCGAGTTACGAATCGTTATGAATGATGGGAAAGACCAAACTTAAACAATCACCCTGCAAGATGACACGGAGTTTCGTCCCCAAATCCTCAGGAATGTCGATTATTATACTTGAAATTCTTTCACCATCGCTAACCCTAAACAAATGATAAGGTTTTCAAAAGCCTTCTCATCCCTCCGTCGCGCTGAGGACTATCTGCCCTGACCTCTCCTCTCCCTACCGCCTTACAAATCTCGCTACTTGCACCTCAGCGCCTTGCTGCACACGCAGAAGATAGACACCACTGGCGAGCTGCTGAACGTCAAGCTGGCTTTCGAGCGGACTTGTGCCTTTGTGGTAAATGCTGCTGAGAACCGTTTTGCCCATTTGATCTACAATCGATACAGACAACTCTCCGTAGGTATCGCTGCCCCAACGGAAGCTGAGGAGATGATCCGCGGGATTGGGGAAAAGTTCCAGGGAAATGTGTGAGAGGCCTTCCAAGGGTCGGAAAAGGCTGGTACTGAACTCCTCCACTGTCACATTCGCCATACAGCTGCTGCTGTTTCCATTTTCGTCGGTCACCGTGAGCGTCACAAGATTGATCCCGAGATCCGCAATGGTGAAGGTATTGGGGAAAACTGATTTTGCCGCAATTCCACATTCATCCGAAGATCCACCTTCAATATCCATAACCGTGATGGTCGCGATGCCATTGGAATCAAGCTTCACGATCAGGTCCTGGCAAGTGACAAGGGGCGAAATGCTATCTATCACGGTAACAAAAGCATCCCCAATAGCACTGTTGCCATTCATGTCGGTGACGGTGAGTAGCACTTGGTTAGTTCCTGCATCAGCACAAGAAAAGCTCAGCAGGTCCAGCGAATAGGAGAGAATGCCGCAGGCATCCGATGAGCCAAGGTCAATATCAACAGGGACAATATTTGCCATGCCCATCGAATCGAGATAGATCGTAATATCTTGGGTCTGCACCTTGGGCGCCACCGTATCGACCACCATGACGGTTGCCGTGCAGGAATCCATCACGCCATTTCCATCTGCCACATACAAAGTCACTTCATTTGCCCCTAGCTCCCCGCAGCCAAAGGCATCTTGACTGACCGTCAGCAGGGGCGTCCCGACGAACACAGTGGATCCGTTGTCTAACTCTATCGGAGACAGAATCGCGTTCCCACCCGTATCGAGAAACAGCGTGATGTCCTGACACACAGCAAATGGGGCTTGATAATCAACCACCGTCACCGTCGCCACACAGCTATCCACATTGCCATTGACATCTGTTGCGATGAGGGTCACGGCATTGCCACCTACATCCGACAGGGTAAAGGTGTCCTGACTTAGCGCCAGGCTTTGAAGTCCACAATTGTCCAGGGTACCATTGTCTAGTTGAATAGGGGTAATAACGGCCGTTCCTGAAATGTCCAGTTGGATGGTAATGTTTTTGCAAATGACTACCGGAGCCATAGTATCATTGACCAGGACTAATTGCGTGGCGGTTGATACATTTCCATTTCCATCATCAAAAGACCAGGTGAGGGTGTAGGTACCCTGGACGGAGTAGCTGAGAGGATCACTGGTTGTTCCCATGACGGTACCAACGCAGTTATCGGTTGTGCCAGGGGTAGGTACAAGTACGTTGCAGCTCCCGAATACAGGCGAGAGCAGGGGCACAAGAGGTGCTTCTGTGTCTTCCACGGTCATGATTTGGACAGAAGAAGTCGGGCAGATTCCGGAGAGAGAATAGGTAATACTGTACGTAGTTCCGGTTGTGGTGGAACTCAGGTCGAGTTCGCCGGTGGCGGCATTGATGCTTGCTGCGGGCAACACGCTGAAGCTTCCGCCCAGATCACCTGTGATCGTGGCAACGGGGTTGGGTCCACTGGGGCAAACCGTGAGCGGATAGGCAAATGCCGCATTGCCAGTATCCTGCACGGTTATTTGGCTCGTGCTAAAGTCTGGACATGGCCCCCCCGTTTGATAGGTGATGGTGTAGGTCGTGCCAGCGGTTAGAGAGCCTGCATCGATCAGGCCACTGATGGGGTCGATAATTGCGCCCAAATCTACGGTGAAGATTCCGCCTGCGATGCCGGTAATGATAGGCAAAGGGTCTGAACCATTGACACAAACGGTAGCAGGATAGCTGAAGTTCGCGTCGTCTGCCTCCTGAACCATTACGTTTTTGGCGAAGCTATTGGGACAACTGCCATTGGTAGTGTAGGTTATGGTGTAGGAAGATCCGGCAACAAGCGAGGGAAGCGACAACATGCCAGTGGCCGGGTTGATACTCGCTCCATTATTCACCGAAAAAACACCTCCTGAAAGCCCTGTAATAACCGGAGAGGGAGAAGGCTCGTTGACGCAGATCATGGTTGGGAAGGTAAAGGAGGCGTCGTCTAGCGGATTGATGATGATGGTCTGGGTAGAAGTCGCGCCACATGCGCCTCCCAAGTCATAGGTCACGGTATAGGAATTGCCACTGGTAGTAGAAGCCAGGGACAATTGACCCGTGGTGGGATTGATCGTGGCTCCATTATTCACCGAAAAAGTTCCCCCTGCATCCCCGGTAATCGTGGCAGTCGGATTGATCCCATTCACACATACCGATGAGGGAAAGGAAAATCCGGCATCACCTGTAGGAAGGCAGGGCGAAACCGTGACCCCTCCCGAATTGATCACGGGCATAAGCAATCCAGTCCCATTCGGATTATCAGAATAGCCAAGCGTTGTGGTGGAGCCATTGATGATGATTGGATAGGTTCCGGAGAGCGCCGTGGATTTGATGGTGAAGTGGATATTCATGACCACACTGCCTCCGGGTAAGGTTACCGTGCCTCCAAAAAAGTCTGTCCATAAAAAGGTAGCTGCATTGAGCGGAATGATCCCCTGCCCTGGATTTCCAACCACATTGATCAACAGATTGGGAGGAACTCCTAAAGGGCTGCTGATCTGCTGAAACGACAGCGCAGTGGTATCAAAGACCATCGTGCCCTGATACGCATTGATCGAAGAGAAATTGCTAACCGAAACTGGCACGATCACAGTTGAACCAGGGATATCCGTAATGTTTCCCAGGCTAAAGGTGAGGGTTTGAGCTTGAATGCTACTTCCCCACCCGATCAGGATTATGCTTAGCAGGAGGAAGGAACGCAGTATCGTTTGGGTGGACATGAGGCTATCTGGCTAAAGATTCAATTCTTATGGAGATTCCAGGAAAGAAACCGAAGGATAGAGAGGCGCATCGTGCCTCTCTATCGTCATTCGGCATGGGTCATATGGGGTCACAGTCGTGAGCCCAAGGTTGGGTCATCGCATTTTCTTCACGTTGATGGCAGACTGGAAAGCTCCGGCCCGCAATCTTACCGAGTAAATGCCGTCGGCGACTTCCTGTCCAGCGCCATTGGCTCCGTTCCACTGGAGTTCGTGAACCCCAAGCCCATAGCTTCCTTCGAAGCTGCGCACAAGCTGTCCCAGTGCATTATAGATCTCAATCTTCACATCTTCCTGCGTTGGCAAGCTGAAAGTAAAGGTTGTGGACTCATGGAATGGGTTCGGAACGTTCTGTAGGAAAGCATAGCCTTCCAGCTCAGAAGGATCAATCGAGGTCGATACATCTCCGACAGTGATGTTCACAGTAGAAGCAATCACAGCCAGTGGCATTTCTTCCACATTGTATCCGATGGCATTGGTCAGATCAGAAGTCACAGTGATGCCAGAAGCAGTTCCCCA
>JANQTF010000149.1 GCA_030731845.1 Bacteroidia bacterium | reverse complement strand
GGACTTAGTTTGTTTCTGTAGAAATACCAAGGCTGTCAGCTGTGCTGTCTTGTGGCGCGTAGGTTTCCTTTACGTGCATTTTCAAGCGATTGAGCCTGGCGCGAGCCTCTTGATCGTCCTGCTTGCGGAGAGATTCCTGCACAGACTCTTCCCGGCCCGCGTCACCGGTCTGATCACAGGCAGGAAGGCTCAAAAAGACCATGAGGGAGAATAGGAGGATGCTCAACGATGATTTTTTCATAAAATAATCTTCCTGAAAGGGGAAAATTACATAGATCCCGCCTACTACGCTCAATTTTTTTGATCTTTCCCTTCTCCTTTCCCTATATTTAGCGAAGAAATCGAATGCTCAACAGCGTTATTTATTTTGGAACGTATGAAATTGCCGTCTGTGTCTAACCGTCTATGGATCATTGGCTTACTATCAGCCCTACTTGTGGGTTCCTGCCAAAATCAGGACCCGATAGACTTATTGCCAGCGGACCTGGCCCCTGCGATTACGCTGGTGAGTCCGACCAACAATAGCCTACTCAGGGAAGTAGATGAATCCTTTACTGTCACTGTGCAGCTCGCTGATAATGAAGCGCTTCGGCTGCTCAGAGTCACCGCCGAGATTTACAATCAGCAGGATATTCTCATTGGTTCCTCTTTCCTTGTGAGAGATATGGAAGTTTCTGGGACTAATGTCACCATGGACTATACCGACAAAGTGCCACAGGGAGCTCTTCCTTACTACAAGGTGAAATACACCTGCCATGCCATCGACAGCAAGGGAGAATATGGATCTGCTTTCTTTTGGGTAAGCGTGTTGCCACAACCTACTGATCCTGCCATTTTTGAAGTGAGAAGCTACACGAGCAACTATATTTTCAATAGCGAAGCGCCAGTTTTCAGAGGCTTCAATTTCACCAATCGTGAGCAGCTCCCTAATCCCACCCGTCAGGGCACTGATCTCGACTACGACATCCGCGAGATATCCAAGACCGCAAGGCAGGTATATAGCCCACGGCTTTCCTCTCCTTCCAATGCTTTCTTCGGACAGGATTCTGTGTTCGTGATCACAAGTAGCGCCGAGTTCAATTATGATCAGGCCACCTACGAAACCATCTTCAACGAATTTTTTGCTGATCCTGCTCCCTATGCTACTACGCCGCCCCTTCTGGCAGGTGATATCGTGATCGTGAGACTCACCAAAGCACCACGCCCTCAGTTTGCGGTCATGAAAATCACCGAAGTCTTCGACGATGGGCCTGGTATCAATATCAAAGACGAGCTGAGATTTGATTACAAGGTGACCTCGAAGCCCTGATTTATCAGCGCTTCAAGCCTTTCTCTAAACGTGTCATCCCAAGACTCTTCGACTTTTGGCCCTCAGATGAGCCATCATTGAAGACCTCTCGGGATGACATTTTTGTTGTCCTTATTTCTGCATCGAATGGCCACCTGGAAAAAAGCAATTTGGTACCTTCAACATCGGCTTAAGGCCCGAAGCCATGGCGATGCACCTTTTGTCAAAAGCCTGGTCAAGCAGGTGCTTCCGCATCGATCGAGCGATGCAGGAAAACAGATTGCTCGCATACACGCGTATCTAAAACAGGACCTGTCGGTCCTCACATATGAAGATCTCGGCGCAGGCCAGGCCAATCGCGGTGAGGGCACAACCACGAGAGTGGTGGCAGATCTGGCCAGGATATCAAGCCGGGGAAGAAAGGAAGGGGAGTTTTTGCATCGCCTCTGCGGGTTTTTGGCGCCAAAAACCTGCCTGGAGCTTGGCACACATCTGGGCATATCTACCTTGTATCAGGCCAGTGCAGTGCCCCAGAGCCGGTTTGTGAGCATTGAAGGCGCAGCCCCCGTGGCAGCCGTAGCAAAACAAACCCTTGGTAAGTTTTCGCCAGCCCTCCACATTGATCTGCGAATAGGAGATTTTGATCAGGTCCTTGATGCATTGTGGCAAGAAGGCTTTTCGCCAGATTATGTACTGGTCGATGGGAACCATCGCTATGAGCCCACCATTCGCTATGCAAAGGCACTCATCAGTCACATGCCTTCTGGTTCCTGCATCTTGTTTGACGACATTTACTGGTCTGAAGAGATGAAGCGAGCCTGGGAGGATATCATCAGGTGGCCTGAAGTGAGCCTGAGCATCGACCTGTACCATCTCGGGCTGATCTTTATTCACCAGGATGCTCCTAAGGCCCATGTTGTTCTCAAGAGTGGTTGGTAGGGCACACGAAAAAGCCACGCTACAATCGCAGCGCGGCTTTATATTTTCTTGACAATCCTTTATAGAGAGATCGTCAGGAAGCACCATCATTCAATACCATCTGCTTGAGAGAAATCCTAATCTCTTTGTAAGCAAGGTATGTTGAAATTAGTGTGTGATTAGAATGCATAAACAGCGGCAAGCAGGAACTGAAGAGCGCTTGAAGTAGCGGCTCCGTTGCTGTCAGTGAAAGCATCGTAGCTAGCCAAGTCAACACGGAATTCTGGAATGAGGGTAAGCCCACCAGATGTAAGGTTGCCAGACAGAGTAATTGCTGTGACGCCGTCTTTTCCGCCAAATCCATCATTGGTGTTGAAGCGCTCCGCTCTGAGTCCAAGGGCGGCATTGTCTGTAAGGCCGTAGTTCACGTAGAGAGCGGCACCAGAAAATCCAGAAGCAGAATCTGCACCCAAGGTAGTAGAAGAGTAGCTGGCTGCATTGAGGCCAAGCAACAGGTTATCAGTGACTTGGTAAGTCGTGGTGAGGTCGATCTCCGTACCGCTTTCTCCACCAGCGATGAAGTTCACGTAGGCATCCCATCCATCAACTGGGCTCACATATACCTGTGCCCCGATGCTACTTGGGCCGATCTCTGGATCAGCGGTGTACACGTTCCATGGGTTGAACACCCCAACCATCACGCCAAAACGGTCATTGACATCATAGTTAAGTTTCACCCCAGCATTCTGGAAAGGTCCGTTGGTAAAGAGATAAGAGGTAGAATAGTTGAAATTGCCAGTAGGCGAGATCAGTTCATATCCTACGAAGGTCCCCATGTATCCACCAGTGATGGAGATCTGATCGGTCAACGCATAAGAAACGTAGAGGTTCTGGATGCGAGGAGCGAAATCTTTCAAAAAGAAAGAAGAGGCAGAATCTGTAACTCCTTCAAAACGAGGCTGCAAGAAAGCAATCTCAGTTCCGGAAGCGGGTCCCGCACCGGCGATGTTTCTAGGTCCGAAAGCGATTTCGCCTACGAAAGAAGTTTTGCCGGTGGTTTTCTCAAACAAGAGATCGATCATACCGATGGAAATGGAGTTTTGCTCATCCGCAAAACTTGTCCCAATGTTGGCAGTTCCTGAAAAGTCGTACTTGTAGTACGTGTCAACCGAACCAGAGATTTTGAGTGATTCGTCTTCCTCTTCCGCCTCCTGGGCGTGGAGAATCCCTGAAAACAAGAGCATTGAGGCCAATAATGTTACCGAAAGTCGCTTCATGAAAAATTAATGTTGATAGTTTACGGATGGGGGCACTCAGGACGCGAGTTGCATTGCCTGAAATGGTTCAGAGCAAAACAGGGTAATGGTAATTCTGGAGAGAGGAAGTGTAAGGTCTAAGAGAAGGCCTTGTTTTTGGTTTTGGTTGGTTATTGTGTTGTTGAAACCTCTGGCGGCTTAGAGCCAGCCAGAGATCTCAGCAACGACAAAGCGTTTTTTTATTCGTCGAAAATGATGGTATAACCACGGATACCGTGCTCAGGTGCATCAAGCCCAGAGGCTTCGTGCTCGGCAGATACCCGGATTCCCCATACTTTTTTCAGGATAAAGAAGACCAGGAAAGCAGATCCAAAAGCAAGTGCGCCTGCGGCTGCTACTCCTGTGAGTTGATATAAGAACTGATCGATTCCTGCTTTGGCACCAAAGATGCCTACGGCGAGGGTTCCGAAGATACCGCAAGTGAGGTGAACAGATACTGCACCCACGCAGTCATCGAGCTTTAGTTTGTCGAGGGTCACGGCAGATACTACAACCAGCCCGCCAGCGATCAAGCCGATGATCATCGCTTCCCAGGGGCTCATGAGGTCAGCACCAGCTGTAATTCCTACAAGACCTGCGAGGATACCATTGAGAGCCATACCAAGATCAAGCCTCTTGAAGATGATGTAGGCCATGATGGTGCCCCCAATCGCTCCGGCAGCAGCTGCCAAAGAAGTGGTTACCAATACCAGAGAGGTAGCGCCTGGCTCAGCAGAGAGAACAGATCCTCCGTTGAATCCAAACCAGCCCAACCACAGCAGGAATACGCCAATCACTGAAAGCGGAACACTGGAACCAGGAAAGTCATTTACTTTTCCGTCAACATACTTTCCAATCCGTGGTCCGAGCAGGATAATACCAGCAAGTGCGCCCCATCCACCAACAGAGTGAACCAAGGTAGAACCAGCGAAATCAACGAAGCCGCCTTCTTCTCCACCCAAAGTAGAAAGGAAGCCACCGCCCCACTGCCATGATCCGATGATCGGATAGATAAATCCAACAAAAAACACAGTAAACACGAGGTAGCTCGAAATTTTGATCCGCTCAGCTACTGCACCAGATACGATGGTCGCAGCAGTAGCTGCAAACATTCCCTGGAAAAGAAAGTCGGTCCAATAGGTGTACCCTTCGTTGTAGGTGAGATCACCTGCGCCGGCAGTGTCAAGTCCAAAGCCAAATGCGAGAACACCTTCGACTGTCCAGTCACCGGGATACATCATGGCAAAACCAAAGAGCGCATACATGATCAGGCCGATGGCAGGAGTCAATGTGTTCTTAAACAAAATGTTTACGGTGTTTTTGGCTTGTGTAAAGCCAGCTTCAACCGAGGCAAAGCCTAGGTGCATGATAAACACGAGCGCAGTCGCCAACATCATCCAGACGTTGTTGATTGTCAGTGTGTTCATCGAGACTGCTTGTTGAATTTCTTCCATTTCTTAATAAGTTTAAGGTCCCTTGAATAAATCAGAAAAAGCTCACAGTTGATGTAAGAAAACAACTGATTAATTCAAATTTATGGACAAATTCTTCATGCACCAACGGCTATGCCTTATGATTTTATATTATTCCAAGCATAACCTGATTTATTTTAACAATAAATCACAAAATGACCCCAAAAAATAGAAATGCGAAAAGGTCTTAGCAATTCAGCCATTCCAAGAAAGCCTGATAGATTTGCTATTATCCCGTTCAATCTTGAGAAAATCTAAATTTTCTTGAATTTCCATGAACACCTACTCAATAAATGTTCCAAGAGGCGCTTTCTAGCCTGATATTTTGCGAAATGTTTTCCCAACAATCGGATTACTTTGAAAAACAATGCCTGAATCATCATCCATATCCGCAATTTTCATAGACTCCTTGATGAGATCCCTTTATTTTGCGTAAGATTTATGAATGATTTTTTCTTTTTCTGATTAGTATTACCTTTGCAGCAACATTTTCAACTACCCATATTCTATGGCAGCATCTAAATTGGAGTACATCTGGCTCGATGGCTCATTTCCTACTCAGGGACTTCGTAGCAAAACCAAAGTGATCAAGAAATTCAGCGGAAAGCTGGAAGATTGTCCTATGTGGTCTTTCGACGGTAGCTCTACCGGACAAGCCGCTGGAAATTCCTCCGACTGTTTGCTAAAGCCCGTTGCTCTATTTCCTGACCCAGACAGAGAAAACGCTTACCTCGTTATGACTGAGGTGCTCAATGCCGATGGTACTCCTCATGTGACCAACGGCCGCGCCATGATCAGTGATGATGACAACGATTTCTGGTTTGGATTCGAACAAGAATATTTCCTCTGGGACCCCGCCACCAATAAGCCCGTTGGTTTCCCAGAAAATGGATACCCTGCGCCTCAAGGTCCATACTATTGCTCTGTTGGTGCTACAAACGCCTATGGTCGTGAGATCATCGAAGAACACCTCGACATTTGTCTCGAAGCTGGCCTCAACGTAGAAGGGATCAACGCCGAAGTTGCTACCGGACAGTGGGAGTTCCAGATCTTTGCCAAAGGCGCTGCCGAAGCTGGTGATCAGATCTGGGTTGCTCGCTACCTCCTCGAGAGAACTGCTGAAAAGTATGACGTCACTGTCAACTGGCACTGTAAGCCTGTTAAAGGCGACTGGAACGGTTCTGGTATGCACGCCAACTTCTCCAACTCGCTCTTGAGAGAGTCTGGTAAAAAAGCCGATTACGATCGCGTTTGTGAGGCTTTCTCTACCAAAGAAGCTATCCAGGGTTGTATCGACGTGTACGGTGCTGATAACCACCTCCGCCTCACTGGTCTCCACGAGACACAGGCCATCGACAAGTTTAGCTACGGTATTTCTGACCGCGGTGCCTCTATCCGTATTCCGATCGCAACCGTAGAAAACGGCTGGAAAGGATGGCTCGAAGACCGTCGTCCAAACTCTGCGGCTGACCCATACAAAGTGGCTGCTCAGATCATCAAAGTTGTGAAGCCTGTTTCCTAATCAGGAAATATGTATTCCATATATCAGGAGGCTGTCCAAGTTGGACAGCCTCTTTTTTATGAGCGCCCCACCGACTGATTTTCCAACTGATTGCGACACATCGCCTGGAATATCGCTCGGTCACCTTCATCAGCAATCATTGGCAGGTAGATATACACGATCGAGTTTCTCGAAGTAAACAGCAAGACCCACTCAGAAGTGATTTTCAAGTTGGTGAAAGCTTTCCAGGCCAAAAAAGACTGAAAATCAGGGCCTTCAAAGTTGATCCCCGACTCATTTGCCCTCACCTCTTGCTCCGAGCGAAGCATCAGGTTGGTGCTCAGCAATGCCTTTAGCCCCAAAAGATGAAGACCCGGAAATATCACAACCGCCGCGATGAGCCAATAAACGGGAGTCCATGACAAGGTATCTGCCCCTGAATTTGAGCCGAATGCTGAGGAAAATACCCAGATTCCAGCAACCATCAGGAAGATAGGGCGTCGGAGGTAGCGAAAAAAACCCAGCTTGAGGAACGGTCCTACTGGAACTTTTTGGGTGAATGTGATGGTTTGAAATGACATATCAGAGCAATTGAATCAGAAATGGTATTGTCTAGTGCTGTCTCCTCTTTTTCATCCACCGAAGCAGAAAACGGAAGCCCAGCAGAATGGCAGCAGCTACAAGAAACCCGATCACATACTGCCCCCAATTGCTCCAGACACCACCCGCTGTTCCGGTGATGCTATTCCCGAAGCTCTTGGTTTCTCCTGCTTCATCATCTTGACGAATGAGGCGCTCAGGCCCAAGTGTCGCTGTCCGGATATCGGAAGGAGGACGGGACCGGGTGTAGTCAGGAGAACGAGGACTTTCACTTCCATAAATCACCTCGTAATCGTATTCAGAAGAGCACATGGCCCGAATTTCAAAGGCCAACCCGCCAATCTTAACGTCGCGAATGCCCAAGGGCAATTCATCCTGATCATACACGATGATTTCGATGTGATCTGTAGTTACCTGATCGAGATGAAAAATGGGTGCTTCCAACGAAGAAAGGACGATTCTGTCCCAGTCTCGCCACAAGTATTGTCGGCTGCCATCGGTTTCAGTCACTGTTTGGCGGGAATATCGCAGGTCCACCGTACGAATATATTCGCTGCCTTCATCCTCCATGTCAAAAGAAAGCATGGACACTGGCACCCGCTGTTCCAGATCTATGCTAATCACCGACTGCCTCCTGGCAGTATTATTCACGATTTTCCAGCTTTTCACAGCATATTCACGGTAAACTCCTTCTTTTTCCTCCTCCTTTCCCAGTGAAACACCGGTAATTTGTACCGAAGGATCGTCCCAAATCAGCCGATAAAATTTATATTCAGTCGGGGGAAAATCGGCTACCTGCATTCCATAGCTTACATTTTTGTCCACCACCCCAATCACGCGGTTGCCTCTGCTCACAGGTTCCCAGATCAGCCGATTATTCGATCCTTCGATATCAAAGGCAAAGTCAGCATTTCGCTGAGCTAGTTCTACTTTCAGGCGATTGGGAATCACCTCCCCTTCATATCTGAAGGTGAATTTCCCGTCTTTTTCATTGAGCTCTTTCACCGCCACCCCTGTCCAACTTTTGCTATAGCCCTCACTGAAAATCAGCATAGGAGTTTCTATCGTGTCTTCGCCAAGGCGCATGAGGCGCAGATCGTGCATATCAGGGCGCAACTGCGAAAGCATTTCCTGCGGAATCGGAATCCGGTACCAACCACCCGCCTCGATCCCAGATACCTCACGCAGATAGGTGTGATCAGGGTATTGAGAAAAGGAATAAAACGGCAAAAATATCAGACAGGTCAGCACAAATGATCGCATGAGCTAGGAGCGTTAGTCTGAAGGAAAATTAGGAAAAATTCATGTGGAGGAGGCGGGAAAATGAAATATTTATCAGGCTGTACCCAATCACAGCCCGCCGCCATGGACAGTCTCTGGCTCGGGGGGAAGGGGCTCAGGTGTCGAAAAGGGGAGATAATAGCAAATCCAATGCATTGAGTATGTTAGGAGAAGTGAGAAAGGTCTTTCTTACAATCCCACATAAACCGCTATCTTTCTGATCTACTGAAATATTCGCCCATGCGACCTGATTTTTCGAAAGTATCCCTGACTGAAACTACGCCTGTCAGCCCACGCGCATCAGAGGCGCAGGAAACCTGGCGCACCCCGGAGCAGATCGACATCAAGCCGATCTACACCGCCCATGACCTTGCCGGGCTGGAGCACCTTGATTTTGTGGCCGGAATCCCGCCATTTCTGAGAGGCCCCTACTCTACCATGTATGTTACACGGCCCTGGACTGTGAGGCAATATGCCGGATTTTCCACTGCCGAAGCCTCCAATGCCTTTTACCGTCGCAACCTTGCCGCCGGACAAAAAGGGCTCTCCGTAGCCTTTGACCTGGCCACACACCGTGGCTACGACTCCGACCACCCGCGCGTGACTGGCGATGTAGGAAAAGCTGGCGTGGCCATAGACTCGGTCGAAGACATGAAAATCCTCTTCGATCAGATTCCGCTTGGCGAAATGTCGGTCTCCATGACCATGAATGGCGCGGTGATTCCCATCATGGCTTTCTACATCGTAGCAGCCGAAGAGCAGGGCGTCCCGCTCGATCAGCTTTCTGGAACCATCCAAAATGATATTCTCAAGGAATTCATGGTGCGGAACACCTATATCTACCCGCCTCTGCCGAGCATGCGGCTGATTGGTGATATTTTTTCCTACACCTCGCAGCACATGCCGCGCTTCAATTCCATCTCCATTTCTGGCTATCACATGCAGGAAGCTGGAGCCACTGCCGACCTGGAGCTCGCCTACACCCTCGCCGATGGCTTGGAGTATCTCCGAACCGGCATCGAGGCAGGCCTTGATATCGACGCATTCGCTCCAAGGCTCTCCTTTTTCTGGGCCATTGGGATGAATGTGTTCATGGAAATTGCCAAACTCAGGGCAGGAAGACTTTTGTGGGCAAAGTTGGTGAAACAATTTAGCCCCAAAAACCCTAAATCCATGTCGCTGCGCACACATTGTCAGACATCGGGGTGGAGCCTTACCGAGCAAGACCCGCTCAACAATGTAGCCCGCACCTGCGTCGAGGCACTGGCTGCCACCTTTGGCGGCACCCAGTCTCTCCACACCAATTCTTTTGATGAGGCTATCGCCCTTCCTACCGATTTTTCGGCAAGGATTGCCCGCAATACGCAGCTCTTCATCCAACAGGAAACCGACATCACCAAAGCGGTGGATCCATGGGCAGGCAGCTACTACGTAGAACGCCTCACCCACGAGCTCGTGCACCGTGCATGGGCCCTGATCGAAGAAGTAGAGGCCCATGGCGGCATGGCCAAAGCCATTGAAGCAGGCATTCCCAAACTCAGAATCGAAGAAGCGGCTACCCGCAAGCAAGCCCGAATCGACTCAGGACAAGACATCATCGTGGGGGTTAATCGATGGAGAAACGAGGACGCAACTGATTTTGACATCCTCGATGTGGACAACGCCGCAGTGCGCGATTCACAAATCGCCCGCCTCAAGCATACCAAAGCTACCCGTGATGCATCTTCTGTGGAGCGGGCACTCGAAGCCATTCGGCAGGCCGCAGCCTCAGGAGAAGGCAACCTCCTGGCCCTGGCCGTGGATGCAGCAAGAAGTCGCGCCACACTTGGCGAAATTTCTGATGCGATGGAAACGAGCTTCGGTCGCTATCAACCTAACATTCAATCTGTTTCAGGGGTGTATGCACAAGAATCTGGCGATCAGTCTGCGGCGGTGAGAGAGGCGCGCGAGCTGGCAGATCAGTTTGCGGAAATGGATGGTCGCCGTCCAAGAATTTTGGTGGCCAAAATGGGGCAGGATGGCCACGATCGCGGCGCCAAGGTGATTGCCACAAGTTTTGCTGACCTGGGGTTTGATGTGGACATCGGACCGCTGTTTCAGATACCCGCTGAGGTGGCGATGCAAGCCGCCGAAAACGATGTGCACGTGGTTGGCGTTTCCTCTCTCGCGGCGGGTCACAAGACCCTCGTGCCACAACTCATCGCAGAGCTTGCCAAGCTGGGCCGCGACGATATTCTGGTCGTGGCGGGCGGCGTGATCCCGCATCAGGACTATGATTTTCTGTATGAAGCTGGCGTGGCTGGCATTTTCGGGCCAGGCACCGTGGTGCCCACAGCTGCCAAAGCCATCTTGGGGCGCATGATGAAAGAAATGGCATAAAAAAAACTTACTGCCTGTCATCAAGATGGATGGCAGGCAGCAAGATTTACCGACAAATCGGAATTAACAAAAATAAAATTATTTACAACTTGTGTCTTCATTCAACTGAAAGACACATTGAACCAATCATTCGACAATCAAACCCTTGCTCTGTCGATCATCCTTTTTATTCTCCTGATCATTGCGGGAGTCTCCATCACACAATCTCAAGCCAATAAGCGCCGAGTCGTGCCCACTTCCTTCGGCCAGGCAGAACGGACAGCACCGCAAGCGGGGGCCTTTACTTCTCCTGATGTGACAGGATAAACTGCTTCATCCATTTGCTCGTCTCATCGGTCTCGTTCAAGATGCTTGTGACAATACTCACATGATCTCGATTGGCAATTTCCTCCACTTGCACAGCATTTCCGGCTGAGCTCATGGCTTTAGCAAAGCGATCATTGATGGCGGCGCGGCCAGGAATGTCTTGATCGGCATAGAGAATGAGGAAGGGAGGAACCTTCTCAGAAACATAAAAAAGCGGTGCGGCAGCGCTCACAATGGAGGAATCAGCTGGCAGGCCGCGCTCTTTCTTTACAGTGCCATGGGTATCCATCTGCCCACTAATGGCGATGACACCGGCCACATGCGTGGCGAGTTTGTAATCGGGGTTCATGGCTGCCATGGCCACGAGGTAAGCACCAGCAGAATGGCCACCGAGGAAAATCGACGAATTTTCGCCTCCATAGTCGCCGATATGGGCCGCGATCCACTGTGTGGCTGCGACCACATCCTCCACATAGGCCGGATAGCTCGCCTCCGGCGACAGGCGGTAGCTGATCACCGCTGTGGCAATGCCCTCTTTCGCCATACGCCGGCCGATATTCACAGCTTCGAGAGAATCTTTGCTGTTTTTTTCGATGTTGCCACCATGCACCCAAATCAACACGGGGGCATGGGCCATATCGGCAGGCAAATACAAGTCGAGCTTGCACCTCTCTGCCTCATAAGAGCTGACAGGTTGTGGCTGATAGGCCAGGTCAATCACTGTACTTTCCTGTGCAGCCGGTTTGGTGGCAGGGGAGCAGCCATCGAAAAGGAAGAAGGCAACGAGCACGAATGCCGTTGCCTTGAATTTGTTACGAATCATCTAGATCTAGAATATAGGGATGTATTGGTGAAGAATTATTCTTTCCCGCTTGCGGCCCAGGCCACCTTTGGAGAGCGATAAAATCCGATTCCCATGCTCTCCATGCGGGAAGCGTGTGCGGACAACCTCTTCTCATAGCTCTCCCAATTTCGCAGCGAAGAAGCGGACCAGGCTATCTCGGCATAGCCCGGCAGACGTGGAAAGGTGAGATACTCAATATCGGCCATGTCGGTGACGGTTTCGCTCCACAAGGCGCACTCCATGCCGATAATATCCTCTCGACCAATACCGGGCACAATGGTAGCCGGGTCCCAATTGTAGCCATCGGGCACCTCTATGTAGGCAGCCCAGTGCAATCCGATTCGGGAGGTGGAATCATACTGCATATCGAGATAGGCCTTGTTGGCGGGTGACATGATGAGTTTTGCGCCTTTTTGGACGGCCATTTTGGCAAAGTCGGCATTGTGCCAGAGCTGCACCACAGATCCTTCGCTCAAATCGGCCTGTGCCGTCTCGTCCCAGCCAATCATGGTTTTGCCATGGGCCTTCACGATGCCCTGCACCTGATTCACGAAAGGGAGATAATCCTCGGACTTGGTGGCGTGAGACTCATCGCCGCCAATGTGGAGATATGGGCCGGGGGTGATTTCGGCGAGTTCTCTCACGACATCGTTCAAAAATTCGTAGGTCACTTTTTTATCGGTACACAAGGTGCTGAACCCCACCTCTGTTCCGGTATATAGCTCCGGGGCTCTGCCATCACAATTGAGGGCAGGATAGGAAGCGAGGGCAGCATTGGTATGCCCGGGCACATCGATCTCAGGGATGACGAGGATTTGCCGCTCGGCGGCATAGGCTACGAGTTCTTTGTATTGCTCCTGGGTATAAAATCCTCCTTTGCCACCGCCTACTTCTGTTTGTCCGCCGTGCTCGGTGAGCAGGGGCCATGACTTGATTTCGATTCTCCAACCCTGGTCATCGGAGAGGTGCAGATGAAGGACATTCATTTTGTAGGCCGCAAGAAAGTCAATGAATCGTTTCACCTCATTCACATCAAAGAAGTGGCGGGCGACATCGAGCATCGCTCCCCGATAGCCATAGACAGGCATATCCCGAATGGTACCAGTAGGAATGCTCCATGTCTGGCCTTCCTGCGTGACAGATGCCTCAATTGCATCTGGAAGGAGCTGCCGAAGCGTTTGAGCGCCATAAAAAATTCCGGCAGCAGAGCCACCCGCGATTTTAACCATGCCCTCTGTGATGGTGAGCTCGTAGCCTTCCTTGCCAAGTGTGGCATCGTCCGAGACTTCGAGCAGGATTCCTGACAGCTCATTGACACCCTCGCTGGAGGAAACCTCAAGGGCATATCCTGTAGCAGGAGAAAGCAATTGGGAGAGGTAGCTGGCCACGGCGTCTGTGCCCTCGTCGCTATCAGAGACGTAGATCTTTGTATCGGCATTCATGACAAATGTGCCTCCACTGGCCGTCACCGAAGCAGGTTGCGGGATAAGGGTGGACTTGGTGAGATCGGTAGTAACCGGGGGTTCGCAGCTTGGCATGAGCGGCAAAATCGCCAGAAAGGTGATCGAAAGAAGCGGAGATAATCGAATTTGCATAACCAAAAGTGTAGGAATTGTAGTAGTTGATCTCACAAGATCAGAAAAATTTGATCCGAAATAAAGAAAGGAAATATCAGACAATCCGCAGGATCGGCTATCCTGCTCCCTGTGGAAGAGTGACCGACCGGGCACAGCGCAGCCAGTCTCACCATAACAGTATTGTGCCTGAGTACACCTCTGTTTTTCCTATCTTGCTGCAAATACACCTGCCTTCATGTCTTCCAGTCAAAAACACCGAGGCCAGCAATCCGAAGATGCCAAATTTTTTGCACCTACCACCTGGAAGGCGCTCAACGACGCGGTAGATGATCTTTCCTGGCTGTGGACAAGAGGTTATGGAGAAAAAGCCGGGATAAAGATGGTGGGAGACCGCTATCTGCTCACCAATCGGCAGCGGGAGGCGCTGCGCCGGGCTGCTTGCAGCGATCAGGCGCTTTTTCGCAGACCTACCAACGCGCTGCCGCTCACGGACCTGCGCGGCGAAAACGTGGCCATTGATGGCTACAACCTGCTCATCACCATTGAAAGTAGCCTCTCTAATGGCTTTGTCATTGCCTGCCGCGATGGCACCTATCGCGACATCGCCAGCATTCACGGCACCTACCGGCGGGTCGAGGAGACCTTTCCAGCCATCGAAGCCATCTCTGCTGCCTTGAAGGAGCTCGGCGTTGCCGCTACTTCCTGGTATCTCGACAAGCCCGTTTCGAATAGTGGCAGGCTCAAAGGCTATCTTCTGGAGGCTGCTCAGGAAATGGGATCCGATTGGGAGGTAGAGCTGGTATTCAGCCCCGACAAAGTGCTCGCCCAAACGAGCTCGGCCGTGGTGGTTTCCAGCGACGGCGCGGTCCTCGACCAAGCAGAGAGGTGGGCCAATGTCACCCGCTACATGATAGACCGGCTGCCTGATCCGCAGATCCTGCCCATGCAAGGAAATCGCTTTGCTGCTGGCTGCGGTTTGTAATTCAAGGGAATATGTCTGTACCTTTGCGTCGAATTCAGAAACATTGGATTCGGGATCTCGTTTCACTGAAACGATCAAAACCCCTTCCCGGACTTCCTTTTCTGCCTTCAACCGATCAGCTATGCAACAATACACCTGGATATTCTCTCTGTTAACCCCTGTCGGCACAAGCACTGCCGAGCAGATGACGCAGGCGTTTGAGGCTTTTCAGGCACAATGGAAAACCCACGGCACCCCGGTGCAAGGGCTCATCAAGCTGCATCACAATCAGTTTGTGGTGATTCAGGCCAAAAATGATGATAGCAGGCCTTCGGGTTGCTCCATCGATAGCCTGCGCAGAGCGGTGACTTCCATTTTGGAGCAGCATAGACTGCCATGGGCAGAGGGCGGCGAAATTTTTTTCCGTAATGCCAGTGGCGACATTCAAATGGTGCACTTCCAGCAAATCAAGGCCCTCGTGGCCGATGGCACGCTCAACGAAGACAGCATCGTGTTTGATCATTCTCTCAGCAATAGCGATGACCTCTCGCTGTGGGAAGTTCCCCTTGCCGACACCTGGATGAAACGCTTCCTCCCTTCTGAAACCAAACAGAAGGTGTAGTACCCGTTTCTCCTGTCAACATATCATTGCCGGACAGGATTTCCTGTTCGGCCTTTTTTTGTTCTCATATTTATTCGCGAATGCATCAGAAAGAGCCATTTTGCACATAAAGCACAAAGTTTGTGTACTTTTCGGTCTCCTTCAGCCCTCGCGATTTTCCTGATCATTTTCAACCACCGTAACTTCCATCATGGATACTCAGGTTCAGTCGTTGTCTTCCCTCACCATCGAGGACGGACAGTATCAAATCCAGGGACTCAACGTCCTTGACCTTTGCGAGCAGTTCGGCACCCCACTGTATGTGTATGACGCCGATCGCATTCGCCACCAATACCAGGAAATGACCGAGGCCTTCGCCGGGCTTCCTCACAAGATCAAATATCCTGTGAAGGCATTGTCCAACCTGAGCATCCTCAAATACTTCAAGCACCTCGGTGCTGGCCTCGACACCGTCTCTCTCGCAGAGGCTGAGATTGGGTTGTTGGCGGGATTTGAGCCTTCGGAGATCATTTTCACCCCCAACTGTGTGTCTTTCGAAGAAATTCAGAAAGCCGTGGATCTTGGGCTCGTGATCAACATTGACAACATCTCCATCCTGGAGCAATTTGGCCACAAATACGGCAACACTGTGCCCTGCTGCGTGCGTTTCAATCCGCACATCTTTGCCGGTGGCAACTCCAAAATCTCTGTGGGCCACATCGACTCCAAATTCGGAATTTCGGTGTATCAGCGTCGCCATGTGCAGCGCATCATCGCTGCCAACGACCTCCACGTGATTGGCCTACACGTGCACACCGGCTCCGACATTCTCGATGCCGCTTCCTATATCCAAAGTGCGGAGATCATGTTTGACCTCGCGCATGAGTTCAAAGGCCTGGAGTTTATCGACTTTGGCTCTGGCTTCAAAGTGCCCTACAAAGACGCCGATGTGCGCACAGACCTGCGTCAGGTAGGCGCGAAACTCACCGAGGCCTATGCCACCTTCACCAAAGAATATGGCCATCAGGTGGAGCTCTGGTTTGAGCCCGGAAAATACATGGTATCCGAGGCGGGCTTCTTTTTCATGCGGGCAAATGTGATCAAGCCTACGCCATCCACCGTGTTTGTGGGCGTGGATTCGGGGTTGAATCATTTCATCCGACCCATGATGTATGGCTCGCACCACGACATTCTCAATGTGTCCAACGTGAATGGCACCAAGCGCATCTACACCGTGGTGGGCTACATTTGCGAAACCGACACCTTTGGCTGGGACCGCTCCATGGATGAGGTCAAAGAAGGAGACATTCTCTGCCTTAAAAATGCAGGTGCCTACGGCTATTCCATGTCGAGCAACTACAATTCGCGCATGAGACCTGCCGAAGTGATGATCTACAATGGAAAAGCCCACCTGATTCGCGAGCGGGAAACCATGGAAGATCTGCTGCGCGGCCAGGTCGAAATTTCCTTTTAATCAGCAGTTACCCAGCATTCACCTCCACAGAACATGGATTTATCCTATATCATCAATCATCTCGGCGAAGATCGGGACGAGTATATGGGGGCGGCGGTTCCGCCGATCTTCCAGACGAGCAATTTTGTGTTTTCCAACGTCACCGACATGCGGGCGGCGCTGATCCGCGAGATGGATCAGCCCTTTTACACGCGGGGGCACAACCCCACAGTGGCGACGCTGCGGCAAAAACTCGCTGCCCTCGAAGGTTCTGAGGAGTGTCTCGTGTTTAGCAGTGGGAGCGCTGCCATCGCGGCGGGCCTGATGTCGGCGCTGCAAGCTGGCGACCACGTGGTGTGCGTGCGCAAACCCTACAGCTGGACCAACAAGCTTCTGACACAGCTTCTTCCCCGCTTTGGGGTAGAAACCACCTTTGTGGATGGCAGCGATCCGGAGGAATATCGTCGGGCGATTCGTCCCAACACGAAGCTCCTCTACCTGGAGAGCCCCAATTCCCTCACCTTTGAGTTGCAGGACATAGAGGCTGTGGTGGCCATCGCCAAGGCGCATGGCTTGCTCACCGCGATCGACAACAGCTTTGCCACGCCGCTCAATCAGCAACCCATTCTGATGGGCGTGGACATGGTTTTTCACTCTGCCAGCAAATATATCGGTGGGCACAGCGATGTGGTGGCCGGGGTGATGTGCTGCTCACGGGAGCGTGCCGAGATCGTGTTTCGGGGAGAATACATGACCCTCGGGTCCATCATTTCGCCCAACGATGCGTGGCTGCTCCTGCGCGGCTTGCGCACCCTCCCGCTCCGCATGGAGCGCGTCGCTAAAACTACGCCGCAGGTGGTGGCGTTTTTGGAGGCTCACCCGGCGGTGGAGACGGTGTATTACCCCTTTTCGCCCAGCCACCCACAGCACGAGCTCGCCATGCGGCAAATGAAGCAGCCCACCGGGCAGTTTTCCATTGCGCTGCGCAGCGATTCGGTAGCGGAGGTGGACGCCTTTTGCGACAAGCTCACCTACTTCATGCTCGCGGCTAGCTGGGGCGGCTACGAGTCTCTCGCCTTCCCGATGAGTGCGCTCGTCACCTCGGCCAACTACAGCGGCTCCGTGGTGCCGTGGAATGTTGTGAGATTTTATGCCGGCCTCGAAGATGCGGAGGTCTTGATCGAAGACCTCAGGCAAGCCCTCGAAGCCATTCCCGTGAAAGCACATCGTTAATGTTTCCCTCACAAGAGATCTACACTATGACGACCATTTCCCTTCCCAGCAGGCACGTTCTTGTTCTGTTGGGTGCCATGCTTCTCCTTCCTTCCCTCTTTGCCCAGCCCGGCTCGGATGCACCAAGTGCTGTGTCTGATCCTGAAGTCCTGCTTCAGGAGCTGGGCTACATGTATGAGATGACCGAGGGAGGGAACTTCAGATGTGTGTTTGAGGTCGGGGAAGAAGGCCGCACCCAGCTCGTGATCATCAACACGGCGGTGTATGTGTATGGGCAGCTGGAAATCAGAGAGATCATCTCTTTGGCCGGGCGATTCAAGAAAATGGATAAGAAGGTGATGCTTCGCCTGCTGCAAGATAGCGGGGAGAAAAAACTCGGCACCTGGAGCGTAGAACAACAAGACGACGGGGACTACTACGTGTATTTCACCGCCCGGATCGCTGGCTCCACGAGCGCCCCAGCGCTCAATTCCGCGATCCAACTCGTCGCAGAATCCGCCGATGAGATGGAGCAGGAAATCACCTCGGGAGATGAGTTTTGAGGGGAGAATTCCCAGACGGCGGGTGTAGCAGGGTCTGGGAAAGGTGGCAGTCACTACGCGCCTGCAACTCGCATGAGCACCCTTGATTCTACCGAGGTTCGAATCGCTATGCGCTTCGACTGTTGGTCAGAAATAGCAAATTCAAGCTCTCCACACAGGCGCGTAGCGACTGACACCCCGGTAGAAACAGCGCGGTTATATCTGAACATGGTCGCCCATCCCACCCCTTTCCCCCGAGGCAGGCGGATGGAAGGATTCCCCCTCGTGGCCTTCGTAAAAAACAGCCCCAACACCATGCAGCGAATCCACCTGCGCTTCCGTTTGAGGGAGAAAAAACATCGATTATGAAACAACTCCTTTTTCTGATTTTGGCGACTGCCCTGATTGCTTCTTGCAAGCAAGACGACATCAAGCTCACAGATCAGCAGCGCGATCAAGAAACCCTCGATAGCCTGTTCACGGAGATGCAACTGCTCATCACAGACAGGTCTTGCAGCGGCGAAGG
>JANQTF010000148.1 GCA_030731845.1 Bacteroidia bacterium | reverse complement strand
GCTTTGAAGAGCAGCTCCCAAGCAGGACTCCTCTCCTTGTGTGTGGGGCCACAGTGCAATGGCCGAAGGAGAGGCGGGGGTGAGGATGTTTTTTGCGGCCCTCAACAGTCGCGCAGATGGTTACCCTATGGCTTCCAGGGGCAGGCCCGCCCTAAGCCCGCCGAAGTGTATCGAAGGGAAGCCGATGATGAGCTTTTCGGCCTAATCGTTGCGGGCAATCACGCGGCAAGCCCCCGCATCGGTGAACACGTATTCGGGGCCTGAGCTGCCATACTCAATGCCGGACAAAAACCTGCCCGGCGCGATTACCTCACGCGATTCGAGCACATAAAACTCTACATCGCATATCAGCGTGTCCGGCCCGAGCTATAAAAGAAATCAAAAAGTACTTCACAGAAGGTAAAAAAAACTGTTTTGGTTACAGGCGGCAAATCGCCCGATGCATGAGTATTTTCCTCTCAAAGAAGACTCGCCATTTCAGGTTTTTGTACCTTCTTTTTCTTATCTTTTGGAAAACCTTGAGACGCAAAGTCCGCAGGAGTTACAAAACCATTATGACAATTACATTCTGAGCAGCAGCTTGCTACTCATGAAGTTTATCGCTGATCCAGACCTGCTGGAAAAACTCCGGCTCGTCTTTGAGCGGTGGAAAGAGTATCACGAACACAAACAAGAGCCAGGCATCATTCGTATATTTCACTCATGTCTAAAATCTGGAAGCAACATGGAAAAGGGCACGCTGACCGACAACCTCTTTGAAAATCTGATCGAGACCTGGGGCTACGTTGACGACTCCCCAGCCAGCCGCTAGGTAGCGGAAGGCATGGAGAAAGACGAGAAGAAGGATTCGACATCGTAATCGAAAAACTGCTCCTTACTGGCTTTAGCTGGGAGCAGATATCCAGCATATTGGAGGTTCCGCTAGAACGTGTGGAGCGCGTGGCGACAAAAAGGGTACTCTGAAACAATCTTGGCGAAATCCCAGAGCAATTGATCAAACATGAAAGTCCATACGACCAACTACTTTAATACCTTGATAGAGGTTGCGGAAGATTGCCCGGCTGCAATCGGCGAAGTGCCCCTCAGTAAAGGGGACGCAAGGTCCGTTGCCATTGCGCAGTATGATCTTCTCATCAGTAACCCTTATCGGTTTACTTCTGATGAAATACTGTTTCAGGTTTTCGCAGAGCGAAAAGAACTCACATCAGATGAGATGTCATCAGCCAAAAAGGCGTTTTTCTCCAAAGGGCAGCCTTGCTTTAGGGCTTCTCCGCTTCCCAAACGCTACGGTTGGGGCATTCATAGCAATGCCGAAGGTAAAATAGCCTTGATCGCTGCTGATTCATCTGCCTACGAAGCGCTCCTCAAGGATGTCACTGTCGAAAAAGTGAAGGCGATGCGCACAAAAAGGGCTTAGGAAGCTGAGAAGAATAACTTCCTGGATTCGTGCAAGAGACCAAGCAAGAATATAGAGGTATGTTGGAAACGTTCCTTACCTTCGCCAAACTGCAGGAACCCATTGTGATAATTCCAACTTGCGGAGAATAAGATCACTATCTTGCTGCTGTCACGCCAAATATTCACGCTTCCATCTTGATCCCCTTCGCTCATGTCCAACAAAGAGCTACTTCAACAATTCTATTCCGCATTTTCAGAAGGAAATGCTGAGCGAATGGTCGCTTGTTATCACGACAACGTCACCTTTGAAGATCCCGCCTTCGGCGTGTTGAGAGGTGACGAGGCCAAAGGCATGTGGCGAATGCTCCTCAGTCGCCGGAGCGATGGGACCACCATCGAGGCAAAGGAAATACGTGCCGATGGCGACAGTGGTACCGTGGTGTGGATGGCCGAATATACTTATGGCCCCAAAAAGCGCCACGTAGTGAACCATATCACGGGCAGCTTCCGGTTTGCCGACGGCAAAATCATTGATCATCGCGACCACTTTGACATGTGGGCATGGACCCGGCAGGCTCTTGGCCTCAGTGGCTATCTCCTCGGGTGGTCTTCTTTCATGAAGAAGAAAGTGCAAGCCACCACCAACAAGCTGTTGCAGGCTTTTCTGGCAAAGGAAAAACAGGCCTGAGGCCGCCTCGCGTGATCAGAGCAGCCCTTACACTTGAATCACACCCGGGTTAAACTTTGGCACGTCGGGGTTTTGATTCGCCATTTCGATGCCTGTTGAAATAATTCTGCGGGTATCCACCGGGTCAATGATGCCATCTACCCACAGCCTCGCGGCGGCATAGTAGGGCGTGGTTTGGGTGTCATAGCGGGAGCTAATCTCCTCGAGGAGCTGCTTCTCTTCTTCTGGCTCAATTTCTTTTCCCTGCTTGTTAAGCGAAGAAACCCGAATCTGAAGCAAGGTTTTGGCAGCGGTAGCACCACTCATCACGGCCATTTTGGCACCGGGCCAGGCAAAGATCATTCTGGGGTCATAGGCCTTGCCGCACATGGCATAATTGCCTGCACCATAACTGTTGCCAATCACAAAGGTGAACTTGGGCACCACGGAGTTGGCCACGGCATTCACCATCTTCGCCCCATCTTTGATGATTCCGCCTTGTTCGCTGCGCGAGCCCACCATGAAGCCCGTCACATCTTGAAAAAACACCAGTGGAATCCGCTTTTGGTTGCAATTCATGATGAATCTCGCCGCTTTATCTGCCGAGTCGGAGTAGATCACCCCGCCAAATTGCACCTCGCCTTTGGCCGATTTCACCACTTCCCGCTGATTGGCCACAATGCCCACTGCCCACCCGTCGATCCGTGCGTAGGTCGTCACGATGGACTTGCCATAGCCTTCTTTGTATTCATCCATGCTGTCCTTGTCCACGATTCGGCGAATGATGTCGCGCATTTCGTAGGGCTTCATGGCCACAGGCATAATGCCATAGATCTCTTCAGGATTATTGGCTGGCAGAATGGCTTTTTTGCGGTCAAATCCGGCCGTGGGGCCGTGGCCCATTTTTCCGACGAGGGAGCGCATGGTTTTGAGACAAGTCTCGTCGTCGGGCATCTTGTAGTCGGTCACGCCAGAGATTTCGCTGTGGGTGCTCGCTCCTCCCAGCGTTTCGATGTCCACATTTTCGCCGATGGCAGACTTCACGAGGTAAGGCCCTGCGAGGAACACCGATCCGGTTCCGTCCACGATGAGGGCTTCGTCGCTCATAATGGGCAAGTAGGCACCACCTGCCACACAGGGCCCCATGATGGCAGCGATTTGCGGAATGCCCATGCTGCTCATCACTGCATTGTTCCTGAAAATGCGGCCAAAGTGCTCCTTGTCAGGAAAAATCTCATCCTGCATCGGCAGGAATACCCCCGCACTGTCCACGAGATAGAGGATCGGCAGGTGGTTTTCCATGGCGATCTCTTGCGCCCGGAGGTTTTTCTTCCCGGTCATCGGAAACCAGGCCCCTGCTTTCACGGTGGCATCGTTGGCCACGATCATGCACAAGCGGCCTTCCACCCGGCCCACACCTGTGATCACCCCGGCGGAGGGGCAGCCTCCATATTCCTCATACATGCCATCGGCAGCGAAAGCCCCGATTTCCAGAAACTCGCTCCCCTCGTCGAGCAGCAGCTTGATGCGGTCGCGGGCAGGGATCTTGCCCTTGGCTTGATGACTGGCCATCGCCTTGTCACCGCCCCCTTTGTTCACTTCTTTCTGCTTATAATACAGCCGGCTGAGGAGTGCTTTGTACTGATCTTCGTTGCTGTTGAAGGTGAGATCATCGGGAGCGAATGCGCTGGGATAGGTGGCAGCCATAGAGGACGAGGATTGCTAAGCGTGAGTATTGGAGCGATCGGGAGGCATACCTTGATGAAATGAAAAAACACAGCATCCTGGCTTAGGCCTCCAACCTTCAAATTTGAAGAAAAGACGGGAAGAAGCCAACCCGGATGTGAGATTGTTTTTCTGCCTGTCTTTGTTCATGGGTGAGAGCCAGTACAGGCCTTTTTCGTAGCATTCTCTACACCACCGAGCTGAGTCTTCGTTCCAATCATGTCCTGACATGAAAAAAACCAGGCCAATGACCTGGTTTTTTTCATGTGTTGAGTGGAGAGGTCTATTCGTCTTTACTACCAAAAATCTTTTTCTTAAACACCGCAAAAGCCCCTGCTATTGCCACCGCAATGATTTTCCAGAATTTCAGGAGCACCACAAAAAATCCTGCTTTGGCCAGCACCTTGCCTGCAATGAGGCCACCGATGCCATAGGCAGCTACCTCGTCCAGATCAGGGTCGAAGTCGCTATACATGTTGCCGGGAGTGAATTCCACACTAGCTAACACCTCATTGAGGTGTTGATTTACCTGAGGAAGCACGTCAATATCGCCGATGGCATTCATGGTGAGAAATCCTTTTCTGCCCAGCACACGAATGTTGTAGTTGAGGGTGTTTCCCTCAGAATCGCCAAAGCGCAGCTCTTTGGCCCAGTGCAGCTTCTTGTTTTCCTGATCATAGTAGGGTGCCGATGCCCAGCCCACGAACTCGATGGATTCATATCCCATCGCTTCCCGCTGCTGATTGATTTCTACAGACTCTTCCTGCATACTTTCGAGAAGTTCGTCGTAATCAATATCCTCGGCGTCCTCGTCATCAATAAATCCCTCTTCGGTGTAAGAAATTTCGATGGCATAGGTAAAATCATCTGATACCGGGCTGATGTCTTCTGGAAACAACATTCCCAGGGTTTCAGAAGGAGGGTTCCCCCAAAGGTCCGTCAGAACGGTTTTACTGCCCTCTGGACCGAGGTATTTGTATCCTTGCGGCACCTGAAGCACGGCGATTCCATCGCCAAGGGTGATTTCCCCATGTTCATAGACGAGGGTGGATTCTACACTGTCCATGTAGGC
>JANQTF010000147.1:41797-101379 GCA_030731845.1 Bacteroidia bacterium | reverse complement strand
CCTGAACGAGAATGGTTCTACCCCTGCAACCGTATTGGCTCTCTTAGATCCAATTCGTACCAGGGCTGGATTGGCGCCTCTTGATCCTTCCACGCTCAATACACAGGCATTGGTGAGACAAGCGATTCAGGACGAAAGAAGACTAGAGCTGGCCTTCGAAGGACAGAGATGGTTTGACCTGGTCAGAACAGGGACTGTCGATGCTGAAATGGGAGAAACTGTTAGTGCCAATTACCAATTGTTTCCAGTTCCTGTTTCTGAGGTGCTGGCGAGCTTTGGGGTAATTACCCAAAATGCCGGGTATTAATCCTGGCATCTACTGACCAAATAAGTAGGCAAGCCTTCGTTAGATCTCACTATCACAGAGCCGTGATAACGATAGAACAAGGCTTGCCTTCTTTTCATTTGCTGCAAAACGAGAGGGAAATACCCTCCTGGTTTTGACCAGAGATTTTATGTGAAACCAAGGAAGAAAACCGATGTTGGCTAGCCCAATGAGGCTTTTTTTACGCCGGATTCCTGCAAGACCTTGTCCGCTACCTCTCTAAAAGAGCAAGCTCAAACAAATATTATTTTTTGAGCGTTCCCTTGTTCTGCCTTATCTTGGACTTGGGTGTTGGTATTCATAACAAGGCCCTCGCCATTCCTTAGGTTAAGGAGCTATGCACCCAGCACAGAGACAGGAGACAAGGTAATCATATCCCCTCAAAAAGGGCTAAGTGCTACTGCACAGTTCCTCGAGCCTCTTCTTAGAGAGATATTGAATCTTCCGTCGCATCAACCGAAATTAGTGGATATGTTCATGCTTTTTTGTAGCCTTACTCCTACATATCATGGCCGATTTAGACCATGTCGGGTGGGTCTCTTTCACTGCAAATGAACCAGAACCGGACCTAAACATGAACCTAACTTAAAGCATTGTTGGCGTATGAAACTGGAAATTCTCGTACATAAAGAAAACCAAGCTATCCAGAATGAGATCATTTCTAAGATTCAGGATTTAATCAATTACAAGAATTTAGAGCCAGGAGACAGGCTGCCACCAGAAAGAACGATGGCAGACAAATTTGGCGTTACCAGAAGGAACCTGAGCAAGGCAATCCAGAAGCTGGAATTCTATGGATTATTAGAGTCCAGGCCCCAAAGCGGGACTTTCATCGCCAATATCGGTAGGCTCGCCATGAATGGGATACTGGACAATATCCAAGAACTCGAAGAGCCCGACTTTAAGTCGTTAATTGAGACCAGAATAGGATTGGAGATCCTCATTGTGCAGTTCGCAGCCCAAAGAAGATCTGAATCGGATCTGACTAAAATTGAATCTGCCCTCCATGCCTATAAGAAGAAGCTGCTTGAAGGAAAAGATGCCGTGCAAGAGGATATCTTGTTTCACCTTGAAATTGCCAAGGCCAGCCATAACACCGCTTTGATTACCCTGATCCATCTAATCATTCCCGAAATCATCGGAATCTACGATCGGGATAGAATCTGTGAAGGCGACGAAGCCTTGTTTGAAATCAAAAAACATGAAGATGTGTATATGGCCATCAAAGCAGGCGATCCCCAATTGGCAAAAGAAAAAATGGATAGCCACTTCAACCGACTCAAGGGCTACTTGCAAAGCCTGGTATAATGCTGAACTTCAGCCAGACCGGAATAGCAGGGAAAAAGGGAATCGATTTATGTCTAGATTCAACTGTCAATCTATTTCATTGCCAGACCTTTCCCTAACAACCTCCAAGCATGCCCCCCCAACTCCACAGCCCTTGGCCAGAACTTGATTACACGTCCTGGAAAGACAGCCTCGCAACCTTGCACCAATGGGTGCAGATCGTCGGGAAAATTCGCCTGCGCACCATGCCCTGGCAAAATCACTCCTGGCACACGACCCTCTACATTTCGCCCACGGGGTTCGGCACCCAGAGCATTCCCTATCAGAGTGGAGCCTTCCAGATCGACTTCGACTTCATCCGGCACGAGCTACACCTGCGCTCCACCTATTCTGAAGACCAGAAGATGGATCTCTATCCGCGCACGGTCGCGAGTTTTTATCAAGAACTCTTTGAGCTCCTTACCGGTATCGGGCTAGATATCAGCATCCACGGCAGCCCCAACGAGCTGGAAAAAGCCATCCCTTTTCACCTCAATGAAGAGAACTGCGATTACGACAAAGACGCGGTGCGCCGCTTCTGGGAAGCCATGATCAAGATCAACTGCGTGTTTACCAGTTTTCGAGGAGATTTTATCGGAAAATGCAGCCCTGTACACCTCTTTTGGGGCGCTTTTGACCTGGCGGTGACCCGATTTTCGGGTCGCCCCGCGCCCCTGCACCCGGGCGGTGCGCCCAACATGCCTCTCGCCGTGATGCAGGAAGCCTACTCACATGAAGTGTCGAGCGCAGGATTCTGGCCCGGCTCCGATCAGTTTCCCGAGCCAGCATTTTATGCCTATTGCTATCCCACGCCTGAAGCATTTGCCCAGCAAACCGTGAGTCCCAAAGAGGCCTTCTACAGCCCCGAAATGGGCGAATTTTTCCTCCGCTATGCCGATGTTGTCGCCAGCGAAGATCCTGAAGGCATGCTCATGCAGTTTCTCCAAAGCACCTATGAGGCCGCCGCCAACACCGGGCACTGGGACAGAAAAAGCCTGGAGCGATAAGTGGTTTGTCGGAAAAGGGGAGAATCTTCCTCAGGTTCCTAAGACCATGAGACGCGATTGCAGAGCGTGGCAATTGGCAGCCAAGAGCGCAACGTTTTTACGTTACAAAAAAGCCCCCAATTCTTGCCATTGCAAAAACGTTTCTGCCGATGTTGGAATTAACCCCTCTCTACCGGAGGATATTGATAGAAATTGTTGCAAAAATGATCAATTTTGTATAAATTTATGAAAAAGTGGTCAACTTAAGATAAAATGAAGGTAGCTCTCCATGAAGTTGATACAGGGAAAATTGTAGAAGCCATTATTGCAAGGGCCGAGAAAAAGGATCTACCCATGAAAAGAGATGGTTGGCAATTCACCTGGCGTAGTTTAGGAAAAATAGAGGGAGCTCAATTTTATAAGTTGACTACAATACATTCTCCAAATCAGGTAGAGGGAATGCTTATGCTCACCTTGATTAATGAGGAAATGGTCTACATGAATAATATCGAAGTTGCCTCGCACAATTATGGAGCTTCAGGCAAGTATGATCATGTTGCGGGAAGCCTTCTTGGCTTTGCTTGCTATCAAAGCTTTGAACAAGGGAGAAATGACTATTTAGGTTTTTTGTCTTTTGAAAGCAAGACCCAACTCATCAAGTTATATAAGGATAAGTATGGCGCAACCTTCGCCATGGGGCAGAAGATGTTTTTTAACCCTTCAGCAGGGAAAGCATTGATGAAGAAGTATTTATCAATTGATTTTTAACCATAAAGAGACTGAAACATGGAAAACAAACAAATGGTCAATGCTGGTGGAATCAATGGGGTAGGAGAAGGATTGATCAATCCCCATGCAGCTGACGTTAAAGCGTTGCAGGCAATGATCAAAAAGGCTTCTGCGAATCAAGATGAACAGGAAAAGATAGAAAATCAGTTTCTGTCTATTCGGTTTCAGATGGAAACATATCTTACTCAACCAGTAGAAACCATCATTCCTGCCGGGCAGTTTATCAATAAGTACCTGAAGGTGATCAAGATCAAGAAGAAGGATCTTGCCACCTACTTGGGCTATGAAAATTCCAACCTCAGCGCCATGATCAATGGGCGACGCAAGATTAACTCAGAGATCGCCATCAAGCTGGGGCAAATATTCAGTTTAAATCCTGCTATCTGGCTCCACCTAGAGAGCAAGAATGAGTTGATCCAGACAATGCGGGAAAAAGAAAAGAACACCAAGCAGTATAGCTTGACTGATTTGATGAATAAGGCGGGGTGAGGAAAACTTGAGCACCTATGAGGCCGCCGCCAACACCGGGCACTGGGACAGAAAAAGCCTGGAGCGATAAGTGGTTTGTCGGAAAAGGGGAGAATCTTCCTCGGGGGTTAATCCTTTTCTGCCGAATTTCGTCTCTCCATTCATCTACAGACATTCTCCCCGCCCCACCAAGCCCCGCCAATGGCAGACAGTACCGCGTTCGGAATAGAACCACTCAGCAAACTCCTTCGCCAACAAGCCATTCCAGCCTCGATCGGCATTTTGGTGATGTCGATCAACGGCATCGTGGACACCATTTTTGTGGGGCGATACGTGGGTGCTCTCGGCATCGGTGCCGTGACCGTGGTGATGCCCATTTCCTTTTTGATCTCCAGCATCGGCATGGCCATCGGTGTAGGGGGTGCATCCATCATTTCCCGCTCGCTGGGAGAAAAAAACATGTCCCGGGCCACCAACACCTTCGGCAATCAGATTGTGCTCACGCTCTTTCTGGCGAGCCTCTTTGTGGTACTGGGAATGTATTTTCAGGAAAGCATTCTCCGGCTATTTGGCGGCAGAGGCGACATTTATGAACCTGCCAGCCAATATTTCCAGATCGTGCTCTACGGCGTGCCGCTGCTCGCGTGGATCATGATGAGCAACAACGTGATCCGGGCCATCGGCTATCCCAAAATGGCCATGCTCACCCTCTTGGTGCCCGCGTTTGTGAATCTCATCCTCGATCCGATTTTCATCATCTATTATGGGTGGGGAATCAAAGGCGCAGCCTGGGCCACGACCCTTTCCTTTGTTGCCAGTGCCTGCTATACCACCTGGTTCTTCTTTGTTAAGCAAAAGGAACTCAAGCTCAGCAAAGACTGCTTCCGGCCCAATATCACGCTCATCAAAGAAATGACTGCCCTTGGGTCGGTGACCCTGGCCCGGCAAGGCACGATCAGTGTGCTCTCTATTGTGATCAACGGAGGCCTCTTTACCTATGGCGGCGAGATGGCGCTGTCCACCTATGGCATCATCAACCGGGTGATGATGTTTGCTAATTTTCCCGTGCTGGGCATCACGCAGGGCTTTGTGCCCATTGTTGGCTACAATTTTGGTGCAAAGCTCCTCGACAGGGTCAAGGCCATGGTCACCCTCTCGATCAAAAGCGCCACGGTGATCGCGTTTGTGATTTTCAGCCTCATCATGATTTTCACGGAGCAGCTTGTGAGCGTATTTACCACCGACCTGGAGCTCATCGCCCTCAGTGTGCCAGCACTGCGCTTTGTGTTTTTGGCTACGCCTCTCATTGCGCTCAACCTGCTGGGAAGTGCCTATTTTCAGGCTATCGGCAAAGCTCGCCCGGCCCTCTTGCTCACCCTCACCAAGCAGGGCTTTTTCCTCATTCCACTCGTGGCCATCTTCCCTTTCTTTTTTGGCCTCAACGGCATTTGGTGGGCCTTTCCCATCGCCGATACCGGCGCGGCCCTCATCACACTCTGGTTCCTCAAGCAGGAACTGAGCAATTTGAACCAACCCTCCTAAATGATCCCTCCTAAGGGTTTGGAACCCTCGGGTTATTGCAGCACTATCATCGCTCCGGGCAAAGCGTATCAAACCAGTCGTGGGCGTAGGCGCCGCCAAGCTGCCGCACGACCTGTATGTCGGCGCAGGCTTCTTCATAGCGATTGAGGTGGTAGAGCACTTCTGCGCGGCGGGAAAAATACATCGCCTTGCGGTCGTCGGCGTGGATCTGCCGGTTGAGATCGCTGAGGGCACCCTCCCAATCGTCGAGGTAGGTGCGTGCCACGGCACGGTTGAAGTAGCTATGACGGAAGCTTGGGTCGATGTGAATGGCAATGGTAAATTCCTGCATGGCTGCTTCGCAGTCCTGATTTTCTTCATAGCAGCGCAGGCTATAGCAGTATCCCAGGCCATAGTGGCCTTCTACCCCGTCGGGGTTGAGGCGAATCGCCTCCTTAAAAATCGGAATGGCATCCGGATATTCTCCCGCCGAGGCATGCACCATGCCCTTCTCGATCAGGCGCTCATAAGCAGTCTGAGATTGCACATGCAGGGGCAATGCCATCAGCAACCCAAGCATCATCATGATATGTAAAAAGCCCTTGCCCATTTGTCTGCCAAAGATGAAAAAGATAGATCGCAGAACATAGAGGGCTACCCCTCACCAAGAAATTTTTCGATCTCTGCTGCTTTCCTGGTCTCATGAGCGGGTATCCCGATCATGATGATTATTTTTTGCTTCTCTGATCTGATGTTGATGAAAGACCTCAACGGAACATTCTTCTCAAATTTGCAACGAACGATGCCCCGGGTGGTATTGTTCCCAGGCAAGGCCTGACCCAAATTAGTCCTGATCTGCCACATCATTCAAGTAAAAAAATGCACCGACTTCTCCTAAGACGCAGATCGGGAAGATAAAGTCATTTTCCTCCTCAAAAATCCCGATCAGGACCAACCCCAGCAGGCTTTGGGCCTACCTTCACAATACAACAACAGAAATCTCTCTCCGCATCGCTGATTTTCGTAAGTTTACCGCCATGGACCCAAGGTCTTCAGATCCCAGATTATCACTTCCCCTGGCCCGTCTTGGCGGGCGTATGACCGTCATCCTTTGGGTGCTGGGGTTGTCACTACTCCTGACCGCCTGCTTTGGCGATGATCCGCCGCCTGAGCTTCCTTTTTTACAGGTAGAAGAAGACGTGCAGGTAGAAATGTTTGGGGTCGAATACATTTTTAGCGATTCGGCGCGACTCGTGGCGCGACTCACAGCAGGCAGAGTGGCAGAAAAAAAGCCCGGTGGCGGAGCAGAGCCCTTCCACGACTTGTCGGGCGGCGTAAAGATAGAGCTCTACGATGGCTATGGACGCACCAATGGAGTCATCACCTCCGATTCCGCCAAATTTTATGAAGTAAAGCGGGAAGCCATCCTTTTCAGTCACGTATCTTTGCTCAATCAAAAAAAAGAACGCCTCGAAACCGATTCCCTCACGTGGTCGCAACAGAAAGATTCTATCTTTACAAAAAGTCCCGTTCACATCACCACAGCTGCACAAGAGATTTTTGCCCGAAAAGGCATGGAAGCCAAAGCTGACTTCTCCGCTTACAATCTCTATGGCACCAGTGGAGCAGTAGAAATAGACGAACCCTGATTCATGCGTTACATCGAATTTGTTTATCTCGGACTCGCCGGCATGTCGTTCACCTTTATGGTGACCGAATATGAGCGACTCAATGGGCAGCGTCTGGTTTTTGTACTGATTTCAATGACGATTTTTGCCTTTATGTTTGCCTTTCGACGCAGCCAACGCAAGCGATTCGAGTTATTGGAGCAAGAACACGTGAATGAACTGGAAGAAGAATTGGCCAACTGGGCAGATGAGCAAGAAGAAGCTCGCCAGAAGGCAAGCCAGGCCAACAAAGATGACATAGCCAACTCATGACCACAGCGATTCTCATTGCGGTTATTACGCTCTTGTGCTCCTTTTTCTTTTCGGGAATTGAGATTGCGTTTCTTTCCGCCAGCCGTCTCAAAATTGAGCTACGCACCGTGCAAGGTGATCGTGCAGGCCGTATTCTCTCTAATTTCAAAAAGAAAACCTCCGAGGTGCTCATCACCATCCTGATTGGCAACAATCTGGCGCTTGTGATCTTCACCATCATGATGAACCAGATCACAGATCCTGTTCTGGGCAAATATTTTGCACTTGATCCCCAAGAAGCCTATCTCCTCTACACCTTCGTGCAGGCTGTGGTGGCCACCCTCATCGTGCTGGTTTTTGCAGAATACATTCCCAAAGCCCTCTTTCGGCGAAATGCTGATACCCTTATCTTTCCATTTGCCTACCTGCTCCAGATTTTCTACGTCCTCTTCTATGTTTTGATGTGGGCGGTCAATGGCGTAGCCAAGCTGCTGCTCCTATACCTCTTTCGCGTGCCGACCGAAGAAAAAGTCGTGCCTCTTGGCCGCAAAGACCTCGACCATTATATACAAGAGCTTATCACAGCCAGCGAAACCGTGCCCGTGCCCGATCTCGATACCGAGATGCTCACCAATGCCATGGCATTCAAAGACACCAAGGCCCGGGACTTCATGATCCCACGCACCGAAGTGATCGCCTGTTCCTACGATACACCAATCGATCAGGTGCTCGACATGTTTATCGAGACCAAGCTCTCCAAAATCATCATCTACGATGATAGCCTCGACGACATCAAGGGCTTCGTAAACTCCCGTGACCTCTTCAAAAAGCCCCAAACCCTCGCTGAAATCATCCAGTCTGCCCATGTAGTGCCAGGCTCTATGCCCGCCAACATGATCCTCGCCGAGCTCACTGGCCATCAACGCACCCTCGCGGTTGTAGTCGATGAATTTGGCGGTACCTCAGGCATCCTCACCATGGAGGATCTTGTGGAGGAAGTATTTGGTGACATAGAAGATGAGCACGACTTCGAAGAATCCAAAGATGCCAAGGTGGACGAAGATATGATCGTGCAGCATCTCGAAGATGGGGGCATGCTGCTCGGCGGTCGCCACGAGATAGACGATCTCAACGAAGAATTTGACCTCGACCTCCCAGAAGACGAAGGCTACAACACCCTCGGGGGCCTTGTCCTGAATCTGGCAGAAGATATTCCGGAGGAGGGCGAGTCTTTTGCAGTGGGAAAATATGTCCTCACCGTAGTGAAGGCAAGCAACACCCGCCTGATCTGGATTCGTCTCACAGGCCATAAAGATTGACCCAAGCGCTATGGAATCTCTTTCTGGCTCCTGGACCAAAATCAAGGCTGCTTTTGTGGAGGTGAAAAAACATATTTCTCCTCTGCGAATGAAGTTTTGATAAAAGCGCGAAATGGACGTAATTTGCACGACTTAATTTTGACCTCGATTTAGAACATTTCATCATATGTCCATCCTAAGTAAAATTCGGGACAATATCGGGCTGGTAGCTATCATCATTTTCATAGCACTTATCGCCTTCATTCTCACCGACCTCATCTCCGGAATCAACACCGCATTTGGTGGCCCCTCTCCTGCGGGTACTGTGGCAGGAGAAAGCATCTCTTATCAGGAATTTCAAAACCGCGTGAGCCAGCAAAAC
Organism: Bacteroidia bacterium; assembly: GCA_030731845.1. Classification (GTDB taxonomy): domain Bacteria; phylum Bacteroidota; class Bacteroidia; order J057; family J057; genus JANQTF01. The sequence continues at coordinate 92,365 of JANQTF010000147.1, read as the reverse complement.
AGCGCTGGTGACGAGCTCGCCCGTGGCAACGTAGCCGATCAGGTGTGGCAGCAGATGGTTGATGAAAAAGTGTTGAAAGCTGAGTATGATCGTATCGGGCTTGTCGTTACTGGCGATGAGATATACGACATGTTCACCCGTCCTGTGCCACACCCTTATGTGTCACAGTACTTCCTGCAAAACCAGCAGGTGAGCCCTGATCAAATCAAGCAGGCTCTCGCCTCCTACATGGCAGATGAAGCAAGCCGCGAGCAATTCAAAGGATTTGAAGACTTCCTCGCACAGTCTCGTGCACAGGAGCGCCTCTTCAATATGATCCAATCTGCTTGGGTAAGCTCTCCTGCTCAGGCCAAGAAGATCTATGCTGACCAAAATCGCAAGGCAAACATCTCTTTCCTCGGTGTAAACTACACCGCGATCGCCGACTCCACCATTCCGGTAAGCGAAAGCGATCTTCGTGCCTACATGAAGGCCCATGCGAGCGAGTACGAGCAAGAAGCCCAGACTTTCATTCGCTACATCACCTACGATATCAATCCAAGTGCAGCTGACACAGTGACTGCCATGCAGAAGCTTACCAAGCAGATGCAGCCATTCGCTGAGGCGGTTCGTGACTCGGTTTATACCATGACCAAGTCCAGCAAGCCTTATGTCCCTGGTTCTTTTGTGAACATCACCGGTGTGCCCGCTGGCCTGAGAGATTCTATGCTCACAGGAAGCCTTCGTAAAGTATTTGGACCTGTTCGCGAGGGCGGCATTTTTAAACTCTACAAGCTGATTGCAACAGGAGAAGCAGAAGAAAGCAATGTGAAGATCAATCACATCCTGATCACCGTATCTGGAAACACAGCGGCTGATACTGCTGAAGCACGTAGCAAAGCTGCTGCACTCGCCAATCAGGCCAATAGCGGAAACTTCGCTACCCTAGCAGCTGAAAATTCTGAAGATTTCGCATCCAAAGGCAAAGGCGGAAGCCTTGGCTGGGTTCCAAGAGGACAATTTGGCGAAGACTTTGACAAAGCCATGGACAATGCCTCTGTAGGCAGTATCGTAGGCCCGGTCAAAGGTCGTGGAGGATTTCACGTGGTTCAGGTTGTCGGCAAGACTTCCAAAACATTTGACCTCGCTCAAATCGAGGAGCCCATCATCGCTTCTACCGACACACGTCGCAAGATCGATGGCGAAGCCAATCAACTCGCTGCCAAGCTCAATGCTTCAGGCGATATCAACGCGGAAGCCGAAGCGGTTGGAAAAGTTGCCTTCGCTTCTGCTGGTCTCACCAAAGCTTCTCGCACCCTGCCTGGCGTAAACGGTGGCCGCGATGTGATCGTCTGGGCCTTGTTTGCAGATCAAGGCGAAACCTCAAAAGTGTTTCGTGTGAACTCCAACAAGCTTGTGGTAGCCCAGGTTTCCAATAAAACATCTGAAGGTCTCGCTTCTCTTGATGACGCCACCCTCAAAGAAGAAATTGAGAGAAAAGTGCGGGAAGAGCGCAAAGGCGAAATGATCAAAGATAAACTCGCTGCCGTAGCTAGTGCAGACCTCAACGCCATGCGTGATGCCTACAACGCCGCTAATGGCAACGGGGCTTATATCAATACCGCTACCGGCATTACCTTCGAATCTTCTTCTATCCCTGGTATTGGTGCCGATCCGTTTATCATTGGTAAAATCGCTGGTATGCAAGAAGGGCAGGTATCCAAGCCTATCGTAGGGGTGAATGGCGTGTATGTCATTCAGGTGACTGGCGTAACTGCGGCTCCAGAGCCAGATGCTGCTACGTTGGCTTCTACCATCAGCTCACAACAAGTTCAAGGAGGAAGCAGCCTCCGCTCCAAGGCTTATCCAGCCTTACGCGAGATCGCCAATGTGGAAGACCTCCGCGTTGAAGCTGAGAAACAATTCGAGTAACATCGGATCCACAATAGATTACTGTCGGCTCGGGACTTCCTGGGCCGACTTTTTTTGTGCCGTTGAGTGCGTGTAGATCAGTCAAAAAAAGAGGGTTGACTTTCCTCCTCATGTTTCTGTATCTTTTGTAGTTGTTCCATCGTTTGACCTACAAACAACTTCTATTCTCATGCATTTGCTTGCCCGTCCCAACGTTTGGATGTTTGTCATGCTGGCCTGTGCGATCAGCTGGGTAGGGTTACTCATTCCCGAGTGGTTTCTATCTGGCAGTGACTTCACCCCTTTCCTACAGATTTTTCTCTTTGGCTGGGGTCCGGCTGCGGCAGCAGTGGTGATGAAAAAATGGGTGTACTCTAGTTCGATCAAAGGTCTTGGCTGGAATCGGAAATACTATGACTTTCGCTGGATCACGCTGACCATCTTCGGGCCCTTGGCTGTAATGGCAGCTACGCTGGGCGTGGTTTTTTTGTTGGGAAATGTGTTGAATCTGCCCGGTTTTGGCAGGATAGAAATTGGATCGGCTGGATCAACCGACCTGCATGTTATTGCCCTTAACGACAGTTTCTCTTTCATCCTAGCGCCCATCATGAGCGCATTCGATGCCAACTTTTGGACCACTTTTGGCATCTTACTTGGACTATTGCTCCTCATTGGCGCTACCGTGGGGCTTCTACTTCAGATGGGCTCGGAAATGGGATTTCGGGGATACTTGCTCCGAGAGCTACAACCCCTCGGGTTTTTGGGAAGCAACACCTTGCTCGGCTTGCTGGTAGGAGGATGGCAATGCCTCATGCTTCTGCATTTTCTGCCGGGCTGGTCTGTGGACTATCTTCCCGTATTCCTCAGCATCTTGGGATACAACCTCGCCTTGGCCTTTCCCCTAGCTTGGTTGAGCCTCAAAACCCGCAGTGTATATGCCTCTGCTACCTTTTCCTCTGTGCTCAGCCAGGTGAGTGCGCTATCCATGCTTTTTTACTGGAATAGCAATCCCCTCCTCGCCGGGGTCAACGGCATGGCAGGGATGATCGTCCTGATGATCATCACCGGGTTGATTCTGCGCTTCGATAAAGCTTTTGTGGACAGATACGAGCACCTCGTATATTGATCATCACTTGGTGGGCTTCCATAGCGCATTTTCAGGAATGGCTTGCATGTTGGCAATCAATTCCTCCAAATAAACATTTTCGCGAAGGCCAGTTTCGTCCACCTGTTGCTGGAAAGCCTCTTGGCTCACGGGAAATAAGGATGTGAGATCCAGTTTCCACGCGCCTGCTTCTTGATGAAACTGCAATGCCATGGGGGTCGCTTGTCCATCTACAAGCAGAGGCGCCCTGGCAGACAGCTCGCTATAAATGATTTTTCCTAATTCGTTTCGGGTGACGCTTTCCTTACTCACCATCCCATTGTTGAGGAGGTAAATGAACAATGTCTTGCCGTCTGCTGTGGCGAGCACTGATTTGGGTATGCGCGCCCGGAAGAGGAGCGTGGAAAATTTATCCAATAAGGGAAGTGCGTCAACGGTGAGGCTATCGGAATGCCTGCACTGGTTCAGGATCTCCTGATAGTATGCGAAGGTTCGCGCAGACACAAAGGAGGCCGCTTCTTCGGATCGGTTGTTAAGAATTGCAGACCGATATGCTTGAAAACAAGTTTGTATGGCCACCTTCACCGAGTCTGTGCTGACTGCTGCATCGGCTATCTGATCGGCAGGAGTTGCTACCTGCGAATCCTGGGTTTCCTGTGTGCAAGCCATTCCTCCGATAAGTAGGAGCGGCAACAAAATCATATACGAGAGACGATTCATCTGTTAAAAATTGGGGCTGCTGCAAGGGTGCCACTCATACCTCCGAAGGTATCCTTAGCGTCGAATGATCACTTTTCCAGTGGCCGTTTTTCCTGTCAAGTTTATCCGGTAAAGATACGTGCCATCAGCGACTCCTTCCAGATTTATGTGGGATTCCTTTGTTGAGCGAACCAAGCGACCGGTGAGGTCGAGTAGCTCGATGCTGCCGTCTTGCCAGAATGGGTCTGTGTGAACCCACATCTCCTGCGTAGCAGGGTTGGGAAACACCTTCACCTCAAGGGAATGGATGTCGCCAACATCGCTGATGAGCCGCAGCTCATAGCGTCCGTTTCCTGCGTTACCGAGGTAGCCACCCCAGGCCACATTTGTGCCCACCCCACTCAGCTCCGTTCGACTCAGCGTGATTCCATCGCTTTGATACCAGCCTTCGGTGTTGTTATTCGCCGCATAGACAAAATCCAACCTGCCATTCTGATCCAAATCCGTGAGCAGCGCGGTAGAAAACACATCCATCCCATCACGGATGGGGGAGAGAACTTGCGTTTGATCACTCTGAAAATCATATAGCTCCACGGCATGGCGGAATACACGGACTGGGCCGGGCCTATCTTCATAGAAATTATGGACAAACAAGATCTCATCAAAGCCATCGAGGTCTGAGTCCAGCGCATTGGGGCTGGCGAATTGATAGGTCTCGGTGGTCCGTGTCCAGACTACTTGCCCGGTTGCACCATCAATCAGTACAAAGAACCCACCGAAATAAATGGGCCATGCGCCTTGCTGCATATACACGAGCACATCGGGTGTGCTACTGCCGGTAAACTGACCGATACTTGGCGACACATAAGGCTCGTGACCGGGGTAGGTCACTTCCCAGAGTTGCCGGTCCCCGGCCCAATCATAGGCTACAACTCCGCCATTGTGCCTCGATACGATCACGTCTTCCACGCCGTCTCCGCTCAGATCTGCGAGTGACGCCGCAGAGACAAACCCTTTTCCCTTGCCGCTGAGCAGTGGCAAAGCGAGTTCCAGCTGATCTGTCAGCAACCAGGAGAGCTTGGATTTCCACAAGCTTCCATGAACCACCTCACCCCCGCTTCCGAACAAGATCCACGGATCGAGCGGGTCAGAGGAGGGAATCAGGAGTGGCGAAAAGTAGGTTTCTTTGCCGTCGGGCATCGTGTCACGGGCTACGATGCTGCCATCAGACACATCAAGCACCAACAAAGACCCTTCTGATCGAAGGGTATCTGCGATGGTAGCGGTAGCATCACCGCCGTTTGAAATGAGAATCTCTGGGAGGGAGTCGCCTGTGAGATCGGGCAGCCATTGAGGGGAGTAAAAATTATACCAACCGCTATCGGCGGGATTTCCCTGACCCGAAGGAAAAAACTCCCACACGAGCTGTCCGGTGGCACCATTAATCGCCCAGAATTGCGCGTTTCTGCCGCCAATCAAGACCTCCGCGATGCCATCGCCTGTGAGGTCCAGAAATAAGGGTTGGGTGAACACCTGCGAGGACGCAGGGAAATGCCAGAGCAGATCGCCCGAAGCGCCATCTACAGCGAGCACGCCGTATTGGGAAGGTGACAACTCCAGTCCGCAGCCGAGCACTATGTCCTTCACGCCATCGAAATTGAGATCTTGAGCCACCGGCGATCCAAAAGCTGAGATGCTGTCAGTGATCAACTGCCATTTGGTGGCGAGTTGTTGCGCACATACTGGCGCAAGCCACGCCAAGAGAGAGAAACTCACGATTGTTCGCTTCATTCCATCAACCATTTATTCATCAGAGCCTGTTTTTCAGGTCTCCGAAGCGAAACTTAGACATCCGACCCGGAGAATTCCCTCCTCAGGATTTACGGCAATCCGCTTAGGAACCGGAGAAAAATAACTTCTAGATTTTTCGCAGAGATCTTTTGAGAAGCCAAGGAAGAAAAACCGAGTTTGGCGAGTCAAATGAGGATTTTTCTGACGCCGGATTCGTGGAAGAGATCAAACCAAAAGCGGATATTATTTTTTGACGGTTCCTTACTCTGCAAGGCGAAGTTTTTCGCGATCACTTAGCCTGATCTTGTATTTCAGCGCCACGACAGGCTGCACATGGCCACCTACTACCCCGTATCGTCCCAACCCAAAGGTGGAAAACCCAAGCCCCGGATAATAATAGGCGAGCAAGTCTGTGCGGGGGGCTGAGTAGCCCATCTGAAGTCCAAGATCTATTGTCCAGCGAAGATTCACGTTGAGCACATAGCCGATCGTAGCCGATGGCCCCCAGGTAATGTCACTTGAAATCTCTTGCTCCCCCGCGTCATTCAAAAAACGGTCCCGGTACCAGAGTCCTGTTAAGCCAAACTGCACATAAGGATAGTCTATTCCGGTCTCAGGGTTGAACAGACGGATCCCAAGGGTAAGGAATGTTGCGGTATTTCCAAGGTTGGAAAAATCATTGAGCAGACGAACACGGGGCTCCCTACGATCAATTTGTTGGGTCCGAAACCCCGTGCCCAGGTAGAGAGACATGGTATTGGTGAGGCGATTCTCGGCATGAACATCAAATGTGCCGATGCTGAGTGGGGTAGCTTGCAAACCAAGATAGACAGATCCTTGCCCAAGGATCATCTCTGGAAATAAGAGGATACATATCCAGGCTAGCAATTTCATAACCGATCAACTTCAATCTAAATACGTGAAATGCGGATGTGCAGGAAGTATGACTTAATGTGCCATTAATTTACCAATTATCCCGGAGTCATCCCGCTGCTTGTAGGAATTAGGGTGAAACTAACATCCTTCGCCCTGAATCTCGGTCTGTGAGGGAGAGATTTCGTATCTTCATCCGCCTGTCGCCGGGAAGGGCATAAAACCTATATGCTTCTCATGGCGTAAGTAAGTCCCCTTATCAAATTTGCAATCAACCTGCCTTTATGTCGGCAATTTGGATCCTCGTATTTTTGGGTACGCTCGTCACCCTGGTTATTTCAGCAGACTTTTTCATTAAAGCTGCCGAACGGGTGGGGTTGGCCCTGGGGATTGAACCTTTTGTTATTGGGGTTACCCTCATTGCCATCGGGACCTCCCTGCCTGAGCTGATTACCTCGATCGTAGCCGTTACCTTCGAAGGGGCTTCGTCTGACATCGTTTTGGGCAATGTGGTCGGATCTAACATCACCAACCTCTGCTTGGTCATGGGGGTGGTAGCGGTAGCTTCTACCCAGATCAAGCTAGAGTTTGACCTCATGCGCGTGGACTTGCCGATGCTCATTGGATCAGCATTTATCTTGCTTCTGGCGGTATCCGACAATCAATTCAGTCTCTTTGAGGCTTTTGTTTGCCTTGCTGGCATGGCCCTGTATCTTACCTATGTCTTCATGCAAGGCAAAGAAGATCCCCAAAACGTGAATCTGGACCCCAGTACTACTGAAAAGGACGAGATTTCTACTGATTATCACTTCACCTGGAAAGAGCCTGTTACCCTCTTGGTCAGTGCTGGGATCATTTATCTCTCGGCTCGCTACAATGTGTTGGCGATCGTGGAGATCAGCAAAATTTTTGGGATCGGAGAGGGCTTCATTGCCCTCACAGCTGTGGCGCTGGGTACCTCCCTTCCCGAGCTTGTGGTGTCGATCGTGGCCGTGAGAACTGGAAATGGCGAAATGGCAGTTGGCAATGTATTGGGTTCCAACATTTTCAACATATTTGCCGTCATGGGCATCCCGCGCCTCTTTGGCAAGATCGAAATTTCTACCTCCCCTGATATTCAGTTCAGCCTATGGACCATGATCGCGGCAACCTTCGTCGCATTTTTTATCCTTCAGGACAAAAAACTCGTGCGTTGGGAAGGATGGCTCCTGCTCATCATCTATGCCTTATTTATTGGAAATCTGATTGAGATCCAAACGAGTTAGGAAGAAGGCGACTGAAAAAATGGGGATTAATCTCTGATTTCGTAGGCTTCTGGCTTCGGCACCTTCACATTGTCAGTGACGAGGAAGGCACCCGGAAAATAGCGACGCACATCGCGCAGGAATGTGATGGCGTCATCACGGTCGAGAAAATCACCGAGACGAACCACATAATTTGGCGACAAATAATCCAGATAGCTCGCCACGTTGGGGAAAGAGCCAAGCGCTCTGCGCTTCATGTCCCAGGCTTGCTGCCTGCCTGTGCCAGCATATACGTGGATACGGTAGCCGGGCATAGACTCGATCTGCCGCTTGAGCTCTCGGTCACGCGCCACCAATTGTTGGAGCATCGGGCTCGCCTCTACCACCACACGCTGCCCACCCGTGAATTTCGGATTCAGGTCAATCGGATTGGCGCCGAAGGTTGGCTTTTGGGAAGCAAATTCTGCCGGCGGTGGATCTGGCAAGGTAAAATCTACTTTTTCGCGAAAAACACTTACGTCTTCCCGCTCATATTTATAATATTGGTCTTTGCCTTTTTTCTTGTCCTTGTCTGAATCTACAGAGACAGGGGAGACAATGAATAAGACAAGAAGGGTGGTGATCAGGTTCATCATCATGATTCGGTAAATAAAGTAGAAGCGCCTATTCTGGTAGCTCCGGCAGCGATAAAGGCCTTGGCAGACTCCAGGCTTTTGATTCCGCCTGAGGCTTTGATCTGCATGTGAGGAGGGAGTACCTCCCGCATCCGGGCTACCTTATCCAGTTCTGCACCTACTCCCGCAAATCCGGTGGAGGTTTTGACAAAATCGGCTCCGGCTTCTGCGCAAATTTCGCAAAAACGATCCACTTCCTCAAATGAAAGCAGACCACTTTCTATGATTACCTTAGAAACGGCATTCCTGCGCTGACATTGTTGCACGAAACTTTCTATTTCGGCTTGAGTGTAGCGATAATCTCCCGACCGGAAGCGACCCAGGTTCACCACCATATCCAATTCATCCGCTCCAATATCGAGCAGGGTCCGGGCTTCTGTCACCTTGATTGAAGTCAGGTGCATCCCATGAGGAAATCCCACCACGGAGCATAGCTTTACATCCCCAGGCATCAGACGCTCCTTGAGCCCCGGCACATAGCACGGAGGTACACACACTGCATAGCAGCGTTGCTCCACAGCTTCGTCACAAAGCTGATAAACCTCCGAAACAGTGGCACCCAGGCGGAGGAGCGTATAGTCCAAATACTGCTGAATTGGTTTCATGCGAGGTGAAAGATACTTGAAGCAAAATACACTACAAATTTGCAACACAAATTAAGGACTTCTTTGTTATCTCTTTGTCACTCAAAAGAGCAAAGTCATTGCCTTCTTCCTGTCTTTTGTATATTTCGCATTAACTTACCTCAAATCCAGCTTCACATGCGTTACCTCTCTTTTTTCGTGCTGTTTGCCCTATTATTTGCAAGCGCCTGCAACGAATCCGAATCTACTTCTGAAACCCCCGCCGAGGCCCAGCCTGTAGCCGAAACAGCTCCTGCTCCGCGCGCCCCCAGAGACCAAACCATCGAAGAGCCCGGCCTTGCTTCTCCTGAGTCTGTGATCGGCCAGGATGGATTTTATTATGTTTCCAATGTTGGCAAAAAGCTCGAGCCCAGCAAAAAAGACGGTGACGGATTTATCTCCAAACTCGACACTGCCGGGAAAGTCGTGGACCTCAAATTCATGAAAGGCCTCGATGCCCCCAAAGGCTCTGCCATCGTAGATGGTACCTTCTATGTCGCCGACATCGACAAAGTAGCCATGTATGATCTCGCTACAGGCGAAAGAAAGGGCGAAGTGGATCTCTCCGCTGAAAAGACCATTTTCCTCAACGACCTCGTAGCAGGACCAGCCGGAACCCTCTTCGTTTCTTCTACCGACAAGAGCAAGATCTATCAGATCAACCTCGCCGATGGCACCTACGCTGCCCTCGCTACCTCCGCGCCTGTGATGGGCCCCAATGGCCTGTGGTATGATGCCGACGCCAATCACCTCTATGTGGTTACCTTCCTCGATGGGGCCAACGGCAAAGCAGGCCGTCTCGACCTCAACACCACCCCTGCTACCTATGAGCTCCTCGACGGATACCTCGGTAGCCTCGATGGCCTCGTGAAAATCGGCGACTACCTCGTCACCTCCGACTGGGCTACCCAGTCGCTCGTGATCCTCGACATCGCCAATGGTGGTACCAAGGTGGGAGAACACCCCATGTCCCTCCGCATTCAAGGACCAGCTGACTTCTACTATGACGCCGCTACCCAGGAATTTTGGGTGCCCGGTATGCAGATGAACAAGATTTTTATCAAGACTTCTGCCCTCAAGTAAGGAGTTAAGAACAATTTTTCTGGCGAGGAAGATGAGCAGACGAGAGAAACATCTCTGACCTGCCATCTTCCTCGCCTTTTTTTATCCTGACTTCCCTATCCATGATCATTTCTCACCTGCATTCTCTGCTGCGCTACGACTACTGGGCCAACGGCTTGATGATCGACGCCTTTCTCGCCTCCGGTGTTGAGGATGAGCAATCACAGATTTGGCTCAACCACATCGTAAACGCCCAGATCCTCTGGCATGACAGGGTCGCCAGGCAGGATTCTGGAAGAACGACCTGGCAAGTCGTGCCCTGGCAGCAACTCAAAACCGACTATGAGCAGGTGCATCAGGCCTGGAGCCAAACCCTTACCGAAAGGCCAGAAGCTACGCTTTCTTCTATCCTCCCCTATCACAACAGCCGAGGAGAAGCCTACGAATCCTCCTTCCTCGACATCCTCACCCATGTAGTGAATCATGGAACCCATCACCGCAGTCAGGTAGCCGCACGCTTGCGCGAAGCAGGTGTAGTGCCGCCAGCTACGGATTATATTTTTTGGCGGCGAGGATCGTGAAAGGGTTGATTGAGAGAGTTGGATAATGGTTGAATAAGAGAAGATGATTTTGTCGGAAAATGGGAAAGGAATAAATTCAGGAAATCTGATAGCATAACCGCTCTCATCCTCTTTCTACGACTTTTTCCACGGCATTTCCCACTCCGATTTTGCGGATTCTGTGGCCGCACAAGCAAAAAAAAGGCACCCAACGGGTGCCTTTTTCATCAGCGGTATCTGATTGATTATTTCGACTCCAGGGCGTTGGCACCGGCGACGATTTCGAGAATTTCGTTGGTAATCGAAGCCTGACGGGCTTTGTTGTAGGAAATCCGGAGGGATTTCAGCAGGTCTTCGGCATTTTCGGTGGCCTTGTCCATGGCCACCATTCTGGCGCCTTGCTCCGCAGCGTTGGACTCCAGCACAGCACGGAAGATCTGAATCCGCAGGGCTTTAGGGATCAATTCAGAAAGAATCTGAGCTTGATCAGGTTCGTAGAGATAATCCGACTGAAGGGTGGACTCAGTTGTTTTTTCTACGACTTCGAGGCTATCCACACTCAGCGGGAGCAAAGGCTCTACGCGGCGGATCTGAGACATCACGTTTTTGAATTCGTTGAATGCCAGATACACCTTGTCCACCTCGCCACTGAGGAATTTTTCGAAGATCATGTCAATCACTTCGTTGACCGTGTCAAAGGAGAGGTCCTGAAACACGTCGAAGTTTTTGCCATTGACATTGAATCCCCGTTTGCGGAAAAATTCAAAGCCTTTGCGCCCCATACACACAAACTGCACTTTTCCCTGCTCGATTTTATCGGCGTGGGTTTCCTGCAGATAAGCCAGGGTGGCTTTGTTGATGTTGGTGTTGAAGGCACCGGCCAGTCCACGATTGGAGGTCACATGAACGACAAGGATGTTATCTACGACTTCGCGCTGCTCCACAAGGCGGCTGGGAATGTCTTCTGCATCAACCACAGAAATCACGTTGCCGATAATCTCGCGCAGCTTGCTGGCGTAGGGACGCAACTGCAGCATCCGGTCTTGCGCACGACGCAACTTGGCAGCCGCCACCATTTTCATGGCTTTGGTCACCTGTTGGGTGTTCTTGACCGACTTCATGCGGTTGCGTATGTCTTTTAGGTTCGCCATGCCAATGTATTCAGTCTTCTGTCTGATAAAGGGAAAGGGAGGCTACCCGATGAGCTCGGGCAGCCTCATTCAATTATGCAAAGGTCTTGGCGACCTCTTGAGCTACTTTGGTGAGCACCTCTGTGATCTGATCATCCCACTTTCTGGCGAGGATGGCATCCATGGTGCCTTTGTGGTTGAGTTCCAGTTCTTGCAGGTAGCGGGCTTCGAATTCACGAACACGCTCCACAGGCACAGAGTCCACATATCCTTTGGTCACGGCGAAGATCGCAGCTACCTGTCTTTCTACAGATACGGGGCTATATTGGCCCTGGATGAGCAGTTGAACAGAACGCTTACCCCGCTCCAACTGCATCTGGGTAGATTTATCCAAATCAGATCCGAAGCGAGCAAAAGCTTCGAGTTCGCGATACTGGGCCAGGTCGAGCTTCAGGGTACCAGCCACTTTTTTCATGGGCTTGGTCTGAGCCGCTCCACCTACCCTCGATACCGAGATCCCTACGTTGATCGCAGGGCGCACACCGGAGTTGAAGAGGTTGGACTCAAGGAAGATCTGACCGTCGGTGATCGAGATCACGTTGGTTGGGATATAGGCAGACACGTCACCTTCCTGCGTTTCGATGATCGGAAGTGCAGTAAGCGATCCACCACCTTTCACCATGCTGCGGAATGCCTCTGGGAGATCATTCATTTGCTCAGCGATGGTCTGATCGTCGATGACTTTGGCAGCACGCTCCAACAAACGGGAGTGTAAGTAGAATACGTCTCCAGGATAAGCTTCGCGACCGGGAGGACGACGAAGGAGGAGGGAAACCTCACGATAGGCAACTGCCTGCTTGGAAAGGTCATCGTAGATGGCCAAAGCAGGGCGACCTGTGTCTCGAAAGAATTCTCCGATGGCTGCACCAGCAAATGGGGCAAAAAACTGGAGAGGGGCAGGATAAGAAGCAGGAGCAGCTACGATCACGGTGTAGCTCATGGCACCTGCGTCTTCGAGGGCTTTTACGACCTGGGCAATGGTAGATGCTTTCTGACCGATGGCCACATACACACAGAACACAGGTTCGCCACGCTCGGCAAACTCTTTCTGGTTGATGATGGTGTCCACCGCAATGGCTGTCTTACCAGTCTGACGGTCACCGATGATCAACTCACGCTGACCACGACCGATTGGGATCATGGAGTCAATGGCCTTGATACCCGTTTGGAGAGGCTCCGTTACTGGCTGACGGAAGATTACCCCAGGAGCTTTGCGCTCGTAAGGAGAATCATAGAGGTCGCCGGTGATGGGTCCTTTGCCGTCGATAGGCTCCCCAAGTGGGTTGATAACACGACCAAGGAGACCTTCTCCTACTTTCAGAGAGGCGATAGAGCCTGTGCGGCGCACGTTGTCCCCTTCTTTGATTCCTTCGGAATCACCGAAAAGTACGGCACCTACATTGTCTTCTTCAAGGTTCAAAACCATGCCTTTGAGGCCGGTTTCAAATTCGATCAATTCACCCGCCTGAACTTTGGTAAGTCCATAGATACGGGCAATACCGTCCCCAATCTGCAAAACCGTTCCGGTTTCTTCGAGTTGGATCGCGGTTTTGAAATTGGAGAGCTGTTCCCGGAGGATGGCTGAAACTTCGTCTGGTCTTACCGCTGACATATCAGTGAAGTTGAATTGAGGGTTTCCGATGGAGAGAGATGGGAAGACAGAGGGGAGAAACGTGAAGGAAGACTGACTGTCGGTCTATTCTTCACATTCAACATGACCTCTAACCTCCCGGTCAAAAAAAATAAAGAGAATGAATCCAGGATTCAGGATCTCGTGTATCAAAAAGGCCTGAGAGCCAAGAGCTCTCTAGCCTATGTTAACTCTTGTTTTAATCTGCGCAGCGAGCTGCTCATACTCCCGTCAAACAATGAATCGCCCACTTTGAGGGTAAATCCACCGATGAGCTCGGGGTTTACTTCGGTGGTCATTTCAAATGTTTTTCCGGTGGTACTTTCCATGCTTGCTTTGATCTGCGCGATGGTCGCGGCAGGCAGAGCCACAGCAGAGGTAAGCACGCCTCTCAGCACGCCTGTAGCTTCATCGTACATATCGAGGAAAGCGGAGGCCACATTCTGCAAAAATGGCTCTCTTCCTTTGCTGACGATGATTCTGATCAGGTGCTCCACAACTTTGGTTTCGAATTTACCTTTAAAGATAAGGTCAAGAACCGCTTGCTTTTTGGCGCCCTGGATAATGGGGCTTTGGAGCATGCTGCGAAACTCTGCGCTTTGAGCGAAAAGGTCATGGAGCATCTGCATGTCGGCTTTGGCGGCCTCCAATTCGTTGTGCTCCTGAGCAAGTGAAAACGCCGACTTGGCGTAGCGATATCCGATGCGATCCTCTACCATATGGTGGCGGATTCAGGAAGGAAACCCCTCCTAGTTGTTATTGAGTTCAGAAATGAGCGACTTGGCATATTCTTCCTGAGCAGCTTGATTATCAAATTGCTTACGAAGAAGTTTTTCAGCGATCGAAACAGCAAGAGTAGCCGCTGTGTCTTTGATTTCAAGGAGAGCATTATTTTTCTCTGCCTCGATCTGAGCTCTGGCTTTTTCACGCTCTGCCGCAGCCGCAGCTTGTGCTTCTTTGCGAGCTTCACCGATGATTTGGTCTTTCATCTGACCGGCTTCCTTGAGCATGTTATCGCGCTCAGCACGTGCCTCTTTAAGCAAGGCTTGGTTGTCGGCCTGGAGACGCTCCATGTCGGCACGAGCCTGATCCGCTTGTTTGAGCGAATTGGCGATGGTCTCTTCACGCTCACCGAGTGCGTTGAGAATTGGCTTCCACGCAAAGCGACGGAGCAGGACGAAGAAGAGCAAAAAGATGACGGCTGTCCAGAAGAACAAACCGAACGAAGGAGTAATAATCATGTCAAATGATTCTTAAAACCGAAAAATGAAAGCCTTCATCAATAGGGGGAAAGGGCGCCCGGGCATTCCCCGGGCGTCAACTTTCGCAATGAATTACAATACGGCCAACAGACAGATTACCTCACCAAAGAGGGCTACACCCTCAATGAAGGCAGCAGTCAGGATCATCGCACCGCGAATGTCACCTGCAGCTTCTGGCTGACGTGCGATAGACTCTACTGAGCTAGCAGCAAGACGACCGATACCGAGACCTGCTCCAATGGCAGCTAATCCTGCGCCAATGCCGGCGCCCATTACTCCAAAATCCATGATAGGTGTGGATTATATAAGTGTGAAAAAGTGAACTCAACTTGAACGCGAGACCATCAGTGATGATGGTCGTCGTGGGTTTCCATTGCCATCCCGATAAACACTGCCGTGAGCAGGGTGAAGATGAATGGCTGAATGATGGCTACAATCATTTCCAGGGCAAAAATCACCATGGTAAACAGGACAGAAAGCGGCATGATGCCCAATCCCCCTGCCATACTCGTGCCGTTATCTCCCATGATGAAGATCAGGGATACCAGGCCCAGCACCATGAAGTGACCAGCTGTAATGTTGGCAAACAAACGCACCGCGAGGGCAAATGGCTTGGTAAACAACCCGATGAACTCTACCAATGGCATCAAAGGAATGCCAAACTTCAACCACCAAGGTACTCCAGGGGTGTTGAAAACGTGCTTCCAGTGATCTTTGGACCCATTGAACTGGGTAATGATAAAAGTGAGCACAGCTAAGGCAGCAGTCACAGAAATATTGCCAGCAATGTTAGAGTTGAAAGGAAGCAGTCCGAAAAGATTGGAGAACCAGATGAAGAAAAACAGCGTGAGCAAGTAGGGGAAGAAGCGGTTGGCATTGGCCCCGAGGTAGGGCTTGGCAACTTCCTCCCGAAGGAACACGATGATGAGCTCCATCAAAGACTGAAGACCTTTTGGCGCTTGTCCTTCGCGGCGTGTGTAGGCACGTGCTACGGAGGTAAATACCACCAGTAGCAATAGCCCGATAAGTATCATTTGAAGCGCAGTTTTGGTGATCGACATGTCGATCACAGTGGCTTCTTCGTTGACATTTTCTGCTTTGAATACCTCAATATCGTGCAGATGAGCATGACCATGCTCATCTACGAGGCCATGGCTATCTACACCAGGATTGAGTTTCAATACAGACATCTCGTAGGGGAGGTATCCTTTCTCAAGGAGCGCGTGTGTATTGGAAGCGAATACAAACCCCGCCTCAGTATCATAGATCATCCATGGAAGGTGCAAGGCAATGGGGGCATACTCGGTATGTCCTTGCTCATCAGTACCTGAAGGAATATCAGTGATATGCCAGTCGTGTGAGTCTAGAATATGCTCTAGCATCACTTGAGACACATTGATTTCTTCACCGTGTGCCTCTTCTTCTCCGTGGAGATTCTCCTGTTCTGCGTCATGAGAATCGCCCTCATGTTGATGCACATTTTGCGCAAAAAGAGAGAAACTTCCGAGCAGGAGTAGGGTGAAAATCAGCCGCTTTTTCCCCGTCATATATTAAGGTTGCTTGATATCTTCTGAATGCGGGCGCAATTTACGCATAAGGCCGTAAACTTCAAACGAAGTAAAAACCATATAAGCCAACATAAATGCCCCGACGTATTCTCCGCGCACCTCTTCAAAGCGCAAAGCGACAATGACGATGGTGATCAGGCCGGCAAACATCTTGGCGACCATGCCTGTGAGTAATGCCGCAACGAAGGTATTGGTTTTTTTGTTGAGAGAGGAATATGTCACCGAATAGGCGACCATGGTAGTGAGATACCCCACAATAATCGCGACAGCAGCAGCGAGGTAGCTACGCTCAGGAGCGAGAAGCTCGAGCATCAAATACCCAAGGCCTAGTAGCGCAACGGCTACGCCGGTAATGATCAAAAGGAAGCGGGGGATGGTCACAAGGAGAAGGATTACTTGTTGAGGGTCCGGATCATGAGATAAATAGCACAGCCACACCCAGCCAAAGAAAGCCCAAGGGTAAACCAAGGCTTGGTTGGCGCAAGCCATTGATCGAGGAGATAACCTGCACCTACAAATAAAAGCATACAGGCCAGGATCTCAAAACCCAGGCCTGCATACTTTATGTAATCATTGAGCGGTTTTTGCTCTTTCTTCTCCGGTTTCGGCATCAGTTTGCCTTGGCAATCTTGGGAGCCATGTTTGCGTCTTTGCTACCATTGCTCAGAGAGTTGCCGCTAGATTGGGCCAAAAGGTCTTTGGCGCGCTCAGGTGTTTTGGTGAGAACATCCTTGGCTGCTTCAGCCATTTTGGAGCTACCGGTAAATACTGCACCCATTTGCACAACGAGTTTCTGGGTGAAGATGTCGCCGAAGATTTTTCCGGTTTTGTCGATGGTGAGAAGCTCACGCGTTACGACATTGCCTTTGATCTCTCCTTCGACAGTTGCTACCCGAGAATCTACATTTCCTTCGATGTAGCCGGTTTCACTCACCACGAGGCGCGAGTTGCAGACAAGGGTGCCGATGACTTTTCCCTCAACCCGGAGGTCTCCTTCAGCGTTGATGTTTCCTACGACCACAGTGCCTTCAGAAATTACATTCCTGCGGACTTCCCCTTTAGGTGGGATGGTGGTTGGCTTCACCTTTGGGCGATTGGTTTCGTTTTTGGTTCCAAACATTATGGGCTCCTGTTATTTTATAAATGCCACGTAATCTGCGGGGTCAACTGGTCGGCCTTTGTGCCAGAGTTCAAAATGAAGATGCATCCCGGAAGAATTCTCTCCAGAATTGCCTATAACGGCAATCGGCTCACCAGCGTACACATAGGTACCTGCGTTTTTCAGAAGTCGGCTGTTGTGCTTGTAAAAAGTAACGATATCTCCTTCCGTTGCAACACCAATGACCCATCCGTTTTTGTCCGAATATTCAGATAAAACGACAAATCCGTCTGCAGCTGACCTGATGAGCGTGTTCTCTTCTGCTACAATATCCACGCCATAATGCAGCGAGGTTTCGTTGTATCCTTTCTGCATTTCTCCCTCCAACGGAACAAACAGTTTTTGAAGCCACTCGCCCTTTGAACTTGACATTTGAGGCAAGGGCCTGGAGGAAAAATTTTCTTTTGCCTCGGAAGAAATATATACCGTTTCTGGCAAGACCTGTCCTGCGTACCCCGTACTCAAAGACGGTTCAGGGCTGGGGAGCATGGGGGTGGTAGGTAGGTTGGCTTCCTGATCCACCATGAGGGCCTCCATTTGTGAGGAATCGAAAGCCATGCTGCTATCTTCGAGGCCTGCCACCTGACGAAGGCTCAAGGAATAGGCTTCATAGATTTCCAGACGAGCCTCCGCAGCCATGACTACTTCGAGCAAGCTATCTTTGCGTGCCTGCATGAGATCCGGGTCTTCGTAGTTGGGAATCAGGCGGTGGAGCGTAGGTGTCATGACAAACAAGGCACCGGTGCCTACCACCACAAGGATCAGTGCGAGGATGGCCGAAACGGCTACAGTAACAGGCCTAAGTGAAAACTGCCGTGACTGTGAGAGAGTCAATTCATCTATCAACTCTACCCGGTAGCGCTTTCTCATGCGCTCCATCAATCCCCAATATATTCTTTTTAGCATAATCGTTTTTCATTCCTGGCTAGTGACACGCTCCCCTCCCTGGCGTTAGGGGGACAAACGAATTGCATTGATCAGGCCAGGAAATTATTGTTTCTTTCCGCTCAATTGTTCAGTGCTCCTGAACAACAATCCGAGGACGAGGTCGTAATCAGGTTACTCTTTTGTCCTCGTTATTGCCTTAAGCCAATCCACTCAGACCAAGTTGTGATGAAGTCAGGCCCATTCAGCCACCGCAATATTACGAAATTTTACCTTATCCTCGCCTCCTTGGCATTGGTTTCCTGTGCCAAGGAAAAGGATACGGTTCTTGCCCGCTATTACCATAATACTACGTCATACTTCAATGGCTATTACAATGCCAATTATCTTTTTGCCGAAACCATCACCCGGCTCGAAGATCAATATGTCTATCCCAACGAGGGGTTCATGGAAGTAGAGTACTTCGGCACCGAGCAGGAGATCAAGTCGTTTGACGCTGATTTTGAAACGGTTATCAAAAAAAATGATGCCGTCATGTTCAAGCACCCCAACGGAAATTATATCGACGACTGTCGTCTCCTGAATGGGAAGGCATGGTTTTACCGGCAAAACTATACCCTCGCACAAAAAAGTTTTGAGTACGTGCTCAATGAGTTTCCCGATTCCAAGCTCAGCCCCGAAGCTTGGTTTTGGATGGCCAAGACCTTCTATAAGACTGGCAACAATGAGATGACCCGCAGCATTCTCGAAGAGCGAATTATCAATAATGATACGGTTGTGATTGCAGAGAAAATGCTGGATGACCTTGCCCTCTTTCGCACCCGTCTCGCCATCGAAGCCGGAGATTATGAAAAGGCCGCTTATGTACTCTCTGAAGGAATCGAGTTAATCACTACACGTCAGCGACGTGCACGTGCTCAGTTTTTGCTCGGGCAGTTATTTACCAAACTCGATAATTTTACCCGCGCTCTCCAGCAATTTGAGTTGGTCGAAAAATATAGTCTCGACTATTCCCTCACCTTTCTCGCTAAGATCAACATTGCCCGGCTCTACGTGGTTTATCAGGAAGGCAAAGACGACGACCGGACGGTGCAGCAGTACCTCACCAAGTTGCTCAAAGACGAGAAAAACGAGGAATACCAGGACCAGATTTATTATGAATTTGCCTTGCTTGAAATCAAGAAAGGCAACCTCGATGCTGCCATTGGCCTCCTCCAGCAGTCGGTAAAGGCCAATGTCAACAATCGTCGGCAGAAAGCACTGAGCTATTTTAAAATTGGGCAAATCTATTTCTACGACCTTCAAAAATTCGCCCCAGCCCAGGCTTACTACGATAGCGCTGCTACCTCTATCAATGTCGAAGCACCTGAATACGAGGAGATTACCAATCTTGCCTCTACCTTGAAAGAATACATTACCTACGTAAATACGATCTCCTATCAAGATTCGATGCTATGGTTGGCAGCACTCCCAGAAGCAGAGCGTGACACCATCGTGCAGCGAGCGATCCGCGATGACCAGCGCAAGAAGCAAGAAGAGCTGGACAGGGAGCTCAATCAACTCTCTCGCCAAACTCAAAATGATCCGCTCCTCAACCCGATGATGGTGGATCAGATGAACCGAAGGGATCGTCAAACTCAAAACAGCGCCATTTGGTACTTTGATAACCCTGCGGCAGTCTCCAGTGGCCGCCTTTCCTTTCAACAGCAATGGGGACAGCGGGGGAATGAAGACAACTGGCGTCGGAAAAATAAAAAAATGCTGGATGTGGCCCGCCCAGGAGACGAGGGCGGCCTCCCCCAAGAGGAGGAAAAAGTGGACAGCAGCCTGGTAAAAACCTACGGCGAGAATTTTAGATTCTATCAGGATATTCCCCTCACAAGTGAAGCTCAAGACCTTTCGCTGATTAAAATCGAAGAAGCCCTCTACAAACTCGGACAGTTATATTACCAGAAACTCAACGAGCCCGACTCAGCCATCAATACATTTGAAATCCTGCTAGATCGCTTCGAAGGATCTGAATACACCCTTCAGGCAAGATATGCACTTTATAAACTCTATTCTGACCAGAAGAGTCCCTTGGCCATCATTCATAAGCAGATCATTCTCAATGAATTTCCCCAGACGGTGTATGCCTATCTTCTGCAAGGGCTTGATCCGAAGCTGCTAAAAGCCAACGAAGAAGATTATCAGTTTGCCTACAACGGCCTGCTCAATTCATATTCTGCCGGGGAATATGAAACGGCCATTGGCTTCAGCACCTACCTTCTTTCTCAGTCCCGGTTCATGGAAGATCCCAGCATCGACCTCGCGCGGTTGTTTTTTATTCGTGGAATGGCCTATGGCTATATCGGCTACACCGACAGCCTCGAAAGCATCCTTACCTATACCGTGACTACCTTCCCCGAGGCAGGCGTGTCGCCAAGGGCTCAAAAAACGCTGGACTATCTCAAAAACGGCCCCAAAGCCACCAATGCCCCAGCGCCTGAGCGTCCTGCCGCTACGTCACAAGCATCGGAGGGCGCTATTTCATCTGAAGATGAACGATTCCGAAGCTTCACCGATGAGGTGCGATCCACCGACAAAGTCTTCATCCTCATGTATATCGATCAGAATGCCGTGACCAAAGCCGATGCTACCACGCTACTTTCCGATTTTAACCAGGCTTCTTTCCCTGCCAAGCGCCTCAAAGTATTCACTTTCTTGTATCAGCAAACTCATCTTTTGCCATACGTATCTAGCTTTGCCAGCGTAGAAGAAGGGAAAAACTATATCCAGACCATCATGAACACCGAGGCTGGAAATAGATTAATCACGACCACCGGTGGACGTGTTTTCTACATCTCGCATACCAACTTCAAGGTAGCCTACGGACAAAAGAGAATGGAAGACTACCTGCTCTACTATGACAATGTGCTGGAGAAGTAATGGCAAGAGGGGGAGATAAGTAAACCTCTTCTCTATATGCGAACCGAGAAGGTTCATCTTCTGTGCGTTAGTTGTCCGAAATTACTATCTTGAGAGAGCATACAAAATGCCTTGCTTATGCAGGATACCTCTACGCTCTCGAAACCCTCTTCTACCGACCCTTCTGCCTCATCACCTGCCTTGGCTCCCAAACAGAGTAAAGGCCGTATGTGGGCGAGGCGCTTCGTGCTCGGTTCTGCCGCCCTCCTTGGGCTCTTTGTGCTCGTGTTTGTGCTCATCACAGCACAATCTCTCCCGCCACTCACCGAGATCGAAAATCCGCAATCCAACCTTTCTACACAGATCATCTCAGCGGATGGAGAAATTTTGGATAATTTCTTCACCGATGAAAATCGCGTGGTCGTTCACCTCGATGATGTGTCGCACCATGTAGTAGATGCCCTCATCGCCATGGAAGATGCGCGATTCTATCAACACGCTGGAGTCGATTATTGGTCTATGCCTGCCCTGATTTACCGTAATCTCACTGGTACTACGAGTGGTGGATCTACCATTACCATGCAGCTTGCCCGAAACCTATTTAACTCCGTAAACAACGATCGCACGCTCAACCGGAAGATTAAGGAGATCATCGTATCGGCTGTGTTAGAAAAAAATTATACCAAACAGGAGATCCTCGAAGCATATCTCAATACTGTCAACATCTTCGGCAACGCTTACGGCATAGAGATGGCTTCTCAGCGCCTCTTTGGCAAACGAGCCAAGGTCCTCACGGTCGAAGAAAGCAGCGTGCTTGTGGCCATGCTCAAGGGCCAGGGCGTTTTTGATCCCATTCGACGGCCAGATACCGTCATCGCAAGAAGAAATCTTGTTATGCAAAAAATGTCTGACTATGGATTTCTTCCCATCACATCAGCCCAGCTCGATAGCCTCCAATCTCTCCCGCTCCGTGTCGCTCCACAAGGGCAGGATCACCTCAAGGGAATTGCGCCTTACTTCCGGCAAACCGTAAGAGAATATCTCAGAGAATGGTGCTCCACCAATCGCAGACCCGACGGCGAGCATTATGACATGTATCGCGACGGGCTCAGGGTCTTCACCACCCTCGATGCAGGCATGCAGCGCCATGCAGAAGCAGCAGTGAAAGAGCACCTTGCCAAGCTCCAGAAAATATTTGATAATCACATCAAGGGTCGAGAACCCTGGAAATATGAGCCAGAGATCATTGATGACCTGATCAAGCAATCGGAGCGATATCGGTTGGCCAGAAAATCAGGCAAAAATGAAAGTGAGATCGAAGCTGAATTCAATGTTCCGGTGTCGATGAATGTCTTTTCCTGGCAGGGCAATATTGATACCGTGATGACCCCAAGAGATTCTGTGAAATGGGGTGCTCGGTTTTTGGAAACGGGCATGGCATCTATCGACCCAAGCAATGGCCACATCAAAGTATGGGTGGGGGGCATAGATTATCCTCACTTCAAATACGACCATGTGAATCAGGGAAAACGGCAGGTAGGCTCTACCTTCAAACCATTTGTGTATGCTGCTGCGATTGATCGCGGTGGAAGAAAGCCCTGCGACCTGGAGCTCAATCAGCCCTATGTATTTGAGAATGTAGATGGAGATGGCACAAGTTGGTCTCCCAAAAACTCCGACGGTAAATATGGCGGCTATATGACCCTTCGCCACGGACTCGCCACTTCCACCAACCTGATCACTGCCCGGCTCATGGCCTCGCTTTCGCCGGAGGTGGTGGCGCGCTATGCCTACTCCATGGGCATCAAGACGCATTTGGACGAGGTGCCTTCCCTCTGTCTTGGCACTACCGACCTCAAAGTGCTGGAGCTCACGGGCGCCTACTGCACCTTTGCCAATCAAGGTACCGCGATCGATCCGATCTACATCACCAGAATTGAGGACAAGCATGGCAATGTGCTCTGGGAGCATCCGCGAGAAGTGAGGCAGGTGCTGAGCCGTAACAAGGCATACATGATGATCGAACTCCTTAAAGGCGTGGTGGATGAATCTGGCGGAACAGCGGGCCGCCTCCGGTATCGCTACAAGTTCAGAAACGAAATTGCCGGCAAGACCGGCACCACCCAAAATCAATCCGACGGCTGGTTTATCGGGGTCACACCACACCTCGTGTCGGGAATCTGGGTAGGCTGTGCCGACCGAAGGGTGAGATTCCGAAGTCTAGAATATGGACAGGGAGCCAGCATGGCTCTCCCGATCTGGGCGATCTACATGCGGGATCTCTATGACGATGATAACATCGGAATTCCAGAAGACGCCAACTTTGAGCGCCCATCTGGCTACAACGGAGACGTGGATTGTGCCTCAGCAGCGCAGCGGCGCATGATGGCCCATGACTCTACCGGCCTCTCGTTCCCAAGTGCAGACGATCTCGACGGGTGGGAATAAGGCTTTTTTGCTCGTTACTCTACAACCCTGGCCGGATTGCCAAAGGCCGTGGCATTTTCTGGAATATCGGTCAGGACTACAGAGCCTGCTCCAATGAGCGATTCACGACCTATGCCCACCTCAGGCTGCACCACAGCGCCTGCCCCCACAAAGCACTCCGTATCGATCACCACTCCTGCGCCGATCTGCACCCCTTGTTCAATGGTAACATATTCCCCGATCTCTACATCAGCCCCAATGTTGGTTCCGCTCATGATCAGGCTATGCGCCCCAATCAGGCTGTTGGAGAGAATCGTGACGCCCGGATAAACCACCACGCCATCTCCTATTCTTGCATAAGGAGAAATGATCGCCGAAGGGTGCACAAAGGAGATAATTTCAGCGGACTTGCTCGACAGGTCGGCCACCCACTCCATGCGCTTGTCATGCTCCTTCACTGCAATCACAATTCTGGTATATTCATCCTGCAGGAGGGTCTCCACGTCCTTGTCGCCAAGCTGCCCCAGAATCAGGAGGTCATTGATCTCCAGATTTGTCTCCTCCTCTTTATCGGTGATAAATCCATAGACCATCACGTCGAGCGCATTGGCAATATCAAGCACCACACGGGCCTCGGGTCCGGTACCGACGATAAGAACAGGTGTTTTGGAGGTAATTTCCATAATGATTTGCTATTAAGGCAGCCAACAAAGTTACAAGTTGTTTAGACAGGAAAGAACTCCTGATCGTATCTCTGTTCTCTCCTTCTCCACAGAAACCCAAGCCTCCTTCAGCGCACACGAGCGGATTCATTGATCCAGCACAACACAGGAATTCTGTCTCCGACCTTTAGCCCCAGAAAACTCAGCTCATCTGGAGGGGGGATGCGTGCAGAGAGAACACTGATCCGGCTGGCAGCCTCTTCTTGCAAATCTGGGTTGTGCTGCGCGGCTTCTTCGGTATAGTCGATGGCGAGAAAGGTAAGAGCCAGTCTTTCCAGATCGCTCTGGGCGCAGATTGCTCCTGAAGATTCCACCAAATCAGCCAGAAAAAACCAGGGTTTCCCCCATTGCGGATACAGCTCATTGGCGATTTGAGCATGTAGCCTGGCCGATCTAAAGCTGCGCCTCATGGCATAGACTCCCGCGAGGCGCAGCTCAAGTACGGATCTTTGCCGCGGATCAGGTTCCGCCTCAATCGCTACCATAAGCAGGCGCTGTGCCTCCCAAAAGATGTCTTGCTTGAGGTAGCTCTCCACAACTCGCGTGAGGAGGTAAGGGGTCCGAACGAGGTTGGCAGCCCGTTGCCGGATGGTATCTTCTGTCGCACCCATCTCGCATTCCTGAATATCGGTGAGGAGGAAAAGTCGGGCATATTCTTTGGGCGTGGCAAATCCCATTTGCACGCGGGAGGCTTCCCGCTTACGAATGAGGGCGCAACTATCTCCGTAGGCAAAGATAAAAGCCTGGAGCTCTTCTCTTCGGCGAGCAGCAAGCTCCTGCTGATCGGGATGGATCACAGCCATCTGAATCAAGACGTAGTCTAGGACTTGGTAGGCATCAAGCCACTGATTCCAATCTTGGTTGTTTGCGGGAATTTTTTCGAGCATGGCTCGGGCCATTTCCTGCCAGAGGGCGGGTGGCTGCTCATATGGGCGAATGGCAAGGCTGCGCGCCAGTACTGGCAGGAGCGAGTCTCGCTGGGTAGCCTGAAAAAACAAGACTGTCTCAGCGGCCTGTCGCAACCACGTAGCGGAATCGGAAGAATCCAGCGCTGCCAGTATCGCTTGGGCGCGAAGCAGGCCACGCTGGGCCGATGGGCCCAGCGCAACCCGGCTTTTTTGCAAGCTATCAAGAAGAAACAGCGATTTGTTTTCCAGCCAACCCTGTTGCTGGAGGGTGCTGCCTCCCTGGCTATTGAGCACCTGAAGGGCTTCATTATAATCGCGACGAAGGCTTGCCTGTAGAAATGCCTGAAAATCTGAGGGTTGGCTGCTGCCTGGCGCAGGAAGCAACAGCAGCCAGGCGCCTGCAAGATATCCAAGCACATTTCTCATGATGTTTCCTTCCTTAGTCCACTACCCGACGGATAAACCAACGGTCGTTGATGGTCGCGCCAATTCTCACACGGGCATATAATTCCTGCAGCGGAAGGTCACTGGCCAGGTTTCCTTTTCTCCCTAGCTCAGCGCTGATGTTGATTCTCGAAACCGTTCTGCCCCGATTAAACCTGGAGTTGCCCTTGGCATCGGCAGGAAGACCTATGCCTAAGGTGACACCATAATCTGTCACGGGTTTTCCGTCAAAACGGAGGTAGGTCTGATTGTAGTATCCACCAACGCGGTAGTCTATCCGTTTGAGATAGTTGGGAGACTCCACGTCCGGGGTGATTTCTGCCCCGAGTGATACCCGAATATCTTTTCCCAGGTCGCTATTTTCATTAAAATACTGAAACTTAGACCAGTCCTGATATTTCACATCGGCACCAATGGACCAGTGTGCAAAACGATTAACCATAAATCCAAGGCCAAATCTTGGAGGAACGACGACATTTCCCAGCTCAAGTCCGCCGAGGGTATCTCCCACAATCCCATTGCTTACCTGGGTGAACCGATCTCCATCCATACCAAGGGTGTAGTCCACCATGCCTCCTACTCGAAATGTAGTGCGCTTGGCGAGGCTGAGGGTATCTTCATAAATAAAGCCGAGGGTTCCGATCCAGCCATTCACATAAACATCTTGAAGGGTGCTAAGCGGGAAGAACTCGGGAGCCAGGAGAGAATCCCGGCGATACACAATGGATCTCCAGGTGTATTGGGTGTTGCCGAAGTTATACTGCGCATTCACCCCAATACGGAGCTTGCGTTGAAACAGCCTAATTGCCGCACCTACAAATGCCTGATTGAGGCCCCCGCTTGCGCTGTAGGTATTTTCCTGGGTGTAGCTAGAGTCACCAACAATGAGGGGAGACCGATCTGTGATTTCATAACCCACACTAGAATAAGGGGAGAACCCCATAGTGAGGACAATATTGTTGTTGGAAGGAAAAGCAAATGCAGCATTCTGAATGCCTGCGGTGTAACGGGTTCCGGTGCTCTGGCTTGTGCTAAGCTGAGAAGCCTGCCAAAAGGCAGAGACATCCATGGTCGTGAAATAGATATCTCCATAACTCGCGGGGTTGACCCGATTGATGGAAAAATAATTGTCACTGGCAACCGAAATGCCCCCCATGGCAGCATTTCGGGTGGTGGTAGCGCTGAGAATATCACCAATTGCGTAGCGGGAATAGGGACTAATGGTGAGCTCTTGGGCAAAAAGCGAGAAGGCGCCTGTTCCCAAAAGGGCCATTGTGAAAAGAATCCGAATGATCATGTTGAAGCTATGTGCTTGAGTATGAAATAAATCCCGCGCAAAACGAGCGAAGCGTCGGCAAAATTGACGTTTTTCAACTGCTTTTCAAAGTAAAGTGCATCACCTCCTGTGAGGAAGACCTGGAGCGATGCTCCCATTTCCTTCCGATAGGCATCTATCATGCCCTGCACTTCCTTTACAATCGCTGTTTCTACGCCAGCTTTGAGACTTTGGGTGGTAGAATTTCCAATGAGGGGTGCATCTCCTTCTTTTCGAAGATGAGGCAACTTGGCGGTGAAATGATGCAGCGCGTCGTACCTCATCTGCAAGCCTGGTGAAATGGCACCTCCCAGATACCTTGGCTCAGCAGTCGCCACATCATAGGTGATGGCAGTTCCTGCGTCCACCACCAAGACGGGCTTGGCGGGGGAGAGGTTGCATGCAGCCACAATTCCTGCAAAACGATCGGCCCCCAGCGTGTGAGGTGTGGCGTAATCATGGGCAAATGGCCAGCCATGCTCCGGGTGAATCTGAACAATCTGGATATGGAGACGCTTTGCGATTGGCGCCCATGCCTGTGTGTCCCAGGCGGCAGAGGTGCTGAGCCAACCCAGCATCAGTGGGCCAGCATGACCTTCTAGCCAGGAAATGGCGACGGAGGGCGCGTCGGGCGTGCGACAGATTTTGTGCTTCAGAAAAGTCCCATCTGAATGAATCAGGGCCATTTTTGTCCGGGTGTTTCCTGTATCTACGGCGAGAATATCACTCATGGCAGGAGAAATTCAATCTCTTTGAGGTCAAAGTGGCGAATTTCTCCAGGAAGTTGCACGGCTATATGTCCACGATCATTGACACCAAGCAGGGGGTAGCTCCCCTCTCCCCCCTCCCAGCGTATGGCCACGGGTTCATGGTAGCCATATAGCACGGACAAATATTGTCTGTCAAGCACGTTGACACTGAGTTCGTACAGGGTTTCATACCACTTCTCAAGGGAAGCCACGAGCTGCCAAAGCAGCTGTTTTCGCTCAAAAGAGTGGCCAGTACTGAGTGCTATAGAAGTTGCTTTATTGGCAAGGTCGGAGGAAAAACTGACCTGATTCACATTCAGTCCGATCCCTGCCACGGTGCCTTTGATTCGCCCGCCCTCCCATTGGTTTTCAATGAGGATTCCTGCTACTTTTTTTCGGTTCAGGAGAATATCATTGGGCCATTTGATGAGGACCTCTTCGTTGGGACAAGCAGCAGAGAGAGCATCCTGCACAGCGAGTGCCACCATTTTGCTAAGAGCAAATAATCTGTGCTCGATGTGAACAGGTCTGAGAATGATGCTGAATGTGAGATTTTCAGCATCGGCACTTTCCCAGGTCGTGCCCTGCTGCCCACGCCCTCTGGTCTGATGATCAGTCAGGACAATGGTTCCTTCTTGCGATCCAGCCGCCAATTTCTCCATCGCCAGCAAGTTGGTCGAAGGCAAAGATCTTTGGTAATGAAACCCTCCATTCAAATTCTGAAGGGAAATACCAGCTTTCTTCTTTGCCTGCAGCCACTCATTAAATTCATGCATAGGGGCCTACTTTATGCCGGAAACTGCTAACTTATGCACAAGTGCCGAATCCCGGAAATCAAATCAAGCGTATTGTTCTCATACGGCACCGGTATTTTCTTACTTTTGTAAAAATAACTATACATCTACTGCATGACGAAAATCGCGCTGGATGCGCAGGCGCTCTCCGAAGTTGCTGTGCAAGCCCTTCAGGAAATTAAAGGAAAAAATATCGTGCGCATGGATTTGCGCAAATCTGATGGTTCTGTCACTGATTTTTTCATCATCTGCACTGGCACCTCCAACACACACGTGCAGGCTTTGGCAGACTCCGTTCTCAAGGTTATGAAGAAGGAGGCATTTGAGATTCCTTTTGCCAAGGAAGGAGTGCAAGCGGGAGAGTGGGTGCTGGTGGACTATGTAAATGTGGTGGTACACATATTCCTGAAAGATAAACGCGAGTTTTATCAGCTTGAGCGTCTCTGGGGAGATGCCAAGGTCGATCGCTTTGAAGACATGTAGCAGGATAGGCGGCTAGTGCTAGTCCAGAAGGGCGCAAGCGGGACTCAATACCCTGAAAGCGTCTCTCTCAGCCTTGGGAATGCAGTTGAAGGAAAGTGTGAGAATTCGCAGCTTCTCCAACGGCACGACGTGGGCAACGGTACGCACACCACATCCATTCATGTAGAGCTCCTCCAGATTATCGAGATCGCTGACCCTGTCGAGTTCACGAATAGCTGATCGGGGGTAGGAGAGGTCGAGAATGCGGAGATGGGCCAACTTTTCTAAGCCAAGAAGAACCCCGCCAATATGGAAGGTGAGATGTAGTTCTTCCAGAAAAGGCATGTCTGCGAGTGGAGATAAATCCCTCACGGCCGAAAAACTAAGATCTAGCGTCCGGAGGTTCTTAAAAATGGTAAAATCCGACAGGTCTTCGATAGGAAGACAGCTTGCGTCAAGAGATACTACTTCTTCAGGATTAGCAGTTTCGTCTTCTGTTTTTTCTTCTAAATAACGGCTCCATACTTCACGCAGGAGAGGGGATTGAGAGAGAGCAAGAAAGGTGGTGGCAGTTAGGTTGGTGTTCATCCCTGATAGATGGCGAAGACTTGTGGTTAGTGATGTAAGGAAGGCAGGGAAACCCGATATCCCAATGCTCAAGTGCTCATAACATTACATCCAAAACAGGCGGCGGCCAATACAAGAAAAGCCAGGCAAAATGGCCTGGCTTTTCTTGTATAAGTACAGAATGTCGTCTATGCTTCCTGAAGTTTCTCCTTTAATTGGGTGATTGGCAACCCAAGGAGATCAAAGTCGGGGTGAATATCTTTCAGAAGCACGAATTTCTCACAATACATGTCTGTCGCCTTCTGATTTTTTTCGGTAAAATTCAGCAGCTTCAGATAATATTCTTTCACGGCGGGGTGAGATTTTTCAATAATCATCGCCCGGATCTTGTTGATCTCAAACTCTTTTTCTTTGGCAAAATAAACGACCAAGAGGAGCTTCATTTTGGATTGCTCGTCCTCCTCAAAATTAGAGTCAGCAAACTTCATCATCAGGTCTTGCAGATAGGTGCGCTGCTCCTCGGCATCGAGGAAGTAGGCGAGCTTGTCCCAAAAGAGGTAAGGAATATAAATTCCTCCAAACATGTCGGCGCTCTGCACAAGAAACCTACTGAAAGAATCGTGATCTTCAGCGGCTTCGAGGTGAAGCTTGGTCAGGGCGGTTAGGAGGGCATTTTTGTCCTCTTCCCACTCTCCATAAAATTTATCCTCCAATTGTTGGAGCTCCTTTACAATATCCATAGCTACGAAGGGTCAAATGATCTTGGAAAGCAAATCTACGATCTGCCAGCGACAAAGGAAACAAATGATGGGGTGTAACGCTTAGTTTCCGACCTCAGAGATAAATTTTAGCCTCACCAACCGGATTTCGTTGAGGGTGTAATCCCCCCCTAGTTCCTTTTCTGCGATGCTGAGATCGTCTGTGTCAGAGCTCATAAAATAATCGTAGATCTCTTCAATTTTATCTTCGTCGATTTGATCTTCGATATAATAGTCCAGGTTCAACTTGGTACCTGAATACACAATCTGCTCGATATTCTCCAGAAGTTCACCGTACTCCAAGCCTTTAATACTGGCTATTTGGTCTAGTGGGGTGCGGCGATCCACGTGTTGAATAATAAAGAGCTTGTTCATAGATTTTCTTGCTGCCGACTTTACCACTACCTCTGCCGTACGCTCGATTCCACGAGTTTCTACATACTCAGAGATGTGTTTGATAAAAGGGGCTGCAAATTTCTGCGCCTTCCCTTGTCCCACGCCCGTGATGTTTTGAAACTCGGCCATAGAAACGGGATACTTGGTTGCCATGTCTTCCAATGACGGATCCTGGAAGATCACATAAGGAGGGATATTTTTTTCCCGCGCAATTTTTTTGAGCAGAACCCTTAATTCGGCAAAGAGTTCTTCATCATAGGTTTTAAAGGTTTCTACAGGAACGAGGTCCTGATTCATCTCTTCAAAATCGCGGTACTTAAATAACTGCAGTTTGGTAGGCATATCGAGGAACTTCTTCCCTTTTCTGCTCAGGCTGATGGCGCCATACTGCTCGATATCTTTGCTGAGATAATCCTGAATAATCAGTTGGCTAATGATTGCCTTCCATTCTTTTTCGGAATAGTCTTTTCCTTTGCCATGAACGGAGAGCTTGTCGTGCTCATAAAGCTGAACCGCCTGATTGGCAGAGCCTCTCAAGATCAAGACAAGATGAGGAACACCAAAGTTGGTCCCAATTTTCTCCACAGCTGTGAGCGCGAGGGTGGCATCTTTGGTGGCATCGTAGGTTTCCTTCGGATTCCGGCAATTGTCGCACATGTGATTGCACTTGGATGCATCAAAGGTCTCTCCAAAATAGTGGAGCATCATCTTGCGACGACAGGCGCCTGATTCTGCAAAGGCAGCCATCTCATAGAGCAATGCCCTACCTGACTCCCGTTCGCTCACGGGCTTGTCTTTCATGAATTTTTCCAGTTTTACGATATCATTGAAATCGTAAAACAGGATACAATTACCCTCCAATCCATCGCGACCTGCCCGGCCAGTTTCCTGATAGTAGCTTTCAATGCTTTTGGGCACGTCGTAGTGAATGACAAAACGCACATCGGGTTTGTCGATCCCCATACCAAAAGCAATGGTGGCTACCACCACGTTTGTTTCTTCATTGAGAAACATGTCTTGATGCCGGGAGCGGGTATTGGGGTCGAGTCCTGCGTGATAGGGCACGGCCTTGATCCCGTTGACATTGAGAACCTCGGCGGTTTCTTCTACTTTTCTGCGGCTCAGGCAGTATATGATGCCAGATTTATTGGCGTTTTGCTTGATATATTTAATAATCTCAGTCGTAGTGTGTTGACCTGAGATTTTGGGTCTGATTTCGTAGTAGAGGTTATCTCGGTTGAAGCTTGTGAGGAATACATCGGCACTTTCCACATGGAGGTTGTGCAAAATGTCTTGCCGCACTTTGGGCGTAGCCGTAGCGGTGAGGGCAATGATGGGGATATCCCCAAGCTTTCCGATGACTTCTTTGATGCGGCGATATTCCGGGCGGAAATCATGGCCCCACTCGGAGATACAGTGGGCCTCATCCACGGCAAGGAAACTTACCTTGGCCTGTTTGAGAAAATCCACAAACTCTTCCTTCACAAGCGACTCCGGTGCTACGTAGAGCAGCTTGAGTGTTTGGCTAAGTACTTTCTGCCTCACCGCCTCATAATCGTTGCGATTCATGGAAGAGTTGAGGAATCCAGCCTCAATCCCAAAAGCCTGGAGCTGATCCACCTGATTTTTCATCAGGGCGATGAGCGGAGAAATGACCAGCGCTGTGCCATCCATGATGACTGCCGGGAGCTGATAGCACAAAGACTTACCAGCGCCTGTAGGCATGATCACAAAGGTGTTCTTCTTTGCGAGGACGTTACGAACGACGTTTTCCTGCTCTCCGCGAAAATGATCATAACCAAAATACCTCTTGAGAGGTTGGGTGAGGTCTTCCGGAGCGATTGTCAATTGTTGATCCACCGTATCACTTGTTCTATTCTGTCCTTTCTACTGTTGAGAGGACAGTGAGTCACACCATACTGAAAAAAACCAGGCTTAGGCTCAATCCTGAAACCCCATCCAGTATTCATCATAGAATTTAAAGAAAATCCCTTCATCTTCCTAAGCCATGTCAAAAAAACAACGCAGACTTAATCAAAGCATCTCTTCAGGGCTTTCTCTAAGCAAATATACTTTGCCTGTAGTTCTGTGAGGTGTCACTAATCATGTCTTTTTTCAGCAACTAGAGGAGGGATTCGTTTCTTTTAGTAAATTTACTACTATCGAAATCAACTCACTCTTCATTCACACGCATTATTCTACACGTCTATTTTCTGTTGTTTTCCTTCACCTGATTGGCAACGCTCCCTATTTTCCGGGCGTTGTTATCTTTAATCCACGTAAACATGAAGCCTCAACAGCTGACTGAAGAGCAAATTGTGGAAGGATGTCTGCAAGGCGGGCGAAACTATCAAAAACTCCTATATGAAAAATATTATGGGAGCATGATAGTGGTCTGTATGCGATACTCCAATGACCGAGAAGAAGCCCGGGATATTCTTCATGAAGGATTTATGAAGGTATTCGCTAATCTGAGTAAATATCACAGAGGAACGAACCTTGGTGCGTGGGTTCGGCGTATTATGATCAACACTGCTATCGACCACTATCGCAAGGCTTCTAAAAGGCCCGCTTTGGTGGAGATCAACCAAGCCATTCATGAAGTGGATATGAGTGATGTGGTTTCTGATCTGAGTGCGGCTGAGATTCTTGGAATGGTACAAAAATTGTCTCCTGCTTATCGGACAGTGTTCAACCTCTATGTCATTGAAGGGTATTCTCACAAAGAAGTTGGCGATATGCTCGGGATTAGTGAAGGCACCTCCAAGTCCAATCTTGCCAAGGCGCGGGGCAAGCTACAAGCCATGATTCACAAGTCCCGTATTATTCATAAGGTAGGAGGAGAGCATTATGCCTAAGGAACCACAGGATCGGTGGATTCGAAGTAAACTAGAAGAATTCCAGCTTCCTTTGCAAGAGGGTGACTGGGAAGTTTTCTTGTCGGATCACCTCGCTCCTGCCAGCTCTGCTCAGGCCCTTGATCAATTGATCCTGGATTCATTGGTTTCTCTAGAAATGGAGCCGCAGCACGCTGATTGGGCTGCCTTTGAGTCCATGCTTCCCGTAGAGGCACCCATCGTAGCCCTGCATGATCACCCTTTTTCTCCGGAGCCTCTTCCCGAAATCATGTGGGTAGATCAGGAAGACTTGGCTTCAGACCAACTTATCAGAGAAAAATTAGCGGCATTTGAAATGCCCTTTTCATCTGCCGACTGGGCGAGTCTCGCCGCAAGCCTCGACGGCAATACCTTTGATCAGGCCATCCGTGAAAAATTGGAAGGAGTAACGATTCCTTTTCAGTCACAAGACTGGAGGGAGATGTCGATCCAACTCGACGGCCCGATGTATGCAGGTATCAGAGCCCAGCTATCCCAGCACGAAATAGCCTACAGTAGCTCCGATTGGCGCTTGTTTGCCCGTACATGGCTCGGTGACCGACCATGGTATGTGGAGTGGAGAAACCTCGCGAGCATTGCAGCCATTCTGCTCCTGCTGATCTCCGTCCTTGCTCCATTTGCAGGAGAAGATCGGCTGGCGACTCCACGCAAGTGGATCAGCAAGTTGGTTCCCTCTTATTCGCCTGGTTTTGAGGTAGCAAGCATTCAGCAGCCTCCCAGTTTTCAGGAACCCATCCTCGCGAAGGGTTCTCCTGATGATCCGGAACTCGAACTCACCCTAAGCAAAGCCGACACCCTTCAGGGCAATGGGCAGCCCCGAGTTGCGCTCGATTATCTGTTGGCTTCTCAGGCACTCATCAATCATTCGGATCCTGTAGCGCAGGAGGCCATGGACTCCGATCAGTTGCCTGCTGCACCTGTCTTGATCAACATCAATCGAATTGATCCTGTAAAGCATCGCAAAATCGTATGGCAAGACCTTGCTTTTCCTCGGCAGGCACCCGTTTGGACCAATTGGCTACCCAAAACCAATCAACTCTATAGCTTCCTGATCGGTGCATACGGCTCATGGGGAAGAACCCGTGCAGAATTGAGTAGCCTTACTGCTACTCCAGGATTTAGCGCAGGAATTCGGGCAGAATTAGGCATCAACGAGCAGGTTTCCCTGATCACAGGGTTTCTATATGAAGAGAGAGGTTTCTCACAGCGCTTTTATTCTTTTTCTCCCAGTCAGCAAAGCCTTGTGAATTTGGTTGACGCGGATCTACAACTCGCTGAAATTCCCCTGCTTGTTCGCTACTACCTGCCCACAGCCCCCAAGGTGAGGCTATATGGTCAAACCGGGATCATTACCATGGTGTCGCTCAAAGAAGAATATCAACTCTTTCAGAAGCGTGAGGATTTTGTCCCTACCCCTAGCCTTGATGGCGGAAATCTCCGCCTGGAAAACCCCGCCGGAGGGCAGGTGAGAAGCCTCGAGACCTACATCGGAAATGTGTATGGCGGGTTTGGGGTTGATGTAGAATTTGCCAAAAGATGGCATGCACAGGTAGAGCCATATACCATGATCACCTTGCAAAAAACCAAAGGCTCAGGGGCCCTTGGCATTGAAAAGCAGATGTTTCATGCTGGAATTGGGTTTTCCCTGCTTTACAACATAAAGTAATCGCTAAATCAGGAACTATCATAAAGTCATTGGCGTATAACCAAGGCGTTCAATTATCATAGTATCCTACCTCGATAATCTAAAAGAAAACAGTCTGCAAATAGCAGACTGTTTTCTTTTTTAACCCTAACTTCCAATAACCCTTAAAAAATTAGGGGACTCAACCCTGGCAATCACCAGGAGAGTCAACCCTAACCCCTAGCTTCTGTGTCAGGCTTGCGCCCAACACTTACAAAGCTATCGGATGTGCTTCCGAAAACAAAAACAAACAAAATAAAAATATTACAATAAATAAAACATATTCCAATAGCCTTCTCTCGCCCAGAGCGCAAAACAGCATAATCTGGACCCCAAACTTTCTGTGGTTACAGAGAGAATCTTTCAGAAACATCCACCTGGTCAGGTGCATTCTTTTTCCCAAATCCACCACCACCGGGAGTTTCCATTCGCAGAATGGTGCCAGGAGCTACCTCTACTCCTGCGATTCCCGCCAGGTTTTCCTGGGTTCCATCTGGCCAGGTGATCACTTGGCACCCTCTAGCTCCGGGATCGCCACCCTGCGAGCCATAAGGGGATTCGTGCCGGTGCTGTGCCAGCACGGTGACCGACAAATGCTCCAAAAAGATCCACTCCCTGATGATTCCATTTCCGCCATGCCATTTTCCCAGTCCGCCACTATCAGGCCTCACAGCAAAGTGCATTAATCGTATGGGATATCGTTGCTCCAGAATCTCAGGATCTGTGAGCCGGGTGTTTGTCATGTGCTGATGCACTGCGTGGGCCCCATGATGGCCTTCGCTAGCTCCTGCTCCGCCACCGATGGTTTCATAAAAACCAAAATGATCATTCCCAAACAGGAAGTTGTTCATTGTGCCTTGTCCGCAGCCACAGATGTCAAGGGCTTTGAGCAACGTGTCTGTGAGTCGTTGACTCGTCTCTGTATTCCCCCCTACCACGGCAGGACAGTTCCCTGGCTCATCTGAAAAGTCAGGATGGAGCATCCCCTGGGGCAGCACGATATTGACTGGACGAAGCAAGCCTTCGTTGAGCGGAAGGTTTTCTGAAATGAGCAGACGGAGCACATAAAGCACCACGCTATGAACGATGGCGGGAGTCGCATTGAAATTGCCGGGATGAACCGGAGCACTGCCCGAAAAATCGATCGTTAAGCTATCGTCATGCAAGGCGAGTCGCACCCTGAGCGGGCTGCCATCGTCGAGGTATTCACATGCGTGGCGCTCGTGCCAGTCCCAGGCTTCCCAGATTTGCCTGATTTTTTGCTCACTGTATGCCAGCAAAGATTCCATGTAGCGAATGCAGCGAGCCGAGCCTTCTCGTGCTGCAAGTGCCATAAGCGCCTTCGCTCCTGCATGATTGGCCGCGAGTGCGGCACGCAAGTCTCCAATATTTTCAGACACATTGCGGCTGGGCCATTTGCCTGAGCTAAGTAGCGCCCGGATTTCATCTTCCTGAAATTTGCCCGCCCGAACCAAATATCTCGGTGCGATTACGACCCCTTCCTCCGCCAGTCTGGTAGAAAATGGAGGCGTAGAGCCGGGCCGGATTCCTCCGATCTCGGCATGGTGAGCCCGATTGACCACATACCCAATGCGCACTCCGGCTTCATCAAACACTGCCTGGAGCAGCGTCACATCTGGTAAATGAGAGCCTCCATAAGCTGGATGATTGGTCACCACCACATCTCCAGGGCCAAGATCAATCACCTCTCGGACCTTGCGAAGGCATATCCCGAGCGAGCCAAGATGTACTGGAACATGAGGCGCATTGGCCACGAGATATCCATCCGGATTCAGGAGTGCACAGGAAAAATCCAGCCTTTCTTTTACGTTGACCGAGAGACTTGTTCTACGAAGCATCTCGCCCATTTCTTCGGCGATGAGCTGATAGCGTTGGGAAAACAATTCCAACTCAGCAGCAGCTGCAAGCTGCGGAAGGGCAGGGGAAGCCTCCGTCTTCTCATGGGTCAAAACCAGGCCGCCATCGGTATCGCAGGTGGCAGTCCACCACTTCTCAAGATACACAGAGGTCTGCTTGGCCACAAGCAGCGCAGGCCCATGAACCACTTGTTCGGGCAACAAGTTTTCCCAGATGAATACGGGCTTGCCAAGTATTTCTCTGGTAGGCAAGGGTGTCTGTTGCTTGGCTGGAATGGCATACGATTTTTCTTTCACCTCTGTGATTAATTCTGCCAATACCCGCATCTGCACACATTCTACTTCTCTTCCCTCCAGCCAATGTCCATACCGCGCTACATACAGATCCTGGAATCGCTGAGCTGCGTTGTCGATGCCTTCTACTTCGATGCTGTAATTTTGGCCAGACAGCCTGAGCTCTAGAAAGGTGCTGAATGTCGGGGGCCAGGTGTCATCGTAGCGTCTTTCAGACTCCAGTTGCTGCATCAAGGTCGCTTCCAATTCTTTCTGCCAAGGATAAACTTGCTGGGTGATGTCCTTCCACGGCAAAAGAATCTGCCGATTGAGCAGCCGAGAAACCGGGGCATGGGCAATGCCCCAGGCACTCAGGATACTGGCTTCACATGGCACGATCACTTCTTTGATGTGCAGGAGGGAGGCCAATGAGCAGGCATGTTGTCCTCCGGCACCGCCAAAGCATACCAGAGAATGGGTCGCAGGGTCCTGGCCATGCCTGAGCGCCATCTTTTTGATGGCACCCGCCATGAGTTCATCAGCGATGGTGCGAAAGCCCTGTAGCAACATCACATACTCTATGTCTGCCGCGCGTGCCATCTCCATGGCAGCTTGCTGCGCCGCTTCTACCTTAACTGGGAAGATAAATCCCCGCGGGTCTATATAGCCCAGAAGCAGATTGATATCGGTAACGGTGAGTGGCCCACCGGCCCCATAGCAAGCCGGACCGGGAAAAGCTCCTGCGCTCTCCGGACCTACACGGAGTTTTTGTCCATCAAAACTACAAACTGATCCCCCTCCAGCGGCGACTGTTTCCACAGCAAGGGAAGGCAACAAAAGCGTGGTGCTCCCCACAGTTGTTTCATATTGCAGCTGCGGCCTTCGGGTACAGCGGGCCACATCTGTGCTCGTGCCCCCCATGTCGAAACTCAAGACCGCTGCTTTCCCTGCCCGGTTTCCGATAGCCGCTGCTCCTACTACTCCTCCTGCCGGACCACTCAGCAGGCTGTCTTTGGCTTTAAAATCGGAGACTTGCATCAATCCGCCCGCGCTACTCATCACCCGAAGAGAGCCAGCCTGAATGGCAGATTCTACCTCGTGAAGATAAGAAGACAACACCGGAGAGAGATAGGCATCGGCCACGGCGGTGTGGCTACGGGGCAATAGCCGAATCTCGGGAGCGAGCTCATGTGACACACTCACCTGCGAGAAGCCAGCATCTCGAAGAGCCTGAGCCAGGGTGTGCTCATGCGCAGGATAGCGATAGCTGTGCAGCAGGCTGATCGCAATAGACACTGGCGCTATTGCCTTCACACGTTGGATTAGTTCCTCCAACTCGGTGTCACTCAATGGAACAAGTTCCTCCCCATTGGCGGCAAATCTGGCCTTGATCCCTAGCACATGGCTATGCAAAGGCGGTTCTTTCTCAATGGCGAGCGCAAACAGATCGGGTCGTGCCTGATCTCCGATCACGAGGAGGTCTTCCAATCCCCGGTTGGTGATGAATAATGTTTTAGCTCCTTTGAGCTCTAGGAGCGCATTGGTTGCTCGGGTGGTTCCCAACCTAAAATCGATGGGAGGAAGTGACTGATTGAGAGGAGTAGAAGTGGCTAGCCGGGCTGCGAGAACTGGTGCGGGTTCGCCCGTAGAAAAGCTCAAAAAATCACCTGGCTCTGCCTTCATCCAGGGATCGCTAAGGTGCAGAATCCGGGTCCGAGGATCAAAACCAACCACGGTTGAAGTGAGATGTTGGGTGACATTTTTTACGCCAAAACCAGTGAGCAGGTGCGGAGAAATTTCCCAATCTGCCTCTATTTCCCACTGAAATTCCGATAGTCTGTGATGCAGGGTAGCGCGCAAGCTCCCGTCACTGAGTACTTTCCAGCTACGGGTAGCCCCACTGGGAGAGGTCGCAAGACAATCGGTAAAGGTGCCGCCAGTATCTACTGCTATTTGCCACTTCATCCGGAAAAGTTAGGAGATGTAAATGGGAAAGTTCGTTGGCCCTGGAAGATTTTCCTGATCTTTTTCAACGAATTTTTCAACAAAAAAAAACGACGACCCCTAAAGGTCGCCGAAGATTACCGTTCTGCCGAAGTTTGGTTTGTGCACCCGATCCTCGACTGACCGGCAAAACGACAGAAGCTTTCTAGACTGCAGAAAGCTCTTTCTGTCTGGAATCATTTTTCTTATTCAGCTCCGACAATAGCCAATTGAGCTGCACCCTGGCTTCGCTCAGCATCGACTTGTAGGAATGATAGCGAACGGTGGCGTTGGATTTATTATTTTGATCCACGAGGCCACTCTCCACAGCTCCACCAAAAACGATCACTTCGATGTCACGCTGCGGGAGATAGACCTTGAGGTCGTCCTGAAAACCAATGGCACGACGACGGTCAGCGAGAGAAACGGTGTGATCAGGCTGATTCAGATCCAGGAGAACAAGGCCTTTATTGAAGTCCTGAAGGAGCAATAAGTTGGGGGCTTCGTGTGCATGGCCGTTGGTGTATTTGTGGCCAACATACATTTTTACCGCCTGATCCAAATCTTTGTTTCCTGAAACCAATCCGTATTGGTTGCCAAGGAGCCACAGGTTGTTGGAGATAGCATCGCCGAGTTGAGCTGGAATGGTGGCAGGATTGAGCAGAATCCTTTCGAGGTCTTTGAGAACGGCAAGCCTGTTGGAGGACTGCTGGGCGATGAGCGCCACATCAAGCATCCCAAACTCTGTGAATGCCTGGACCATTTCTGCTTGCTCCCCTTCACGAGAAGCTTCGAGTTGCTGCATGACCCAGGAATATTCGCTTTTGCCAAAAGCATCGAGCACGAGGCCAATGATGGCTGCTACGC
Organism: Bacteroidia bacterium; assembly: GCA_030731845.1. Lineage (GTDB taxonomy): Bacteria > Bacteroidota > Bacteroidia > J057 > J057 > JANQTF01. Next base: position 52,120 of record JANQTF010000147.1, on the reverse strand, counting down.
GGGCTTCGCTTTCTCCATAAAACTTATGCAGCACCTGATCCATGGCTCGCTCGGCAAACTTCCTGCGATGGGCAGGAATGTTGGCTACGCCTTGCTCAATATGGCGCTTGAGGCGCGAGCGGGTCAGATCAATCTCCCTGGAGAAAACATCCCGGAAGGAAGCCAAGAGGACCGGGCGCATTTTTTCTTCTAACTCTGAGAGCTCCCTGCTATTGTCAATCACTGCGCCCCAATCGGCGGTGACGAAAGGCTCAAGGGCGTCGCAGTTCACTTCGCCGAAGAGGCGACGAAGAAGCCTTGGCGGAATTTCTTCTATATCTTCGAGGCCAAAATAGCGGGGATTCCCCACGATTTTTCCACCCACTCTGATGGCCAATCCCGATTGCTTCAATGGTTTCTTGCCATCTGATATGGTGTATCTCAAGGAAGCCGATTCGCCATTAGACAGCAGAATCTCGTGCTCGTAGCCATCGCCGGGAATGTCTTCGATGTCCACCAATTCTCCATCCACATAGAGCTTGAAGTCCTGACTTCTGCCATACTCAAGCATGAGGAGGCGACGGAGGCGGTCGGCATTGGGGAAGGTAAACTGCTGATTGATCCCGGTGAGGATGATTTCCGTGCCGTGATAATCAGGGTCATCACATACGCCGGTATTCATGGGGAGATTGACCTGCTCCAGGTCATGTTTAGCGCGGAAGAGCTCATCCCGAAAGATGATGAGATGGGTATATTTTCCTCGGGCCATGGATCTTACCTCCATGTGAGAAGCGACCATGAGCCCGGCAAATTTCCCAATTCCTTTTCGACCTTTAACCAATCGGTTTTTCAGCCGTGTTCGCTCCCCTTTTCGCGAAGCTCGGGAGCTGGCAATGTTGAGGTATTCATCCCGGACCTCCGCCTCGGTCATTCCGGTCCCATCATCTTTGATGAGAATCGGATCAAGGGTGAGGGGTTTGGGCAAGGTGATCCATACCTCAGACGCATCGGCGTCATAGGCATTATCGATCAGTTCTTTGATGGCAAGCTCCGTAGAGCGGTAGTTTTCCCCAAGCAGAGAGGCAAGGCGAGGATCTACCTTGAAGTGGGCATTGTTGTTCATGCGTCCGATACAAGAATTGGCGGAAGGATAAAGGTACAAGCCCGTTTGCAAAGGCTGTCCACCATCTTCTCCGATTTTCCACAAAGCGCTATGTGGATATGTGGATAACCTGACGTATCACTTGCTGTGCAGCGCCGAGTTTTGCCTTTGGGGGTTCTGTTTCTGTGGATAACAAAGAGAAAAGGTGTCATCCGGGAGGACAACACCTTTTGTATGATCAGTCTATATGAGAAAGCCAGATGATTTTCTGAAGATTAGTCCTCGATAAATGGCTGCACAGATTGCAGGTTCACATCGGTTCCACCTTCGCACACAATTTCAGCCTTGATTTCCTGATAAATAGTCTGGTTGTATCTGGCATCAATGGCGTTGAACTTGAGATTTGGGATCAGCAATCCCATCTGTGCTGATACTTGAGTAGCGTTGGCGGTGAGTATGCGGTAGTTGAGTACCGTGCCATCTGGCTTCAAGGTAACGGAGAAAAGCACATGGGCCAGGCCGCAAACGCCGCCTTTGCGCAAGTCTTCTTTCACGAGTTCTTTCAGTGCGGTCTCGCCATTGACATAGGTACGGGTGGTGAGTTCCGGTCCGGAAACATTGGTGTGAGTAGAGACATGGGAAGGATCTGGAGAGTATCCCTGCCCCGGACGGTAGTTCACCACAGAAGGATCCTGAGCGGGTTTTGCAGGTGTGGTGGATGTCCCTGATGGCGTAGCAGACTGAGATGTTGTCTGCTGTGTAGGAGCCGGAACGGTTGGCATGACTGGCTTGGGGTTGATGATATAATCGCTTTCGGAGAGACCGGGCGCTACGATATCAATATTTTCCCAATCGCGGTTGGTGGCAGCATTGCCAGTTCCTTTGGTTCCTGTGGCAGGTTTCACCTTGGATCCAGCTCCAGAGGCAGGCTGGGTAGAAGTGCCAGGCACAGTCTGTGGCAGGGGAGCCTGCCCAAGCTGGCCTCTCAGGGTGTTCACTTCTTCGCGCAGCATGTTGATCTGGTTGATCATGAACACATATTTTTCGCTATCGGCAGCGGTAGCAAAATCAGGCATGATGTCGCCTGCATTTACGCCACCACCTGTGGTAGCGAGGATATTGCTATTGAGTCTCTCAAGGCGCATGCGCTCAAGCTCAACCTCTGTTTCTTTTTCACGCAGTGCACGGGTGAGCATGATTTCTTGTTCGCGCTGTTGTCTTTCCATCGCTACGCGATCAATTTCTTGCTGCTGACGATCAAGATCTTTCATCTTGGTTTGCATTTCTGACTGCATGCGAGCGAGGTCATCCTGAAGTTTTTGAACTTCACGCTCCTGCTTAGAGCGGTCATCTTCGATGCGGCGCTTGTTTTCAGCGATGCGGTCGAGTTCGCGCTGCTCCCGGAGTTGCTCTCCTTCTTCTTCGCGACGGGCTTTTTCTTCGGCGAGTTGCACGATTTCACGATTGGCTTTCTCGGCATCTTGCAGTCTGCGGCGAATATCATTTTCAACCTCTCTGTTGGTTTGCTCAAGCTCACGGATTCGTTGCTCCATACGTGCTACGTCGCTACGGATCCGCTCTTCCTGAGAAGCATTAGGATCAACCTGTGGAGTGGTAGGCGCTGATGCATTGCCAGTAGGTTTTGCTCCATTTTCCAGGGGGAGTTCATCCATGAACAACCCAAATCCAATCTCACCATTGTCTGAAGCAGGAGCTTGGCTTCTGCTACTTTGTGATCCGAATGCATCTTTGGGTGGCTGAGGATTATTGCGTGCGGTAGCGATTTTGGTTTCTCTGACCTGCTCTTCTGCGGCACGCATACGGGCCATCTCTTCTTTGAGCTGGCGAATTTCTTCTTCTCTGCGCTGGCGTTCAGCTTCCTGCCCGGCAATGGCTTGTTTTTCCTCTTCGGTGAGCTCACGCTGAATGGGCGCTTGTCCACGTGGGGGATCAGTAGGGGAAGCAGCAGCAACCGGATCTTGTCTCCGTGGAGGAAGTCCGGGAGGAGAGGACTGGGTAGGCGTGATTCTGGTAGGCGTCTCGATGACCACTGGATCATCAGCTTTTACAACAGGTTGTGGCGCAGGAGCAACAGGCTCTGGCTGAGCTGGAGCTGTGGTAGCAGGTGCTGGAGCAGTTGCGACCGGAGCTGAAGTAGTAGGAGCAGGCTGTTGTGGAGCAGGCTGTTGTGGAGCAGCTACAACGGGTGCTGGGGTGACTGCGGGCTGGGCAGGAGTTGTGGGTTGTGGCTTGGGAGCAGCGACAACAGGAGTTGTGGGCTGCTGATTGCCATTGAGCAACTCGTTGTTAAAAATCTCCACGGCAGCGTAGGTATTCGCCTTCCCTCCATCGCAGGAAATATCGGGTTTGATCTCAAAGTACACCGAGCGGGGGCCTCCCTTGAACTCTTCGGTGTTCCATTTGATATTTTTCACGATATCCACCGCAGACTGCATAAAGCAATCATTGCGACCGGTGAGGGTCTTAGCAGACAGCACATAGCCAGAAGGATCGATTTTCACTTCCAGATAAATCCGGTCGCTTCCGCAGCAGGAAGTTTTGGCTTCCATTTCTGCATAAATATATCCTTTAACGGTACTTCGGTTATTGCTAAAAATGAAGGTTTTCGTGTCGGCCAGAAGGGTCGTCACGTCCACAGGTTCATCTTGTGCCCACACAGGGGCAACACTAGAAAGCAATAGGCCGAAAAGCAACAAACGCAGCTTCATGATTCGGTTCAATTATTGTGAGATACAGAGCTTCAGTATTAAGGAGCAAAAGTTAGTGAAAATTCCATAAGCGGACGAAAGAAATCGCACCAACAGTTCAATATTTCGGAAATACCTGCCACTTCTAAAGGATTTTACCCCTCGGATCTGACTGGGATTTGAAGTTTTTTCTTCACCTGCGGACGCGTCCTGATGGCTTCCACCTTCATGATTTTTTCAGCTACCTGCCTGGAAGCGACCTCTTCCTGATCTCCGTAGGCCTCTTCAATGTAGCTGAGGGTGTCAAGAATTTCCTGAAGGCTTTCGGAGGTGACGAGCTGCATGCGAAGCGGTTTGAATCCGGGCACACCGCGGAAATAAGCAGGATAATGCCTCCGCATTTCTCGAATTCCGACATATTCTTCCTTCCATCGCACCGACATCATGAGGTGCCTGCGACATATGTCCACCTTTTCTACCACCGAAGGCTCGGCAAGGTGCTCTCCGGTATTGAGATAGTGCTTCACCTGGTTAAAAATCCAGGGATTGCCGATGGAAGCCCTGCCAATCATGATGCCTTTTACATCAGGATAGAGACGACGCATTTCGGCGGCTTTCTCGGGGGTGTCCACATCTCCGTTGCCGAAGATGGGGATTTCGATATCAGGATGGGAAGCGGCTTCCTGGATCAGGGTCCAATCTGCTTCTCCTTTGTACATCTGCGCCCGAGTGCGCCCGTGGATAGACAAGGCTTTGATTCCTGCATCTTGCAAGCGGAGGGCTACCTCCACGATGCGGATGGTTTTTTCATCCCAACCGAGGCGAGTTTTTACGGTGACGGGAAGGCTCGTGGAATTGACGATTTCGCGGGTGAGGGATTCCATCTTGTCGATATCGAGCAAAATACCAGCCCCAGCCCCTTTGCAAGCCACCTTATTCACCGGGCAGCCATAGTTGATGTCGAGAATTTCGGGTTGGGCCTGCTCCACGATTTGCGCGGAAATGCGCATAGATTCGATTTCATTGCCGAAAATCTGAATCCCTACCGGACGCTCCTCGTCGTAGATGTCGAGCTTTTCCATGGATTTGGCCGCAGATCTGATGAGGCCTTCGGAGCTGATGAATTCTGTATAAACCACATCGGCTCCCTGTTCTTTGCACAGAATCCGGAAGGGCGGGTCGCTCACATCCTCCATCGGTGCGAGCAATAGCGGATATTTTCCTACTTCAATTGAACCAATCTTCACCATAATAAACGCTCAATGCCCTGAATAGCAGCTAATCAATTAAGAAGCCTGCTAACCCATTTTCCACCACAAAGTTATAAAATTCCTCGATTTTCCGATAGGTTCTCTCATTCAGCTTCATGATCCTAGGCGAAAGCTTGGCCCTCGGTCGTGAATAAATTTGATCAAAAGGTATGAGAGGAGCGTCAGACTTATAACTTTGAGTGTTCAGGAAGCCTTTCATTCATGTCCAAATTTTCACAAATCCTATCAGAATCACTCAGAAGAAACCCATTGGTGGGGATTTTACTGTCGGTGATTTTATTTTTCTCGGCTCAAATGCTGCTCGTGGGGCTGATTGCTCCGATGGTGGGTATCCCGTTTGGAATCAACAGCGAGCAGATCATAGATATCTTGAGCGGCAATTTGGAGGGGATTCCCCACAGTTTCACCTTCTTTCGACTGATCCAATTTCTCAACCAAGTGGTGGTTTGGGGCCTTCCTGCGGTGTTGATGGCATCGCTATTAGGGCCCGTGGAAACCGTTTTGGTTCTGGGCGCTCCGCGTCCGCGCTGGCTGCCATTGCTGGCCGTGGTGACTATGATTGCCTCAGTGCCGTTGGTGCAATGGCTGTATTTGCCTGCTGAGGCACTTCAATTTCCTGAAAGCCTGGCATGGCTAGAGGAGATGCTCAAGGAGCAGGAGGAGATCAGTGAGAAGGCCTTGATGGGAATGTTTCGGCAGGAAGGGGCAGGGATTCTGGTGCTCAATCTTGCTGTGTTTGCCCTGATGCCTGCTATTTGCGAAGAATTTTTTTTCAGGGGTTATTTATTGAGTCATGCTCGTAGTTCATGGGGGGTCCATGTATCTGTGTGGTTGGTGGCGGCCCTGTTTAGTCTGGTGCACTTTCAAGCATTGGGCTTTTTCTCCCGGATGATTCTGGGAGGTTTTTTAGGCTATTTTGTGGTGTATGGCAACAGTATTTGGGCCAGTGTGGCGGCGCATTTCGCGTTTAATGGGACTGCTATCCTTGCCCAGGTATTCGCGCCCGTGACAGAGGCGGGCACCCCCATAGAAGCTACGCCAGAGCAGCAGCGCCCAATTTGGTATCTTGCGCTCTTGTCGGCAATGGCTACTGCATGGCTTCTGACCCGTTATCAGCAAGTTGCCTCCTCTCCCCAATCTGATCCATCTGTATGAACCAAAACTTAATCAACCGAATCCTGACTGGCATTGTGGCCGGTGCCGCTGCCATCACGATGATCGTGGTATCGCCGTATGGGATCTGGCTGTTTTGTGCCCTGATCTCTCTGCTTGGTCTGTGGGAAATGATGCGCACAGGCGGCGCTACCGTGACAAGCATCAAGGTCGTCGCGCTCGTGATTGGCGGCATCTTTTGGCTCATTCGCTTGATCCCTCTGATCCATCCCGAGGTCACAGAATTAGCTTTGGCTCCCTACATAAACGTGGCGATGATCGTGTTGCCTGTGTTGGCGCTGCTTGCGTTGTTCAACAAATCGCTTAAAGACCCCATCAAGGAGATGAGTGTTATCGCATTGGCATTTCTCTATGTCTATCTCCCATTCCATTTGCTCTATGGCATGGCGATTCCAGCTGGTGCGGCAAGCTACCTCTGGCAGATTCCGCTGGGAATCCTGCTTCTCAACTGGACCCTCGACTCGATGGCCTACTTTGTGGGCCGATTTTTTGGAAAACATTTTCTGTTTCCACGTATAAGTCCTAAGAAAACCTGGGAAGGCAGCATCGGAGGAGCGATCTTCTGCATGGCCCTAGGGTATGGATTGACGATATGGATGAAAGAAGTATCATGGAATTGGATCGTTGTAGCGGGAATAATTACGGTATTTGGTCAACTGGGAGACTTCGTGGAATCGATGTTCAAACGCAGCATGAATTTGAAGGACTCAGGAAATATTTTGCCAGGACACGGAGGAATTTTAGACAGATTTGACGGATTTATTTTCTCAATTCCAATTATATTTCTATACTTCGGGTTTGCTTGAATTAAGAAATTGTCAATTTTCCTGCCTGTCTGGTAAATGTTTGGTTATTAGGCCTTTGAAGCTTGGAAATGCAGTTTCCCTTTTCCACATTTGAAGGATCTTTCGGCCCCTCTTTGTTGAGAGTTGCCATTTTTTCACTCGAAATTCATCATATTTATTTATATGGCAGAAGCTAAGTCGCCGGCGCCTATCGCCCACAGACCCAGTCCCAATGACTCCTTAATGGCCCGCTTCAATGAAGCCGCTGATCTGATCAATCTTGATCAGCGATACCGCGATGTGATCTCAGCTCCTGAGCGGGTGATCATCGTTCACCTTCCTGTGAAGCTCGACGACGGGACCACCCGGGTATTCGAAGGCTACCGTGTCATTCACTCTACCGTGATGGGGCCCTCCAAAGGAGGAATTCGATATGCTCCCTTCGTGGATCTTGATGAAGTAAAAGCTCTCGCAGGCTGGATGACTTTCAAGTGTGCCCTGGTGGGATTGCCCTATGGCGGAGCAAAAGGGGGGATTACCCTCAATCCTAAAATTCGCTCTACCGATGAGCTGGAGCGCATCACGCGTGCCTATACACGAATGCTGAAAGACGTGTTTGGGGAAGATTCTGATATTCCGGCTCCCGACATGGGCACGAGCGGTCGCGAGATGGCATGGATTTTTCACGAATACAGCCGAATTTATGGCTACACCCCCGGTGTGGTGACGGGCAAACCTCTTCACCTCGGCGGTTCTAAAGGCCGTGTGCCTGCCACAGGCTGGGGCGTGATGCTCTCTACCATGCTCGGCATGCAGAAATTGGGTCTCAAGCCCGAAAGCAGCACCGTGGCTATTCAGGGATTCGGGAACGTGGGAAGCTGGGCAGCCAAGCTGCTCGATGATCAGGGCCTCAAAATCATTGCAGTCAGCGATCATACCGGCGGACACTATGACCCCACCGGAATCAATATCCGTGAAGCTGTGAAGTGGCTCAAAAAGAACGGTACCCTCGAAGGGTTCGAAGGAACCCGCATCAGCAACGAGGAATTGCTCGCTCTGGACGTGGATATCCTGGTGCCTGCTGCTCTGGAAAACGTGATCACCGAAGAAAATGCCGCCAACGTGCGCGCCAAGCTCATTGTAGAAGGTGCCAATGGCCCTGTGTCATCCAATGCTGACCATATTCTTGATGGCAATGGCGTGGTCATTATTCCCGATATCCTGGCCAATGCTGGCGGGGTAGTGGTGTCCTACTTCGAATGGGTACAAAACCGTCGGGGGCACTATTATTCCGAAGAAGAAATTCGTGACAAAACTGCTCCTATCCTCACCGAAGCCTTCGACCGGGTGTGGGCCACGCACGAAAAATATGGTTGTACCCTGCGCATTGCGGCTTATATCGAAGCCATGCAGCGCCTCGCAACGGGTATTGATCTCGAAGGAAACTTCTAGTTCCTTCCTCAAAACAGATTCGAATGTGACCTGGGAGCTTCTTCGGAAGCTCCCTTTTTGCTTCAGACCATAGGGCAAAGGACAGATTGCCTGAGAGAAAAAGGTATGATTAGTATCCAATAATCCATACCTCGATGAAACATCTCGCCTGTTTGTTCATCTGTCTGACTCTTTCCATTCATTTTGCTATGAGCCAATCCTCCACCGGAATTTTTTCTGCCCAGCAAGACATCGGTTCTCCTGCTCTCTCTGGCTCGTCCTCCTTCTCAGTCGGTTCGGAGCTTTACACACTTCGGGGGGCAGGCTACAACATCTGGTTTGATCGGGATGAGTTTCAGTATGTCTATCAGGAAATAGAAGGCGATTTTATTCTGACTGGCGACTTTCGTTTTGTAGGAAAAGAAGCAGATGCACGCCGAAAGGTGGGATGGATGGTGCGAGAATCCACCGACGAACAAGCGGCACACCTGAGCGCCACTCTCCATGGCGATGGCCTCACAGCGATGCAATGGCGGGAACTGCGCGGCGCATTTATGCGTGATCATCAGGATGAGATATTTCCTCCCAAGCATCATTACAACACCCTCCAACTGGAGCGAAAAGGGCAAACCTTTGTCATGCGAGCGGCACACAAGGGCGAGCCCCTTCAGGTAATCGGTAGCCACGATATGCCCGACTTCCCAGCCAAGGTCCTTGTTGGCCTATTCATTTGTGCACACAATCCAGCGGTGATCGAAGAGGCACAGGCCTGGAATGTGCGCATCGATCAGCCTGTAGCTAATGATTATGATCCATACGATGAAGGATTTCTCGGATGCAGACTAGAGTTGATGAATGTTTTTGATGGCCATCGAAAAGTCATCTACGAACATCCAGGAAGATTTGAAGCCCCAAACTGGATGCCTGGCGGCGACAAGCTCCTGTTTAATATGAACGGCCACCTGCATACCATTCCTGTTGCGGGAGGAGAACCAACGCTGTTGCCTACCGGATTTGCGGATCGCAACAACAACGATCATGGCATTTCTTTCGATGGTAAGAAGATCGCAATTAGTCATCACGTCACGGGCTTGCCCGAGGGTGGGTCAACCATCTATGTGCTGCCTATCGAAGGAGGGGAACCCAGGCAGGTGACAACGCTGACGCCTTCATATTGGCATGGCTGGAATCCCAACAATCAGGAGGTGGTGTTTGTGGGCAAAAGACCAGAAACCGGGAGCAGCTATCATATTTTTAAAGCGGATATAGAAACCGGAGCGGAGACGCAGCTAAGTTTCTTCGAAGGCTATCATGTAGATGGGCCAGAGTACGCACCTGACGGTGAATACATCTATTATAATGGCAATCAATCTGGCACCATGCAGATCTGGCGAATGAAGCCCGATGGGACCGCACATGAGCAGTTGACTTTCGATCAGTACAATGATTGGTTTCCACATATTTCGCCAGACGGGAAATGGCTCGTTTTTTTGAGTTTTCCAGAAGACATTGATGTGGATAGTCACCCTGCCTATCAGCGTGTGATGTTGCGGTTGATGCCGGTTTCTGGCGGAGCGCCCAGGGTCATTGCGCATCTCTATGGCGGGCAAGGAACGATCAATGTTCCTTCATGGTCACCAAATAGCAAGCAGATCGCTTTTGTGAGTAATTATTGAGAGAGATGTCAGACTGTTAGGTGTCAGGTGTCAGACAAGAGAGATATTGAGAAGCGAGATGTCGAGAGGCGAGACTGGATATCAAAGTCTGCTTGCGCGACGGACACGTGGGTTGGCGTGGGGGTTGAGGGTGAAATGAGATGTCAGACTGTTAGGTGTCAGGTGTCAGACAAGAGAGATATTGAGAAGCGAGATGTC
>JANQTF010000147.1:0-41697 GCA_030731845.1 Bacteroidia bacterium | reverse complement strand
GGATATCAAAGTCTGCTTGCGCGACGGACACGTGGGTTGGCGTGGGGGTTGAGGGGGAAATGAGGGGTCAGAGGGTCAGGGGTCAGACAAGAGGCGGAGCTTTGGGAGGGGTCAGCGTTCAAAAGCTGGAAGCTGGAGCGACTATTGGTAGAGATGGGAGTATTTTCCAGACAAAAGCCATCCCGGATTTCGGGATGGCTTTTGTCTGGAAGTCGGCAGTCGAGGAGGGACTGCCACTGGCGAGGCCAGGTATTAGTTACAGTAGTTTTTCAACTCCTGGATACGGCTATAGTTCGGGTCGATGGCATCGATTTTTTGGATCCAGGTTTTAGCACCGGCACAATCGTAATCAGCCTGATCTTTCTCTGGGTCAAATGTGTAGAGTGCCATCAGCTCGTAGGAAAGGAGCATGGTATTAAGGTCTTGCTTACTGAGGTCATTCCCAGTAGGATTGCCAGCAAAAGCGGCAATCACGTCCTCGGCAACGGGCTTGGCAGGCCATGGCAGCTCTGGGTTTGTCTTTCCTACTTCATAAGCGATCCTCAGACGGTAGGTGTAAGGCAGCATATAATCTGCCTTGATCACCGACATCTGTTTGAATGCCTCATCAGAGTTTGTCCAGTCTTTGGCATTGTAGAGGGCTACTGCGAGGTCTTTGTACAAAGTAAGGCTCACTGGGTCAGCGAAGGTTACAGCCATTTGACGGTAGTATGCTTCATCGGCATATACCGGCTCAGCTGTTGCTTTGATGGCAGCAGCGTCGTCAAGCATGGATTTGCGGTCTTCTACTGCCTTATCCATCACCAATTTGAGTGAGTCGCGACAAGCTTCGTCGCCACGTGCTGCGCACTCATTGGCTCCATTGTAGGCAGTCATCGCGGTTCCTTCGAGGGTTTTGGCTTCCGCCTCCATGTCTTTGGCTTTCGCCTCAATGGCGCGGGCCTGGGTTTTGTAGTCTTCGGCCAGGGTGGTGTAGAAGTCTTTGTATTCCTCAGGCTTCATGGACATGGCCTTCTGGTAATACACATCGGCACCAGGCTTATCGCCACTCAAGCGAAGGATGTCGCCATACACTTCGTTGTCTTTGGCAATTTGATATTGCTCTTTCACCACAGCGAAGTATTCGTCCATGGCTATTTTGGCCTTTTCAGTCTGGCCCAGTTTGGAATAGGACATTCCCTTGAGGCGACGAAGCACGTTTGTAGTGGTATCGATCTTGTCCATTTCGTTGAGCACGAGCTGGTAGTCTTCTGTGAGGAAGAGGAACTGAATGTAGCGAACCTTGGCTTTGAGGTCGTCACCGGCAAGTTCGAGGTACTTCTCGATATCGGCACGCGCGCGATCAAAGCGGTTGGGAGCAGAAGAGATCATGAACAACTCAGCGCGGATGCGGTAAGCAGGCGCAAAATTGGGGTTGAGCTCCAGGGCTTTTTGCACCATAGAAGCACCTTTTTGGTAGTCTTCTCCAGACTTGGTCTCTTTGCCACGATCGTAGTAGAGCTCGGCGAGGCCAGTGTAGGCTGGCACATAGTCGGGGCATTTTTGCACGGCTTTTTCGAGTTCTTCGATGGCTGTTTCATTTACCCCCAGTGCACGGTAATATTCTCCGAGCATAATATAGGTACGGCAATCTTCTGGATTGCTAGCTCTGTAGCTATACAGCAACTGCTTGGCCTTTGCGATCTCGGGCCCTGTTCCTTTCAAATAGGCCTCAGCCATCGCAAATACGATGTCTGGAATTTTGCCTTTTGCAATGGCATCAGCCATTTCGAGCTCAGCATTGGCAGTAGTGTAATTCTGCTCAATCATAAGCATAAGACCAAGACCAGCATGCCCGTAGGGAGACTTGCTCTTGAATTCGATAGCCTTTTCGAACGACTGCTTGGCCTGTTCAAAGGCTTCCTGTCTGTATTTGATCATCCCCAGCCAATAATAAATCTCATCGGCATTTTTGGTGCGTGGATCAACAGAGATAAAGCCACGAAGCTTGTCCGTAGCGTCGTCATACTTTTCCTGCGCATAAAGATCTAATGCTCCGGTCAGATCTGTCTGACCCATCAGCCCTGTCTGCGACAGCAGAAGGATTCCAGTAAAGAGCAACAAAGCACGTTTTAGCATAGTCTCAGATGGTTTTTCGTTGTTAGAGTATGGTCTGGCTCTAGTCGTAAATGAATGGTGAAATCCGTTATTCTGGTGAAGAAAGTTTGTCTTGTTTGGGGATCTTGACCTTGGCGGGGAGTTTTACTTCCCTGCCTACTCCGTGTACAGTGACAAGTCCTGCCTTTTGGATCACGAGTTGGCCAATTTCGCTGTCAATAAAGGAAACGAATCCTGTGCCCAACCCGAGGGTTGACTCCCGGAGGATTGAGGTCGCCTTTCTGGTCAAAGGATAGCATCCTTCATATATATAACTCTGGAAGGGCAAGAAAAAGTTTTGATCGAAAAAACAAGTGGATTTCGATTCTTCTGACTTCTCTAAAGCCATGAGGGTCACTGCCTCTCGCCAAATTTTCGTTTGAGGGTTGTCTTGATCACTGATCCAGGCAAAACCTATAAAGCCGATGGCCCACTCATGGCTCGCGACATGATCTACCACCTCGGGTGTGGTTTGGAAGGCAAACACGCTTTGAGAAGGAATAGGTTCTCCCTCCAGATATTGCTTGCGCAGGTCGGTGAGAATGCTGGAAGCGCGATTATCAAAAATGAGTTCTACTGGCTTGGCTGGAAGCTTGCTATCAAGCTGATTCCAGGTCTTGATGGTGCCAGTCAAGATACCACGAAGCTGCTCGCCGGTCAATTTGTGCAGGGAGTTTCCGGGGTGATTGATCAGCGCAGTTGCATCAGAAAAAAGATGTGAATAGGACGGTTCAATGCCTCTTTTTGCCAAAAAAGCTTCTTCCTCGGGTGCCAGCACGCGTGAGGAGATAGCCATTCTCACAGAATCTGAGCTAAGCATGGCTGCAATCGCCTCTTCTCCCGGAAGATACAAAGGGTGGATTGTTGCAGTAGGATAACGAAACTGGAAGGCCTCAATTTCGGCATCTATGATGGGTTGCAGTGCTTCATCAACTGCGATGGTTATGGAGCCAGAAGTAGAACTTTCCGAAGCAGGAACGGGCTTATCGAGTTTTCCGCTACTGGTATAGCCTAAAATCCCGACCGAATCACGAGAAGATACGAGGTCTATGTTTGTGTCAGAATTACTGGAAGAAGAAGTATGCGCGCCACACCCTGTCAGAATTATCCAACAGGCCATGATGATCACATAGCTTTCTTGCTTCATGTTTACCTTCTTTATTTGGCCGCTTAAAACTAACATTTTTTCGTACAAACTTTTCTGATTCCTTTCGGTCACTACAGACGGCAGGCGATTGAAATCATATAAAAGAGCTTATACTCTGAGAATTTCCATAAAGGTGAATGTCAAAACCAGTTGGCAAATATATCCAAGACCTTGTCAAAGCCCCAAATGCCACCGATGAGGAGAACAATCCCGAGGATCAGGCCCAGTGTCCACTCATAGCCGGGAAACTCGGCTGCGGCCTTGTCTCCCTCCGGCGTTGGGCGAAACACCATCCGCGAGGGAATGACCATGTAATAGGCAAGAGCCAACACCGTGTTGAGCGCTCCTGTGATAACCAGGGAGATCATGAGCGGCGAGCTGATCTGCAATGCTGAGATGAAGAGGAGCCACTTGGCGATGAAGCCAGCCGAAGGCGGCAGCCCGGTGAGCGAAGCCAGGATGATGGCGAGGGCAGCGGTGGCCCAGGGGAAGAGTCGCCCGCGACCTTCCCATTCTTGCCAGCGAGCGTGGCCGAGCCCGCGGTGAAAGCCGTCGGCCATGAGGAATATGGCTATATTCATCACAGCATACACGCTGAGGTAGAACATGGCTGCCTGGAAACTCTCGGGCGTAGCGATGGCCATGGCCATGAGCAAAAAGCCCGAATGCGCTACGCCTGAGTAGGCGAGCAGACGCCGCATGTGCACCTGCCGCAAGGCAGCGAGATTGCCCCAGGTCATGCTCACCATGGCGAGCAGCCCCAGTAACCACCGAATAAATTCGAAGCCATCAAGCGGAATCAAAGGCTGAATCACACCGATCATGAAGATCAGGATTGCCGCTTTGGGCACAACGGATAAAAGGGCATTGACCGGGTAGGTGCTCCCTTCCCAGGCATCGGGCATCCAGAAGTGAAAAGGGAAGGCTCCAAGTTTGAACAAGATCCCCACGAACACCAACCCAACTGGCATTACCCACAAGGCAGGTCCAGCTGCTGCCAATCCTGTGGCAAAAGCTGGGTCTGTGAGGCTCAAGGTGCCTGTGAGGCCATATATCCATGAAATTCCGTAGAGAAAAAATCCCGATGAGAAGGCGCCGTAAATAAAAAATTTTGTCCCTGCTTCAGCTGATCTTCCTTCTCTGCGAGTGAACGCGACCAACACGTAGGAGGAAATGGAAACCATTTCCAAGCCCAAATAAGCCATGAGAAAGTGGGTAGCTCGCAGGAGCAAGGAGGCGCCGAGAAGCAGTGACAAGATAAGCAAATAGCGCTCTCCTCGTCGCTGTTCGGGTTCTGATTGGAGTCTGATGTCTTGAGAGAATGGATAAAGAAGCACCAGTGCTACGCATAGGCTCATGCCTTGAATCCATCGACCGGAAGGGGCATTGCTCAGCATTCCGATAGCGAGAGCACTCTCTTCCAACACCCATAGCTGAGCCAGGCCAGCCAAAATCACAAGGCCTGTCCAGTAGGGCAGTAGCTGCTGCCCTCGTGTGCCGGGAAGAATGGCGAGAATGATTCCGCATACCAAGCCAGTGACAAGCGCCATTTCTACCGACAGTGCCGGAAGGAAGTGCATGACATCATTAAGTGCCTGACTAAGGTATGAAGAGATGCTTGGCTCCATTCGCCGCCAAGATACAACTTCTTATGTCTGGGCTGTGACATTGCAGTGATGAAACTTTCGTTATTTGCGGTGAAATTTGTGTCTTTGCCGTGAGTAGGCTCGTCTTATACCATCATGCAAACCCCCAATATTTACGTCATTATCCCTGCTTTTAACGAGGAAGAGTCTATCACCAAGGTGGTAAAGGATATTCCAGCCGGATTGGTCAGGGAAGTCATCGTGTGCAGCAATGGGTCCACAGATCGCACTGAGGCGAATGCACGCGCCGCAGGTGCCACGGTAGTGGTAGAGCCTCGCAAAGGCTATGGCTTTGCCTGCCTCAAGGGTATGGCGCACCTGGCAGCCAAGCAGGGAGCAGATCGGCCCGATATTGTGGTATTTCTGGATGGAGACTACTCTGACTATCCAGAGCAAATGCCAGAGCTAATCGCAGAGATTTTGAATGACAAGGCTGATCTTGTTATTGGCTCGCGAGCCCTTGGCAATCGAGAAAAGGGCAGTATGATGCCCCAGCAAATCTTTGGCAACTGGCTTGCCACTACTTTGATCAAGCTACTGTATCGGGTAGAATTTTCAGACCTGGGGCCTTTCAGGGCAATAACCTATGATGCGCTCCTTGCAATCGACATGCAAGACACGACCTTTGGATGGACCGTAGAGATGCAAGTGAAAGCTGCCAAGCTCAGGCTTCGCTGCTCGGAGGTACCCATGATGTATCGGCAGAGGATTGGTGTATCCAAAGTTACGGGCACGGTGCGAGGAACCATCATGGCCGGATATAAAATTCTCTGGACTATTTTTAAACTACTTTAAAACGGCGGGATTTATTACCTTTGTCCCCTGATTTACACGACGTTGCCTTTTTTACTTCTTTACGTTTGCTGCAAGTCATTACCTATTGTCCATACTTGTGACGCTGCTTTTACATATGCTTGAGTATCTGGTGCTGGGAGTCTATGGATTCGCACTCACGCTAATAGTGATTTATAGTCTTGGGCAACTTCATCTTGTTGTCACCTTTCTTCGACACAGACAGGAAATCCATGCCGAGCCAAGTTTGCTGGGAAATGACCTTCCCTTTGTAACGATACAGCTTCCGATCTACAATGAGCTATATGTTGTAGAGCGTCTGCTCGATGCTATGGCTGCGCTGGATTATCCCAAAGACAAATACGAGATACAGCTTCTGGATGATTCTACTGATGAAACGGTTGAGGTAGCGGCCAAAAAGATTCTGGAATTGCAGGCTCAAGGCATTCAGATTGAGCATGTTCGCAGGCCAGATCGCAAAGGTTTTAAAGCTGGCGCATTAAAATATGGGATGGACTTCGCCAAAGGTGATTATCTGGCCATTTTTGATGCCGACTTTTTGCCCCGCCCCGGGTTTTTGCGCGCAGCCATGGCCAACTTTACCTCTCCAGAGATTGGGGTGGTGCAGGCACGCTGGGAGCATATCAACCGCAACTACTCCGTATTCACGGAGGCGCAGGCTTTTCACCTTGATGCCCACTTCACCATTGAGCAGTTTAGCCGGGACCGTGGTGGCTACTACATGAATTTCAATGGCACAGCAGGGATCTGGCGCAAAGAAACCATCATTGATGCCGGTGGCTGGGAGGCAGATACTCTCACAGAGGATCTTGACCTGAGCTACCGCGCCCAGATCAAAGGATGGAAGTTTCGCTATGTAGATGAAATCGGTGCGCCTGCTGAGTTGCCTGCTGAAATGGGTGCCATCAAATCGCAGCAATATCGCTGGATGAAAGGCGGCGCCGAGGTAGCCAGAAAGATGCTAACTACCCTCTGGAAGTCCAATGCCTCTGTGCTCAGAAAATTTCATGGAACCATTCACCTCTTGAGTAGCTCCGTTTTTGTATTGGTACTCCTGCTGGGTGCCACGAGCGTGCCGCTGTTGGTGATGAAGCACACCACCTTTGAGGGCCATGTCGATTTTTTGATTGCGCCTGTGGCGGCCTTGTTGGTGAGTTTTGTGATCCTTGGTTTTCTCTATATGGTCACGTTTACCTGGCGTGAGCACTCATTTGGTGCGGGTTTTAAGAGATTTATTAAGCATTATATCCCCTTCCTTTCCCTATCTATGGGGTTGTCGCTGCACAATTCTATCGCCGTGATTCAGGGGTATAGTGGCAAAAGAACGCCCTTTATCCGCACGCCAAAATTTAACCTCACAGAAAAAAAGGACCAGTGGAAAAGTGTGAAATACCGGAGTGTGAAAGTCGAACCATCTGTGTATGGTGAGCTTTTCCTGGCGCTGTATTTCTGCAGTGGCATCGTCCTGGCCATTCACTTTAGGGATTTTAGCATCATTCCATTTTTGGTGATGCAGGCCTTCGGGTTTGGGGCAGTTGGAATTGCGAGCTTCAAGCACGCCCTGACCCGCTGATTCGCGTGGCTGGATATTCTCTCGACTATCAATTTCCCGGAAGATGTTAGGTTGCTAGGTAAAGGATAGCATCCCTACAAGAGATTTTTGTAGTTTTCGCCATCCACCCACGGGAGGTCATCGACGAATAACCTGATTTTTCGCCCATGCCAGGTCCTCTGCTAGATTTTCTGATACAATTTAAGCGCGACAAGCGGAAAGCTTTTGCCATGCTGATCGACCCGGACAAATGTACGCCTGGAGAAGGTGCACAAATTGGTAGGGCCGCTGCGGAGGCAGGGGTAGATTTTTTTTTGGTAGGCGGGAGCCTCGTTTCTACTGATGGCTGGGGCGAGCTGGTTCGCCAACTCAAGGAGCATAGCGGATTGCCTGCCATTTTGTTTCCGGGCAGTGTGCAACAAATCAACCCAGAGGCCGATGGCATCCTGTTTTTGTCTCTTCTGAGTGGTCGCAATCCGGAGCTGCTGATCGGGCAGCACGTGATCGCTGCCCCTTTGCTCAAGCGCAGTAAGCTTGAGGTGCTAGCCACGGCCTATTTGCTCGTGGACGGTGGCCGAGACACCACGGTGCACTATATGAGCAACACGCGCCCCATTCCTTATGACAAACCCGACATAGCTGCCTGCACCGCCCTGGCAGGAGAATATCTCGGCATGAGCCTCGTGTATATGGATTGTGGCAGTGGTGCGCATCAAGCGGTTCACCCTTCTATGGTGGCAAAGGTGAGTCAGGAAATATCGGTTCCGCTAATCGTGGGGGGAGGCATTCGCTCCGGTGACATGGCCGGAGACATCTGGGAAGCCGGCGCCGATATCGTGGTGGTAGGCAATGCGCTGGAGCGAGATCCATCCGGAGCCCTCCTCCGAGAGATTGCTGCTGTAAAAGCCGAAAAAAACAGACACAAGACCTTGTAATTGTGTAGATTTGCCACAAACGAAAACAGGAAATATCCTCATGAAGCTTCCATTTTTTGCATTTGTTGCCATTGCGATCAGCATCGTAGCCTGCCAACCCACGCCTCCCTCTGAGGCGGAAGTCAGAGCCAAACTCCTTGGTGATTATTGCGATCAGGACCAGGTCTTTCTGCTCCAGGTTAAGGAAGACAGCACCTACTTTCACCGCCGGGCAGAGAAAGGCGTTCTTACTACCCGCAGCCTCAACTATGAGTCCTGCTCAGGGGTGTATGAGCTCGTGCTCGAAGACGGCGCATGGAAGATTCACTTCCTTGCAGACGAGCGTCCCAAGAATTCCTATTTCAAAAACTGCGAGCAAACCGTAGAAGTCTGGAATGGTACCGACGGCTACCTCGTAGGAGATGCATCGGTGAATTTGCCTGACCTCTTTGAAAGCAATTCGCTCACCTTGGGTCTCTGCGAATAATCCTGTTTCACGTTTGGTTATTGATCTATGAAAATCCTCTGTGTAGGAAGGAATTATCGTGAGCACGCAAAGGAACTGAACAATCCAGTTCCAGATTCGCCCATGATCTTCTTCAAGCCCGATACGGCTGTCGTTCGGGAAAATAAAGATGTGTATTACCCGGCATTCACCAAAGATCTTCACTTTGAGTGCGAGCTCGTGGTGAGAATCGGTAAGGAAGCCAAGCACATCGAAGCTGACTATGTGCACAAGTACATAGACGGCATTGGGTTGGGCATAGACCTCACCGCCCGGGACGTTCAGGAAGAAATCAAGAAAAAAGGCTGGCCATGGACCCTTGCCAAAGGCTTCGATGCCTCAGCGCCCGTGTCAGAATTTACCTCGCCATCGGCTTTGCCTCCCATTCCTGAGCTTCATTTTCGATGCGCCATCAATGGGGAAGTACGGCAAAATGGAGACTGTGCCGATATGATTTTCTCCGTTCCTACGTTGATTGCCTACATCACCAGCATCATTACCCTGAAAAAAGGAGACCTGATCTTTACCGGAACTCCTGCGGGTGTGGGGCCGCTCCATATTGGAGACCACCTTGAAGCATGGCTGGAGGGAGAAAAGTTGCTTGATTTTCATGTACGCTAAATCCTGGATTTTCAAGGGCCTTTGTCTGGCCATTTTGGTATTGCTTAGTTCTTCCAATCCCGAAGACGCTACCTACGGCTTTCCTCTCGATACGCATCGGGCTTTGTCGGGTACCTTCGGCGAGCTACGCTCCAATCACTATCACTCTGGTATCGATCTTAAGACCGGTGGTAAGTCTGGCGAGGTAGTGCGTGCCATCGAAGATGGTTATGTCTATCGGATCAATGTAAGTCCTTTTGGCTATGGCAATGCCATCTATCTTCGCCACGCCGATGGCAACTTTTCCGTATATGGCCACCTCTCGCGTTTTAATCAGCAGGTGGAGGCTTTTTTGCGAAACAAGCAATACAGTTCTAAGAAATTTGCCCAGGATCTCTACCTCGGACAAGACGAAATCAGGGTAGCCAAGGGCCAAGTCATCGCGTGGAGTGGCAACTCGGGCTCTTCTATGGGGCCACACCTTCACTTCGAAATCCGCGATCCGCAGGAGCGAATCCTCAACCCATTGAGGTGGTATCGATATCAAATCGCAGATAGCCGCCCCCCGATCTTGCAGACCATCGGATTCGAACCCGTGGATATCGGCTCGCGAGTCAATGGCACCTTCGATAAGCTCACCCTCACGCCCAGTGGGGCCGATGGAAACTATGCCATCACGCCAATCATCAAGCTACGGGGCAGAGTTGGGGTAGAATATCAGGCCTATGATTTGCTCAATGCTGCGAGCAACCACTGCGGCATCAACTATGCCCGCCTCTACCTCGATGGGCAGCTCATCCATGAGTTTGCCCTGGAGCGATACGCCTTTGACGAAAAGCGATTCATTAATGTGCATTTCGACTATGGCTACTATCAATCGGTTAACAAAAAAATGCAGCGGGCCTACGTGGAGCCTGGCAACAGATTTCCCGGCAACAGACCCCTGATCGACCAGGGATATCTCCTCCTTGAGGACGATCAGGTACACGATCTGAAACTGGAGTTGACAGATTTTCACGGAAATGAGACGGAATTACGTGCGCGGGTGCAGCGCGACAATCAGCCAGCTAATTTTCCCGCCGCTCCGACTTACTATTCCCAGCCTGAAGTTTCTTATGAAATAAAGCGCAATGTGCTCATCCTCACCGCTACAAAAGCCCATGCAAGTTACCGGGGAGGGCTGGTGATGGAATCTATCTACGGCGATCTGTCTCGCATTATGCCTGCCTATATGACCGGAGAGAAGATGGTGTTTTTGCTGGCTTTGGACCGCTATCGATACCCCAAAGTGATCAAAGATGAAATAGGCAAATGGCAACATACCTTTCACCTCGCTGATGAACTGCTGCCCTTTCAGAATAATATGATTGAATACGGGGCAATGAAATTGTTCGTGCCCTACCGGTCGATGTTTGAGCGGGTGCCCCTGGAGATTGTATCGGTTCCGGGCCCCTCCACATCCAAGAGCTATGCGTACCGGATCGGGAATGCAAAGGTGCCGGTGTTCGAGGCATTTTTGGTGAGCATTCAGGCCCCGGAAAACTGGCAGGGAGGCCCCCTTGTGGTGGCGAGAAAAGATGGTGACAAATGGAAATACATGGGCGCCACCGTAGGCGAAGAAGGCGAGATCTACGGATCGAGCATGGAATTTGGGGAGTTTTGCCTCATGGAAGATGCCCAGGCCCCGGGAATCAGACCGATCAACTTCACCAACAACGGAACCTTGTCAGCCAGTGCGAACCGTCTTACCATTGCCCTAAGCGACAATTTTTCGGAAATAGATCATGAGACAATCTACGGCACGATAGACGGAAACTGGGTATTATTCGAATATGACTATCGGCCCGGTCATATCACATACACATGGGATCAGAGACCCACTGCGGGGTGGCATGATGTCGAAATTGCGGTGAGAGATCAGGCTGGGAATCTTGCTACACAGCGATTTAAGCTAAAGTTTTAGATACACGAAAAGGCTCACAGGGAGCCCTTGCGCGTGCTTATCATACAGGTAAGAATGCCGTATTTGAATTAACGGACCAGCACCAATTGGCCCTTTTTCTCGACCGTGTTGCCGAGGTGATTTCTATACTTTAGCTGCCAGGTATAGCTACCCGCCGGTACAGGCACTCCGTTTGTCATCCCATTCCACATCGGACGACTGCTCACCGAGGCGTATATCATTCGTCCATTTGAATCATAAATTCCCAATTCAATCTCCGCCGTGATGCACGAATGCCTTACTTCAAAGATATCGTTGATCCCATCGCCATTGGGTGAGATGGCCGAAGGAATATAGGTTAGACATGATGTTTCGTCATCTCCTCCAACAAATCCAGAGAGATCGAGCGGAAAAGACAAGGAACAAAGAGCGACGAATATGAATAAAATTTTTGAGAACATGACAGCCAGAGGATGTTCCTCAACCATGACGAAGAGACGCTAAGGGTGAAGACGAGGGAGGTTATTAACACTACAATAATACAATAGTCTAAAACCTAATAATCGTTTTGGATGGCGAAACGCTGAAATCACCGTCTGACTGTCGGAATCAAAGGATAAATGGAGATTTTACGGGTAAAAGGATCCGCACGATGGTTCCGGCTGATTGTCCATCTGATGTAGTGATCTGGCTGACATCTACTGATGCATGAGGGTGAAAGTGCTTGATTCGCGCCTCTGTGAGCGTAATGCCCCGGGAAGTATGGAAGGAATTCTGGTGCATGGCCCGTGCTTTTTCGATTCCGATTCCATCATCTTTGATCGTGAGGGAAAGAAATCCATCCTTTTCCTTTTTGACGATTATCCAAACATTTCCAGATTGCCTGATCATGAGAATCCCATGCCAGACGGCGTTTTCTACAAAGGGTTGAAGGATCATGCTGGGGATCTGGGTCTTCTGCGCATCGATAGCAGGATCTTCTTCGAGATGAAAGGCGATTTTATTGTCTAGTCGGAGCTTTTCCATCTCAATGTATAGCTGCAACCGCTCCAGCTCTTCGAGCAGGGAGACTTGGGGTCTGGCAGCGAGATCCATATTTTTACGAATGAGCCGGGCAAATTTGCTTAGATGCCTGTGAGCCAGCATCGGATCATCTTCAAGTAGCTCTTGTTGGATCGAATTGAGGGTATTGAAAATAAAATGAGGATTGAGCATGGCAGCTAGCGCCTGGTTTTCAAGCTCATAGATACGGGACTGCATCTGTCTGCGGTCTCGCTCTCGTCTCCTCACCTTCTTCACTTGCAGGCGAGCTACCAGCATGGCAGCTCCCGCAAGGAGCATCGCCATCACCAAATAAGTAAGCGGATGTTGCCACAGGCCAGGGCGGATCTCATAGGTGAGGGAGATCGGGCGACTCCATTTTCCGGTAAAAATTCTGCTTCTCACCTCCAGATGTTGGAGTCCAGTCTCTGAAGTAGGAATTTTCAATTCACCCGAAGGCTCGTTCAACCATTCTGCGCCATTGATACGATACTCAAACTGCGTGGGAATCCCGGCGAAGAAATTAGGACTGGCAAGAGAGATTCGAAAATCATGGCCAGGACGAAGGGTGATGAACGATTGAGATTCTGCTTGCACACCATTGATGGTGATGCCCAGTACCTGAGGCGGGAAAATGGTGGCTTGGTAAGTCTTGAGCTGGCTTATGTCGAGAATGAACAAGCCATCGCGGGAGGAAAGCCAGATGAGTTCTTCTGGTTCCGAAACAAGCATCGCCTCTATTTGGCCCAACTCAGGATATCCATTCACGGTATAGGCGGTTTGGCGATCGTCTTTGATGGACCAAAGCCCTTCGTTCGTCGCCAACCAAACGGTATTGCTGGCGCCAAGCGCCATTTGATAAAATATCTTTCCAGACATCACCACTTCTGCCTCACTGGAACCCGGGCGAAGCCGCCATATATGCCTTGTCCCACAAATCCAGACATTGCCTCCTTGGTCCACGAGTCCAGACTGAAGGTCTTGAAGGTGAATTTTTTTCGTATGAAGCTGGGTAATGGTATCGGATTGGGGGGAAAGATCTATACGATCGACTCGCCATAAATCTCCCTTCACAGAACCTAGCCACACACATCCAATCGAATCTCGTAGCATCGTCCGGATTTGGCTGGTGGCCGTGGGAAAGTCCAGGTCATAGGTATGAACCTTTTTCCACTTGGACTGCTCCCAAATTACCAGAGAAAGTCTGTGTGGAGGATCATTTTCACTTTTTGGATAAGGCAGATATTCAGACTGGAGAGCTTTGCCCTTTCCCAGCTCAACCGCTGCCGATGCGCGTATATGCTGGGATTCTTGTCCCAAATTGCCATTGGGGGCGGTGACATTGTTGCACAAAACAAAGGGCAAGTCCTGGTGAGGCAACAGCCCATAGATATGCATCTGCGAATTACAAAACAAAGGGGTAATCTCCCCATTGGTTTGTCTGAGGCTCAGGCCTGTGCGGGTGATAATGGCAAGCTCTCCTGTGCTCAATTTCTCCAGGCCTGAAATGAGGTTTTCGCACAGTTGGCCATGTAGCGGGACTTTTTCCAGCAAGGTAGGCTGCAAACAATACACCCCATTGCCCCTGGTGCCGACCCAGATATTTCCTTGGCTATCTGCAAATAAGCCATGAATAACCTTGTCGTCAATCGCATATTGATCTTTGAGAGAGGTGATCTTGCCGCTGCTTAGGTTGAGGGAAATGAGGCCAAATCCGGTTACCACTGCCCAGACATCATCTCCTACAATCACCAATCTATGTACCCTGAAGCTATCTTGCAGCCCTAGTGGGTAGTTCCTCAAGATGTGGCCATCCTTGTATCGGCGAATGATGCCCGATCCTCCCAATAAGGAAGACCCGTCGGGCAGGTGGAGGATTTCCGAAACCAATTGGGGATGCTCAGATTCGGGGAGGAGGGGTCTTACACGCCCTGCTTTGTGCTCCACTAGTCCAGCATAAGAGCCCAGCCAAATTGCGCTGCTATCGGGCGAAATGGCCAGATTGGCCCGCGGTGGATTGTGGTAAAAGGGAACAAGCCCAGGGCCCACAAGGTTCTTCGCTTGTTTGATCACCTCCATCTTACCCGACCTCAGAATACGGAGTGACATACCCGATATTTCCCAAAATTCTCCTTTATATTCCAGTAAATCTACCCCCGCGTCATACCGGTACTTGGTTCTCCAGCACCCCTGATACCCTGAATTTTCAAACACACTCAGGCCTTCGCGGTAGGCTCCAGCCCACAGCCTGTGTTGTGAATCTTGAAGGAGAGAGGTAATATACCTGCCGGCCAGACCATCCTCTTGAAAATAGTTCTTAAAGGTTTTTCCATCAAATCTGCTGAGGCCATTGTCTGTGCCGATCCAGATAAATCCGGAAGTGTCTTCTGCAAAGCAGAACACCTCATCGTCGGCAAGTCCGTCTTTTACAGTGAAGTGCTGAACGGTATAGTTTTGGGCACGACATTCTCCTCTCACGATGAAGAGGGCGATGGCAATAGAGAAAACTTGTAAAAAGCATCTGCTCATAAGTCCGGATTCCCAAGGTCCTTGATACGAGCAAGAAAATCTGTCCTTTTCCTTCTGGCCAGCGTTACCTGATCTCCATTGCTCATGATTATCCTCGATTGAGGATGGCGTAGATACTCCTTCAGGTGGTGAATATTGACCAGAAAGGACTTGTGGGTCCGAAAGAAGTGCGCTGCGGGGAGCTCTTCCTCAAGTTGCCCCAGGTTTTTCGATATTAGATATCGCTCCCGATTTATCGAGAGGTGCACGTAGGTATAATTATCACAGGCCGTGAGATAGACGATGTCCTGGAGAGCAACAAGACGGGTGCCGGCATTCGTGGGAACTGGGATTGTAGCCTCCATCGGATTGGCAAAGAACGTAGCTTCATTCCTCCTTTTTCCGATCAAAAATTCCTTGGCCCGATCTACCGAAACTTTGAGCTCCTCCATGTCAAGAGGCTTGAGCAGAAAGTCCACTGTGCGGGCCTTGATCGCATCCAAGGCAAAATCCTGGTGGGCAGTGACAAAAATAAGGGCAAAGTCGCGCTCCCGCTGAGAATTGACCAGATCGAACCCTGATTCTCCTGGCATCCTGATATCGAGAAAGACGATATCAGGATGATATGTCTTGATCGCTTGCCGCCCTGAGGCTACACTATCTGCTGTGGATACTACTTTTACTTCCGGGCTCACGAGAGCCAGTAGCTTGGTAAGATGTGCCCTACCGGGGGCTTCGTCGTCCACAATGATAGCGGTAATCTGCATAACCCTGATGTTTTGTAAGAAAAATACGGCCTTTCACAGCAGATTCATAACCTTTGCCGCCCCAATTGATTCTTCGGTGTAAATTTGTAGTGCAACGCAGCCAATCAGCCTTACACTCCTACACGATGTCCAAGATTAGCAATTGGGGAAAATATCCGGTAGTTGCCGGGCCAGAGCTGAGCAACCCTGCTTATATACCAGCACCCGGAGAGGGCTCATGGATCCCCAGAGGCATGGGCCGATGCTATGGAGATTCCTCGCTAGGCGAGACCATGATCTCCTCGCTCAAGCTCGATCGGATGCTGGATTTTGATGAACAAAACGGCATTCTCACCTGCGAAGCGGGGGTCACCTACGAAGACCTGCTGGCCACTTTTGTGCCCAAAGGCTGGTTTCCTCCCGTGACGCCGGGCACCAAGTTTGTGAGCCTCGGCGGCGCTCTGGCTTCTGATGTGCATGGCAAAAACCATCACAAAGAAGGCAGTATCTCTGCCTATGTGCTTTCCTTCGACTTGCTGCTGCCTGCAGGTAGCGTGGTCAGTTGCTCCCGCAGCGAAAACCAGGAGCTATTCTGGGCCACCGTGGGCGGCATGGGCCTCACCGGCATGATCCTCCGGCTTCGTATTCAGCTGAAAGCCATCGAGACCTCTGCCATCAAGTATCACAACATCAAGGCGGGAAGCCTGGCAGAGATCTTGGCGCTATTCGATGAATTTGGGCAGGCTACCTACTCCGTAGCCTGGATCGACACCATCGCCGGAGGGCGCAAGCGAGGCCGCTCTATTCTCATGAAAGGCGAGCACGCCTCCAAAGAAGAAACCAAAGGCAGCGCCTGGGAGAAAACCCCGTTGGCATTGCCAAAAAAACTCCCCCTCACGGTCCCCTTTAATTTTCCCTCATTTGCCCTGAATCCCCTCACGATCTCGATATTCAACACCCTCTACTACGGCAAGCAGCTCAAGCACCAGAAAGAAGGCATCATGGACTATGATTCCTTCTTTTATCCCCTTGATGCGATTCATCACTGGAACCGCATTTATGGCAAGCGAGGATTCACACAGTACCAGTTTGTGGTGCCCCGGGAGGCTGGGGCTGAGGCGATCGAAACGGTGCTCAAACACATGAAAAAACATCGCATGGGCTCCTTCCTTTCCGTGCTGAAGCTACTGGGACCATCCTCTGGCCTCATTTCTTTCCCAATGGAGGGCTACACGCTCACGCTGGATTTTCCGATCAAGAAGAATCTGTTTCCTTTTCTCCATGAATTGGATGAAATGGTGAAAGGCTGGGGTGGACGGGTCTATCTAACCAAGGATGTGCGGATGCAGCCTGCCATGATGGAGGCCACCTATCCGGGCGTGGAAACATTCAGGGCCTTGCGCCGGGAGATTGATCCTGAGAAGCGGGTACTCTCTTTTCAGGCGAAGCGGCTCAACCTCTAGTTTTGGTCTTCTCTATTCAAAGCGAATGAGCACGGAGCCTTTCTCTACAGAGGCTCCTTCTTTGGCCAGCACCTCCTTGACGATGCCTTCGCCGGGGGCTTTGATGATATTTTCCATCTTCATGGCCTCCAAAACCAGGATTGCCTGCCCTTTTTCAACATGATCGCCCACCGCAACCTGGATTTTATGGATCAGTCCGGGCATAGGTGCTTTGAGCACTTCCAGCTTTTTTTGCAGACTTTGGGCCATGCCCAGGTCGGTGAGTAGTTTCTCCATACGCGTTCTGAGCTTCACCTCGGTGGTTTTGCCATGGAGAGAAATAGTGACGGTTTTGTTCTCGGGGTCAATCTTTTGAATCAGCACCTGATAAGAGCGACCGTGGTGAATCACCTGCCATATATGCTCATTCTTCTGAAGCATCTCTGGTGACACCTCTTGTCCATTGAGGATGATGTCATCCCCTTTCTGATCAATCTGAAAGATTTCTCCCTGAAGATGGGCTTCTGTCATGGCAATAGATGAATGGCGTATCGCAAAAAATATGAGGAAGCAATCTTGGGAATTTCTCGTCAAAAGGAAAGAGAATTACAATCGATAGATGGTTTCTTCTTCGCTTTCTTCATCAAGAAGGGAAGGTGGTGGCACTTCTTTGTCGAAGGTGTAAAGCAAAGCAGGGAGGAATAGCAGGTTGCTGAACATGGCGATCAGCAAGGTGAGAGAGGTGAGAAGGCCGAGGGCCTGTGTTCCACCAAATTCGGATGCGAGGAAGCAGACAAAGCCAAAAAACAGGATGATGGACGTGTAGATCATGGACACGCCAGTGTCGGAGAAGGAATTGGTGATGGCATCGCTCACCGAATCTCCGAGCCTGCGGGCGAGGCGGTAGCGCGCCAGGAAGTGGATAGAATCATCTACTGCGATGCCAAAGGCAACGCCAAACACCAACGCAGTGGAGGGCTTGAGGGCGATGCCAAAGTACCCCATGATGCCTGCGACCATGAGGAGCGGCAAGGTATTGGGGATCAGGCTGATGATCACCATTTTCACCGACCTAAAGAGCAAGCCCATGATGAAGGCAATCACGACAAAGGCGATGGCCAAGCTCCACAGCAGGTTCTTGATCAGGGCTTTATTGGCTTGAATAAATACCTGTGTCGTTCCTGTGACGGCGGTTTCGTATTTATCGGCTTCGAAAATATCTGCCACATCTTTGCGCACAGAATCTACGAGCTCTTGCATCTTGAGCGAGCCAATGTCTCGCACAGAGGCAGACACGCGGGTGATGCTGAGGCTGGTATCAACCACATTTTTGGACACGGCGGAGGAGCCCAGAAGATTGGTGCCAGCAAGATATGAGCGAATCATGGGCGTCTCATTCCTTCCGGGCAATTCATAGAAAAGAGGACTACCACCAAAGAATGACTGGTTAAAAAACTTGGCAAGATCTACAATGGAGAGGCTCCGGGAAATATCGGAGTAAGTATTGAGGCTGTCTTGCAGTTGCTCGATCTTGGCAAGGGTACGACGATTGAGAACGCCGTTGCGCGTTTTGGTATCAATCATGATTTCAAATGGCAGTGCGCCATTGAACTGCGCTTCTACAAAGCGCAGATCCTGCATGAGCTCGCTGTCTTGCGGCACATCATCCACCATGTATGACACAGGCTTAACCAGTGACATGCCATAGGCAGACACCAAAGTCAGCACCAACGCAGAAACAAAGATGACCCAACTGTGCTGCTTTACCACATGATCCAAAGCATTGATCACAAAAGACAAAGAGCGGCGATCGAGGTGCTTGGTCTGGGAAGAGGTAGGAGGCGGTAGGAAGCTAAATACAATCGGGATAAACAACAGCGAAATGAAAAATGCCGCAACTACACTGAGTCCGGCAACGATTCCAAATTCCCGAAGGGGAGCAATATCTGTAAAGGCCAGCACCCCGAGGCCCACAGCGGTGGTGGCATTGGTCATGACTGTCACCACGCCGATCTTTTCGATCACCATGATGAGTGCCTTCATCTTATTGCCCGTGCGGCGAAATTCGATGTGGTATTTGGTGATCAGATACACGCAGTTGGGAATCGTGATCACCGTAACCAATGCCGGAATGATGCCTGTGATCAGGCTAATGAGAAAGCCGAAGAGGCCGATGAGCCCCAAAGAAAAAATGATCACCGCACCAACCACCATGAGGGGAAAGATGACGGTGTAAATGGACCGGAAAAAGAGGGCCAGGGTAATGGCTGTAATGCTCATGGCAAGCAAGAGGAACATGTAGAGCTCATCTTTTACTTTTTCGTGGCCATATACCCGAATGACAGGCATTCCGGTAAACTTTGCATCGATGTTGTGTTCAGTGGCAAATCGCTCTACCGGCGCCCTGATGGCGCGCACGAGGGTTGTTTTCTTCTCCGTATTGAGCAGGGAGTCATCTACCGAGACGGCAATGAGGGTGGTTTGCGTGCTGTCATTGTAGAGCAAGCCGTGGTAAAACACGAGCTCATCTACACGTTTATGAATGCTATCTACTTCGGCCTGTGTGCTTGGCCTCGTAGGGGTGAGCGGCTTAAGGTCAAAGCTTTCGGTGGAATCGTTGCGAACAATATCAAACAAACGAGGAAGGGCTACGACCCCCGTTACGCCATAAGCCGAGTCGATTTCAAAGCAAAGATCATAGATCCCGGTGAAGAGGTCGTAGTCAAAAATATCGCCCTGAATGGCGATGACCATCACATTACCATCGTCGCCGAAGGTGCTACGAAACTTTGTGTAGGCTGCGAGTTCGTCTTCTTCGCTGAGGATTACCTTGGTGATCTCTTGCACCATTTCGGTCCCTCTTACCGTCCACATAAACACAGTAATTACGCCCAGTATGACCAAAAGCGTAATTCGCTTTCGGAGGATAAAGGTCGCAATTCGTTGCCAGGAGGGATTCATAGGCCGCAAAGCTAGTAAAATTTCCCTTCGCGAAAGGGAGAGTTTGAAGGGAGAATTAACACATCCCCAGTGAGGATGTTATGGTCGCAGGTCAATCGGGGTTAAAAATATGTCGATGCTTCTACGTCCAGTATCCGAATCCATGGTAAATGACCCTCTTCCGATCGCTTCAAGATGATGCGGAGAAATACCCAAACGAATAAGTTCTTTTACGACCGTAGTGGCACGTGAGCTACTCAGCGTCCACTGATCTGTGAGCAACTCTTTATCATTTACTTCCTCTTCGGAGGCATAGCCTACGACAGATATTTTGAAAACGTCTGTATTGCGATGTAGCACTGTAGCGATTTCCTGCAAAAGCCCATACTGATCAGGCGGAATGATCTGTGATCCCTTGGGAAACATGAAGAGGCGTGCAGTCGGTGTCTGAAGGATTTCCCCTTTCTTGATAAAGGTTCCTACGGGAAAGGCAGGCTTATCTCCTATTTCCTCGACAGGCGTGCCAGATTGCTCGGGCATACCAGACAAAAATGGTTCGGGAGGAAGCGCAGGCTTGGGGTCCCGCGCAGATACGGGGGCGAAGGTGCTTCGAGGCTCCCGGCGACGATAATACATATCTTCTGCATACACCTTCCATGCATACAGCTGTGCGGATTTCCGCTGATTGTCAATGGCCATGGCTTGCTCTTGGGCTTGTTTTTCCTCCTTTGTGGTGGAGTCGCAAGCCGATGAGAGCAGCACCATGGCCATGGCAAGCCCCAATATCCAGACCTTCATGTGCCTTAAGTCGTAATCAAGAGAGATGAAGCATAGCCTCAGAAGATCCGAAAATTAAGGAAAAAAGTTGCCTTACCCAGCCTTTCCCCGAATTCTGTACTATTCTATTGAAGGAAATCCTGTATTTTCCCGATTCTTTAATTAGGAAATAGTCCGAATGGCTCCATTCTCAGGCTTTCTTTTGACCACAATCGCTCATTTATGCTCGAAGCAGTTCAGGATGCATTAAGCTACATCCGCAAACATTATCAGGAAACACCCGAAATCGGGATCATTCTCGGCACCGGTCTTGGCCGCTTGGGTGAAAACATACAAGCCGATAAAACCCTTGCCTATAATTTCATTCCTCACTTTCCTATCTCCACGGTAGAAAGTCATTTTGGCAGGCTCATATTTGGCACATTTGGTGGCAAAAAAGTGGTAGCCATGCAGGGGCGTTTTCACTACTACGAAGGCTACTCCATGCAGGAGATCACCTTCCCTGTGCGCGTGATGAAGATGCTTGGCATTCATACCCTCATTGTGTCCAACGCTTCCGGAGGCCTCAATTTGAGCTATAAAAATGGCGACCTCGTGGTGATCGACGATCACATCAACCTCCAAGGCACAAATCCACTCATTGGGCCCAATGAGTCTAAATTTGGGCCTCGCTTTCCCGACATGAGTCGCCCATACGATCCCACCCTCATCGACAAAGCCCTCGAAATCGCTAAAGAGGCCAACATCCGTATTCACAAAGGGGTTTATGTGGGCGTCACAGGGCCAAACCTCGAAACCCGCGCCGAATACCGATACCTCGAGCGAATCGGCGGCGACATCGTAGGAATGTCCACCGTGCCTGAGGTGCTCGTGGCCAGACACATGAACCTCAGGGTCTTTGCCATCTCTGTCGTCACCGACGTGGGCGATCCCGACAACCTGCATCCCGTCTCTCTCGATGATGTGATTGAGGTGGCAAATGAAGCCGAGCCGCGCATTAGCCACATTGTTTCTGAGTTGATACCGTTTTTGTAAACAGAACCAACGATCTTTGCCCGCAATGACACCTTGTGGCAAGATGAATGTGAAAACGATCCTGATGCTCATACAGGGACTTGCCCTGATGCTCCTGCTCTTTGCGGGCCAGCAGGCTCATGCTCAGTTTCCCACCACCAGACCAGGCAGCCCCACAGGGCCACCAAGTGATGCCGGAGACTTGTACGGGAGCCCCAGTGACTTTAGCCTTGATTCACTCGGCACCGATTCTGCCAATCTTTCCTTCAATATCAAACCCAACATTAAGGCGATCGACAAAGAAGCCCTCTTTGCTCATCGTCATGAGCTGACTCCCGTAGGCAATACCCTCGAAAGAAGTATTTACTTCGATCCGATCGAGAATATTCCTGGGTTTGTGAGAAGTCTCGGGCAAATTGGAAAACCTTATCAGGCCTATCTATTCGGGCTGGAGGAATCCTTTTACGACCTGGGCCTCTGGCGCGACCCCGTCTTCAACCGATATGATCGATACCTCCTCGATGCCGACAATCAGGTCCGCTATTTTGATACCAAAACGCCCTACATCGACATCATCTTCACCCAGGGACAGCGCAAGCTGCAAGTGGTGGATGTCACCCTCTCCCGCAGTTTTGGGCCAAGCCTCAACGTAGCGGGCTACCTGCGGCGCCCACAATCAGAGGGAGCTTACCGAAACTTTGTGACCGATCACACCCAGGCATTTCTCAGTTCTCATTACCAAACGAGAAAAAGTAAATACCACGCCTTTACCAACATCACCTTCAACCGCCACAATGATCAGCTCAATGGCGGCGTGAGCCGTGCCCAGAATCCAGACCTCTACCCTGTGGCAGATGGCCTGATTCAGGAAAATATCGCGACTTACAACCAGACTTTTTTCAAAGAAAATACTTCTCCATATACCGACGCGCAGCTCTTTCGCAAAACCACGACCGCCTACCTCGATCAGTATTATCACCTCATCGGAGAATCTGATTCCACGGAAAAAAAGCATAAGATCAGCCTACGCAACCGTATTCAATACGACTGGCAGAGCCGTAGATTCTTTGATAGCGGCATCGACACCACGCGCCGCAAGACCAACCTTGTGCCCCAGTTTCCTACCCTCGCAGACAGGACCAACGCCATTGAAGACAGCTTCTCGGTGCGGAGGCTCGATGTGATGGGCGCCATCAGCTACTCGTGGCTGCTTGCCTCGGGATGGCAGGCCAATGCTTCTGCCGGCCTCAACTATCAGCGCATCGCCGTGAGTCGGGAAGACTTTTCCCTCAACCAAAACATCACCGAGCAGTTTGGCGGCATCCGCCTGAGTTTTCCGGGCGGCTATCTCGCCGGTGACATCCGGCAGCGGGTGTCGGATCAGTTTAGTACCGAGCAAAAATTGAATGCAGAGCTTGCCATTGCGCCCTTTGCCCGCAAAGACTCCCTCGCCAACGCCGGTGAACTCTCCGGACCGATTGCCTTCACGGCCCACGCCATGGCTGGCAACCTCAACCCCTCCCTGTTTCAGGCGAGAATGATGGGCGGCACCGGCAATGCCTACCTGCCCAACGACAGCCTCGGCAATGAGCAGGTGCTCCACCTTCGTGCTGCGCTGAGTTGGCGGCCCGAGGTAGTGATCAGAGGGGCAGATACCCTCTTGCCCAACATGGCTTCGGTGGGTGCCTTCTGGAGCAACAGACAGAATCCCATTCTCTATACCAGCGATTTTCAGGTGACTCAAGGAGCAGAAGCCATCACGAGGCTGGGCCTCGATGCCAATGTGCGCCTGCGGTTTCTTCGCCATTTTCACTTCGAAAACAACCTGCAATACATGCCCCGGCTCACTAGCTCTACGGATGAAACCATCGATCTCTATTTGCGATCAGTGCCAGAGCTACGCGGCAGGTCGAGCATTTATTTTGATCATCGCGATCTCAAGATTGCACGAGAGTTTCGCCTCGGGCTGGGCATGAATTGGTGGACAGGCTATGCCGGGCAAACACTGGAACCCATCAGCGGAGAGTTTTTTCCAACAAATTACAATGTGCTGCCATTCGCTACCGGTGATGCATTTTTTCAGCTCAATATTCACGGGGTATTCCTTTACTTCCGCTACTTCTACCTCAATGAGAATCTCCTCTACAATGGCTACTACTCCACGCCATTCTACCCAATGATGGAGCGAAGCTATGTGCTGGGAATCAATTGGACTTTTTACGATTGAGATCCCCGCATTTTCCATTCATGTGGCAAGAAAATAAGAAAACTCCCGGTCAAGGGGTTCAGGAACTCCGTCATTCTCCCTAACTTCCGGGATGAAGATTCTGCACACTGCCGACTGGCACCTGGGCAAGCGCCTGGAGCAGTTCTCGCGGCTGGAAGAGCAGCGGGAGGTATTGAATGAAATCTGCGAAATCGCAGATCGCGAATCAGTGGATGTGGTGCTCATCGCGGGCGATTTGTTCGACCATCCCAATCCGCCGATCGAGGCGCTCGACCTTTTTTATCAGACCCTGAAGCGCCTCACCAATGGCGGCAAGCGCCCGGTGATCGGAATTGCTGGCAACCACGACTCGCCGGACCGCATACAAGCACCCGACCCGCTCGCGCGCGAATGCGGCATTTTGCTCATGGGCTATCCACGTGGCGAGATTCGCCCGTTCAAGCTGGAATCGGGGCTGGAAATCACGCGCAGTGCGCCGGGATTTGTGGAGTTGGTCATTCCCGGGCAGAATCATCCCCTTCGGCTTCTGCTCACGCCCTATGCCAACGAGCTTCGCCTGAGAGAATATCTGGGAGCCGAAGACCGCGAGGTGGAGCTGCGCAGCTTGCTTGCCGCCCACTGGAAAGAGGTGGCTGATGCCTATTGCGACGATGCCGGGGTGAATGTGCTCATGACCCACTTATTCGTCACCAACCAACAAGCAGATATGCCGGAGGAGGACGAAGAAGAGCGCTCGGTGCTCACCCTTGGGGGCGCACAGGAGATTTTTGTGAAGGATTTTCCGAAGGGATTGAGCTACGCCGCGCTCGGCCATATTCATTCCCATTATGTTCTCCAGCAAAGCCCCTACCCTGTGGCCTACAGTTCGAGCCCGCTCGTGTATAGCATTTCTGACCGTCAAAAGGAGAAAGCAGTGCTGATCGCAACTTGCGAACCGGGGCAACCTGCGGAGGTGAGCGCGGTTTTGCTCAGCTCAGGCAAGCAGGCGCTCTCCAAGCGCTTCGAGTCGATAGATGAAGCGGTGAGTTGGCTCGGCGAGCATCCCAACACCCTCGTGGAGCTGCACATCGCCACCGACACACACCTCACGGCAGAAGATCGCAAGCGCCTCGCCGGGGCACATGCTGGCATTTTGCGCGTGGTGCCGGAATTCACCAACCCGGAATTGCTCAAATTCACCTCCGGTAAGCAAATCGACCTGAGCCGAAGCACGGAGGAATTATTCAAGGATTATTTCCTTCACAAAAAAGGACAGCAACCGAATGAGGAATTGCTGGCGCTTTTTCAGGAGGTGCTGAGTGAGGAACAGGATTAATACATTATAAATAGAAAAAATGTTAACTGTACTTCAGGCATTATGTGAAAAATTGGAATCGATAGGGATTGAATACATGCTTTCTGGAAGCTTGGCACTTAATCTATATACGGTTCCCCGGATGACAAGGGATATTGATGTGATTATTCATTTTACAGATGAAAATATTGAGCCCTTCATTTCCGGTTTCGACTCAGAGTATTTTGTAGATGATATTGGAATCAGGCAGGAAATCAAACGCAGAGGAATATTCAATCTGATTCATAAGTCAACCGCCTTGAGAATAGACTGCATTGTGATGAAAAATGGAGCTTACCGCTTAGTAGAGTTTGGAAGAAGAGTAAGAAATGAAGAATATGGATTTCCGATCTGGGTAGTAACGAAAGAGGACCTAATACTTTCAAAATTGCTTTGGATCCAAGATCTTCAAAGCGATAAACAAATGGAGGATATCCGTCATTTGTTGGCGAGTGGCTCCATTGAATATAAGTACCTTAACGAATGGAAAGAGAATCTTAGACTCAACACCTATAATCTTTTTGATCATGAATGACGTGACAGACCAGGCCTGGAAGCTACAAGTGAAGTATGCAATGGAAATGTCCCCCGCTCAAAGAGCGAAAGCTGGGATGGAACAGATAAACTCTATCAGAGACATGATTGAACGTCAACTTCTCAGTACTAATCCAGGCATGAGCAAAGGAGATTTGGCCTGTGCAGTTTTCGAGCGATATTATGGCCATGAATTTAGCTCCGAGATGAAAACAAGGATCAAACGGAGCATTTTAGATTGGCATACTACCCATACTCACATTCCATCGGCTTAGTTCTCTTCCACATTTCTCTCCCCCATGATCCCGATCCGATTATCCATAGAAGGCATTTATTCCTATCAGCAGAAGCAGGAGATCAATTTTGAATATCTCAGCTCGGCGGAGCTGTTTGGGATATTTGGGGCCACTGGCAGCGGCAAGTCTTCCATTTTGGAGGCCATTGGCTTTGCCATTTATAACCAGACCGAGCGACTCAACACGCGCGAGCCTGGCGGCATGGCCTACCACATGATGAACCTCAAGTCCAGCAGGCTTGCCATCGACTTTGAGTGCTGGGCCGGGGCTGGCAATGCTACCCGCTACCGATTTGGGGTGGAGAATCGCCGGAAAAAAGATTTTACCAAGACCGACACGTTCAAGCGGCAGACCTATGTGTGGGGGGAGAATCAGTGGGTTCCGATTGAGGAAGCACCCGAGCAGATCATCGGGTTGAGTTATGACAACTTTCGTCGGTGCATCATCATTCCCCAGGGAAAGTTTGAGGAATTTCTCAAGCTCGGTGCGAAGGATCGCACAGAGATGATGCTGGAGCTTTTCAACCTGCACAAATATGACCTCAAAAATCCGGTAGCGAAGCTTACTTCCCAAAACAACCAGTCGATCACGGGAGTGGAAAGCTCCCTCGCGATGCTGGCCGGGGTGACAGAAGAGGTGATTGAGGTCAATAAAACGGAGACCCTGGCCCTCCAACATCAACGGCAGGAAGCGGAACTGATCCTCAAGGAAAAACAACGTCAATACGAATCTGCGCAGCAGCTTCGGGAATTATTCGAGCGCCTCACCCAAACCCAGGAGCGCCTCGCAGAACTAAATGCCCAGCGCCCAGCTCATGAGCAGCGCAAGCTGCGCCTCGATCAGTACCAATATGCCCAGGCGAAATTTGCCACTACCCTCACCGAATTTGACCGTCTCTCCAAAACCCTCGCCGAGACCGAGCGCAGCATTCAGCAAAAGCAGGAGGCTCGTAGCAGTGGCGAGGCCGAGCTGACCAAGAAGGAAAGCACATTTGCCAGCACCGATGCGATCTTCAAAGAGCGGGATCAGATGAAGCGCAAAGCCGAAGAACTACAAAAAGTGCTGGACCTGCGTGAGCAACAAAAAGTGCTCGCTTCTTTGACAGAGCGGGTGAAGAATGGCCGCACAACGCTGGAAAAAGAAGAAGCAGCTGCCAAACAGGCACAGAAGGCCATCGAAGAGCTCGATGCCGAGATCCAGCAACTAGAAGCGAATCGCCCAGATCACGGCCGCATCATGGCGGTGAGGGACTGGTTTTATGCGCAGAAAAATCTCACCGACAACCTCGAGCGCGAAGAAAAGGCCCGCACCAAGATTCTCTCCGAAATTGAGCAGGGCAAAGAAACAAAAATCACCATTGCCCAGAAGATCGGGATCAACATTGCCCAGCACGACCTCTCCGTATCCAAACTGATCGAGCAGGTCACTGGCCAGCAGACCGAGCTGAAAGCCCGTCGCGATGTGCTGGAGAAGCAGCGTCTCCGCGAAGAGCTTCAGCAGGAGCTACATCAACTCGCGGGTGACTTGCAGCCAGGCCAGCCCTGCCCCCTCTGCGGTGCTACCGATCACCCTGACAGCCGGCAGGGCGGCCCACAAAGCGAAGCTTTGGTCCAGGTGAAAACAGACCTGACTCAGCTCGATCGACATCTGGAGGAAATCAGTCACTACCTGCCCAATCTCCTTCGCCTGCAAGAAGACGCTAAAAAGCTCGGACAAGAGCTCCGGGAAGCAGAAACTACCATCACGACGATCAAAGAATCGCTGGACCGCCATCAATCGCAATTTGTGTGGCCAGAATTTGAAGAAGATGGTCTGGCAAAATTGGAGCTGCACCTTGCGGAGGGAAAACGCACAGAGCAGGCGATTAGCGTAAAAAAGCAGGTCCGGCAGGGTCACCAGGATTCTGGCAAACGCGCACAAACCAACATTGAGAACTACCGGCCTACCCTTGATCAGCTCAATCAGACCCTGAACCAAACCAATGGGGCATTGGCGCAGGGCCTCAAAGCGCTCAGCCTCGTGAACTTTGAGGAATTGCAACCCCGAAGTGATGCGCAGGTTCAACAAGACATTCATTCCCTGAACAACGAATATGAAAGCATCGGCAAGTTGCACCAAACCCTGCAGCAGGAAATCGAGGAGCGCAAACACCGCCTCGCAGGCCTGAAAGGAGAAATCTCGACCCTGCAAGGGCAACGAAAAGATCACAGCGGCGAGGTGGCGCGTCTCTCCATCAAGCTCGATCAGTTGTTAACGGCCTCCCCCTTTGCCTCGCGCGATGCGCTCCGCGAGGTGCTCGCCCTCGCCCTCGACATGGATGCCGAGAAGGACGAAATCCGACGATTTGAGCGGGAAGAAACCCAGGCCCAAACCAGCCTGAGCGATCTAAAAGCCCAGGTGGCCGGGCGTAGCTTTGACCTCGAAGGGTTTGCTACCCTTCAGCGTGAAATCACAGCCCTTGAGGCGCAACTCCAGGAGATTGGGCAGGAAATCGGGGGCAAGATCAGCTATGGGAAACGATTGGCGGAAGATTTTGCACAGAAGATGGGATTCACGAAGCAACTCGATGCGCTCTCGCAGCGCGCCGAGAATCTAAAGATTCTCGAGATGCTCTTTCGTGGCAATGCCTTTGTCAACTACGTATCTACGGTGTATCTGCAAAATCTTTGCTCAGCGGCTAACGAGCGCTTTCTCCGCCTTAACGGCAATTCTCTCCAGCTTGAAATCGACGCTGACAATAACTTCCTGGTCTGCGACATGCTCAACGGCGGTCATACGCGTTCGGTGAAAACGCTCTCCGGCGGGCAGACTTTTCAGGCGGCACTCTGCCTTGCCCTCGCGTTGTCGGATCAGGTGCAGCAGCAGGCGTCTGCGAAGCAGAACTTTTTCTTCCTCGACGAGGGCTTTGGCTCTCAGGACAAGGCTTCACTACGCACCATTTTCCATACCCTCAAATCTCTACGGCAGGAAAATCGCATTGTGGGCGTGATCTCTCACGTGGACGAGCTTCAACAAGAAATCGAAACCCACCTCCACATCGTGAACGACCCGGTGAAGGGCAGCGTGGTGCTGGAGAGCTGGAAAAAATAATCTTTTGACAACGGAAATCCCCTACATGGAACCAGAGAAGGAAGCGCTGAGCGGCACGCTCAGGGTAAACATCAAGATCGGACAGCGGGTGCAGATTGTGCTCAAAAAGGATCAACGCTCAGGCACCCTGACAGAGGGCGTGGTTTCGCGCCTGCTCACGAGCGCACCCAAGCACACCCACGGCATCAAGGTGATGCTGGAATCGGGACAGGTAGGGCGAGTGAAGCATATTTTGTGAAGGGGGAGAGGCTCATCCGCCTCAGGCAAACAGCTCGCTTTCGTGCATGATGAGCAGCACGACTACGCGATCGAGCATAATCTGAAAAATCACGCGGAAGTCTCCTACGAGGAGGCCCATGCGGTAATCACCTTTGTCTTTGATACCGGTAAACACAGGAAAGCGGTCGGGGAAGTAGGCGATGTCGCCAAACACGACATCAAGGAAGTCGTCCATGAGGACTTCGGCTTCTTGCTTCGCACCCTTTTCAAGGAGCTTATGATAAAGTCGGTCGATTTGATCAGAGGCAAGATTGGTGAGGGCTATCTTGCGTTTTGTTGGTTCTGCCATTCAGGGAAGCGCTGAAAAAATTGCTCCTGTGAGATTTCTCCGCTGGCTTTGGCCTCGCGAATTAGTTTGGTGATTTTTGCCTCTGAAATCGGTTTCTCTGTTCTGCCAAGCACGAGACTGCTTTCGCGGTACGTTTTGACGCGCTCCGATTCTCTGGCTCTGGAGAGCACTTGGATCAAATGATATACCTCCCGGGCCAATTCGGGGTTTTCCATTGCATCTACACGAATCTCTGATAGATTTCCTGCTCCGTCTTTGACCATGCTTACTCCTTCTAATCCACTCATAAAGGTCTTGATTGAGATATTGAGGAAAGGGGGAAATGGTTATTGCACATTTTGTAGTCCACGTCTTCCTATTCTATACCATTAAGTTACGAAAAGTAGGGGAGAATTGATTTGATAATTTGTGGAATTGTGACAAATGGTTGTTGTAAGGGATATCTGAGGAGAGAAATTGGGGTGGATGGGGTAGTATGAGGTACTGTAGCTGCGGGATGGATAGAGTAGGAGCGTCGTGAATTGTACTTCCCCCCACAAACAACAATCGCCGCTCCCAAGGGAAGCGGCGATTGGAGATGTGATGGCCCAACATCCTTATCCCACGTAGGAAGGACGGATTTTCTTGGGGTCAAAGTCCCAGTTGAGAATCTTGTAGAAATCAAATTCTTCAGGATGCTCCAGGTATTTGCGGGCTTTTTCGTAATCGAGAGGGGTGAGTACGTGCAGGTCGCTGAAGACGAGGTTGGCCAACTCAGAGTCCATGTCCACGAGACGAGGAGGGATTTTGCCAGTTTCCGGATCTTCCAGATCCTTGAGCGGAATCCCTTCGATGTTGGCTTTGGAACTGGTAGAGACTACCACGCCAGTGACACCTTCATCAAACAATTTTTTCACACCCATACCCAGGAGGGTACACAGCGTGAGGTCATAGGCCACAGGGCGGGTACAGCGAAGCTCATAGCCCAACTCTACAGGGCGCGACTTGATGTCGATGCCCAGCTCTTTGAGTTTGCGCTGCACGAGGATGTTGAAGATGTGCGCCTTGGACACGTTGCCCAGCTCTGGGTGGCCGTGCTCGTCGAAGGTGAAATTGATGCCGCAATTGCGGATCTGCTCTTCGCTGAGGAAGTGAAACACGCCTTCAGATACGATGGCAACACCATGATCTACTCCGTCGATGGTGCGCTTGATCATGGAAGAGATGATCAATTTCACGATACCATCCATCGTGATTTCAGTCTTGCTGAACATCTCCGGGATGATGATCATCGGGAAGTGGCAGCTCGTGCCGATCTCGAAAGCAAGGTGACCCGCAGAGCGACCCATGCTGGAGATGACGAACCAGTTTCCACTGGTGCGGGCATCTTCGTACACGGTGTTTCCGATACGCACCCCTTCATCTTTGGCGGAGTTGAAGCCAAAAGTAGGAGTACGACCCGGAAGCGGGATGTCGTTGTCGATGGTTTTGGGAACGTGGATGTTCTGGATCTTCACCTCATTGGCGATGAGGTACTTGGTGAGGCGATTGGCCGTGGAGGCGGTATCGTCTCCACCGATGGTCACGAGGAGTTTGATGTTATGGTTAACAAAAAAATCAGTCGAAAACTCGTGATCTTTTGGCTTAAATCGACTCATGCGCAGGGTGGAACCACCGCGAGGGAAAATTCTGTCTGCGTAGTGGAAGTCGATGTCCACAAGCTCGGGCTCTCCATGAAAGAGATTCTTGTATCCGTCGTGGATACCCAGAACCCGATATCCGTCTTTGAGAAAGACTTTGGCAATGGTACTGATGACTGTGTTGATTCCGGGGGCAGGACCACCAGCGCAAAGGATGGCAATAGTAGGTTGCATAAGGGAATAATTAATTCAATTCGGAATAAATATCCGCATAAAATTATCCAAGGCCAATCTTTGTTGCATGGTGTTGCGTGATAGGTTCACACAATCGTTTTCGGAAAATGCTTGAAAAAGCAAGGTTTTAGCGCATATTGGGGCGTAAAACTGCTTCGCTCTCCGACTGCGATTAGGCAATTATTCCAGAATAGAAGCAGAATAAAACCAGAATGACATGGCGAAATGTGGCCAAATATTCGGTTTTGGCCTCATCGGAGAATTTCGAGGAGTTCAATATCATAGACCAGAAGAGAATTGGGCGAAATAGGCGGGCGACTCTCGCTTCCGTATCCGAGCTGAGAGGGGATCCACACGCGCCATTTGTCGCCGGGTTTCATGCTGGTGAGTGCCAACTGCAAGCCTGGCAAGGCAAGTGCAATATCTACTTCAATGGTATTGTCTTCATTGTTGGCGCTGGAAGCAAACAAGGTGCCGTCGAGCAGGCGCCCGTCGATGCGAACTTTTACCACGTTGTCGGCTCGTGGTGATGCCCCGATGCCCTCTTCGAGCACCTGATACTGCACCCCTTCGGCCATGACATTGACCTGTGGTTTTATTGCATTTTCGCTCAAGAAGGCCTTTTCATTGATCTCATTGGTGGCGGCACGCTTCGCTTCCATCATGCGGGAAAACGCGTCGATAAGAGCAACTCCCTTATCCTCTGAAAAACGAGTCTTGCCACTGTCCTGTGTCACAATGTCTTTGATGCCAGCATAAATGAGCTCTGGATTGAGCTTGATTTGCTGCTTGGTGTGGTAGAATTTTCCGATATCCATTCCTACTGCGTAGGCAATGCTATCGAGTTGGGTGTTCATCTCCACCGATTGGGGGGAAGGAGCCTGGCAAGCGCTGAAGGAGAGGGCTACCAGAAGAGAGAGCAATGGGAAATTCTTCATCATATTGGGGAGGAAATGGTTCCTGTGGATCCTCAAAAGTACAAGTTTCTTCGAGACTTTTCCCGCTGAGGTGTTCTGAGTTGCTCATTCTGGCATTTCACGATAGAAAAACTGTATCTTCGTTTTAGTCCCGATGCATTTCATCATCAGGAGCCGGACC
This sequence comes from Bacteroidia bacterium, assembly GCA_030731845.1. Taxonomy (GTDB): domain Bacteria; phylum Bacteroidota; class Bacteroidia; order J057; family J057; genus JANQTF01. The sequence continues at coordinate 8,975 of JANQTF010000147.1, read as the reverse complement.
CCAATAGATGACCTCACATGAAATCAGCCGTTGACTTGCTGCAGGCAACCGAGGCCCACGCCAGAAAGATCCTGCGCGAGGACATGGACCCCAATTATCAGTATCATTCCCCTGAACACACCTTTCAGGTGGTGGAGATGGTGAGGGAAATCGGGTTGAAATGTCAGCTTAAAGAGGATGAAATCCTGATTCTCCAGCTAGCCGGGTGGATGCATGACATTGGTTATGTGAAGGTCTATGAGGGCCACGAGCAGGTGTCGATGGAGATGGCGCGTGATTTTTTGACGGAGCAGGGAGCAGATGAATCCCTCATTGAGGCAGTGGTAGCGCTCATTGAGGCCACTCGCCTGGGCCATGAGCCCCGTAATGCGCTCGAAAAAGTGATCAAAGACTCAGATCTGTTCAACCTCGCCACGCCCGACGCGTTGGTCAATTCTGAGAAAATTCGCTGGGAATGGAAGTATTTTTGCCATCGTGAGTTCTCCGACGAAGATTGGGACAGCTTTAACCTCAATTTTTTCGACAACCACGAATACTACACCGAATATGCGCGGGATAATTTTGAGCCAGTGAAGCAGGAGCATATCAAAAAGCTGAGGAAGCGCATCAAGAAGAGGGGCAAAAAGCAAGAAGAATCCGATAGGTCTGTGCTCGAGTATCAGCTCGATGAGAAAGATGTGGAACTGGAAAGGCTCAAGCGCAAGCTCAAAAAAATTAAGAAGCAGCGCCCGGATCGCGGCATCGAAACGATGTTTCGCACCACCTACCGAACCCACATCAACCTCAGTGATCTCGCCGACAGTAAGGCCAATATTCTTCTGTCCATCAACGCCATCATCATTTCCATCATCTTTTCTTCCACAATCGAAAAGGGAATAGGCCTCGACGACAACTACCTCCTCGTGCCCAACATGATGATCCTAGCCGTGTGCATGACCACCATCGTATTTGCCATTCTGGCCACAAGACCCAAGGTGAGCTCCGGTAAATTCGAGCGAAAAGACATCCTCGACAAAAAAACCAACCTCCTCTTTTTTGGGAATTTCTACAAAATGGAGATGGATGACTACATGTGGGGAATCAATGAAATGATGACCGATGCTAACTACCTCTATGGCAGCATGACAAAAGACATTTTTTTCCTCGGTAAGGTGCTTGCCCAAAAATTTTCCCTCCTCCGCTGGGCCTACAACATCTTCATGTATGGCCTCGGGGTTTCTGTGCTCGTGTATGCGATTTCGATTATAATGAGGCCATGATTTTACATGGGCTCCAACAGCAATTCTCTGAAATTCGTATCTTGAAACATGAGTGTTGAAACGACGGGAGAAAAAGCACTGACCACCCACAGCTACGAAACCTACCTTCAGCTCGAAGCCGAGTCTGGCCTGAAGCATGAATTTCACGACGGTTTTATCGTGGCCATGGCTGGCGGGAGCGGAAACCATAGTCAGTTAGGAACGAATGTTGGTCGCTTTTTGGGTAATGCACTGGATAAGGCTGGCAAAAATTGCAACGTATTCAACTCCGATCTCAAAGTGCGAATCGCAGCCACCAACCGCGTGTATTATCCAGACGCGTCCGTGGTGTGTGAACCTCCGGTTTTCAGTGAAAAAGATAAAAACGCGCTTACCAATCCCAGCCTGATCGTCGAAGTGCTTTCTGATAGCACCGAGGCATTTGACCGGGGCGACAAATTCTTTCATTACCGCCAGATTCCCTCCCTACAGGAATACGTACTGATCAACCAAAACGAAATCAGGGTAGAAACCTTCTACCGCCACGAAGGCAACCTCTGGGAGATCAACAGCGTCGAAGGCCTCGAAGCCGAGCTATCGCTCAAATCCCTCGGCGTAGTGATTACCTTGAGTGATTTGTATCGAATGGTAGAGATAGGAGAATAGCCTATTTTTTCATTCACAGACTACCCACAAGCATTTTTCCTTCGAGGGCTGCGGGGGTTTCGCGGTATTCGTAGAGCTGATTTCTGAGGCGTGGGGTGAATCCTGCACCGAGAATGACACGCTGAATCTCTTCGGCGCTGAGTCGGTAGGGAGCACCAGCAGCCGAAACCACATTCTCTTCGATCATGATGGAGCCGAGGTCGTTGGCACCGCCGTGGAGGCAGAGCTGCGCTACTTCGGGGCCTACGGTGAGCCAACTCGCCTGTATGTTTTCGATGTTGGGCAGCATAATGCGGCTCAGTGCGATGGTGCGGATGTATTCGTCGGCGGTGACAGTGTTGCGAACGCCTTTGACGGTGTTGAGCAGCGTGCCATCGTCTTGATAAGGCCAGGGAATGAATGCTTTGAAGCCATTTTCGCCTTCGGGCCGCATGGCCTGCACCTCGCGAATGCGCACAAGGTGCTCAAACCGCTCTTCGGTGGTTTCGATGTGGCCAAACATCATGGTGGCGCTTGTGGTGAGCCCGAGTTTGTGGGCTTCGTGCATCACGTCGAGCCATTCTTGCCCGGAGCATTTGCCATTAGAAATCACGCGACGCACGCGATCGTTGAGGATCTCGGCCCCTGCGCCCGGCATGGAGTCCATGCCAGCTGCCATGAGGCGCTGAAGCGTCTCGCGATAGCTGAGTTTGGAGAGCTCAGAAATGTGGACAATCTCCGGTGGCCCGAGGGCGTGGAGGCGAAGCTCAGGAAACCAGCCTTTCAGCTTGCGGAAAGTATCTTCATAAAACTCAATGCCGAGCTGCGGGTGGTGACCACCTTGCAGCAAAAACTGATCGCCCCCGAGGGCAAAGGTCTCTTTGGCTTTTATTTGATAGGTCGCATCGTCGGTGATGTAGGCTTTGTCGGCAAACTTAGCCGTGGGCGGCACGAAGAAGTTACAAAACTTGCAGTTGGCCACACACACATTGGTCGTGTTCACGTTGCGGTCGATCTGCCAGGTGACGATGCCTAAGCTGTCTTTCTTGTGGACTTTTCTCATCTCATTGGCCACATACATCAGATCTTCTGTGCTGGCATGATGATGAAGAAAAACGCCCTCTTCCTGGGTGAGGAATTCAAATTGGAGGGCTCTGGAGAGAAGTTCGCTGGTATTCATGTATTCTATTCCTTGTGGCAAAGGTAGGCATCAAAATGAAACATTCACCCTGAAAACGCGGGAGCTACTCAAAAGTTTCAGAAAATAATGAAAGTAGCAGTATCCCTTCTTTTCCAGCTCATCTGGGACGGATAAGCAGGAAAGAAACACCCGAAAGGGGAACAGAAGCCTCTGCACGTTGCAGAGGTCAACCCTTCCACAAGGTCACCAGAAAAAGCCCGATGAAAACAAGCACAAGGATGATGGTCGCCATGATCATGATCCGCCTGGTGAATGTTACGATCGGGGAGGGCTCTATGTCCTCCTCTGAATCATCCTCCAGAAATTCGTCTTCGGAGGGCGAAATCGGGTATTTTTCCTGGAATATTTCCTCGATATGCCAAAAGGCCTGCTCTGCATGTTCCACCTGCACTTGTAGCTTCCGGGGATGATCAGTAGAAGCATCGAGATTGAGGATCGCGTCTTGCTCAGATATTTTGGTGGGAATGCCCAGCTCCAAGAGGCTTGTCACAAGCTGATACATCCAATCAGGATCAAAATGTGTGGCAATGGTGACCCAGGAGCCATCTGCGTGTGCGCCCTCTTTTTCATCCAGAACACGAAGATGCCATGCTGCTTCCTGCTGTTCAGGATCCATGGCTAGCGCCTGTTCAAAATCTCCCCTTGCGAGATCCCATTTCTCCATCCTTCGCCTGACAACTCCCCGATGGAGTAACGAAATTGGATTATTCGGCTCAAAAATAAGCGCCTGACTCAGTGACACCTCAGCATCGCGCCATTGCTGCTCTTGGAGGAGCCATTTTCCTTTTTCAGCCCATGCCTGAGCCGAATCCGGTTGCAGGTGGAAGGCTTTATCCAGGGTTTTACGAGCAAGGTCTTTTTTACCCATTTCATACCGAAGGGAAGCCAGAAACGCCCAGGCATGTACATCTTCGGGAGCATTCCTAAGGTGATCAGTCAAAATACTTACCGCTTTTCGGGAATCACCTTGTTGATGGGCATAGAGTGCGATGTCATAAGGATTGTTCATGGGTTGTCTGTTAGCAGATGAAAAGGAGTGGGATAAGCTACGAAATTCATAGTAAAGCCCAAAATGAATTATTGATTAAGTCAGGCGGGATTAGGCTCACGATCAGGGAGTTATTCATCTTCAGGTCTTGATGATTGAATCTTTTTGAGGGCTGAATGAAGGAAAAACTAAATGAAAGCAATCATGTTGCTATCAATAGTAAAACTATTGTTCGCGGAAGGCGTATATCTGTTAATAAACCCTTAATTTTAGTTCTTATGAAATATCGACCGATGTTTCCGCTCGCTATGATGATCGTAGCGGCTATTCTTTTCACAGGATGTGTCACGATCCGCCCTGGAGAAGTAGGACTTAAGCAGCGCTTTGGAAAACTACATCCACAGGTCTATGGCCAAGGTCTTGTAGGCTACAATCCATTTGTTACCACGATCCTAAAGGTGCCCATCCGCACCGAAAACCTCGAGGTTCGCCTCAATCTTCCTTCTGAAGACGGACTCAATGTAGCATCCGAGATCTCGATCCTGTACAAGGTAAACCCAAGCATGGCACGCGATATAATTGAGACCATTGGCAGCAATTATCAGCAAGTTGTGATTTTGAGCGTATTTAGGTCAGCAGCAGCAGATGTTTGTTCTCGCTTTTTGGCCAAAGACATGTACACGGCGAGCCGGGCTGTGATAGAAAGTGAGATCATGGCTCAAATGTCTCGAATTTTGGAGCCACGTGGCTTTGTGATCGAGGCGGTGCTGCTCAAGAGCATCCAACTCCCCCCGGGACTAACCCGCGCCATCGAGCAAAAGCTCGAAGCCGAGCAGGTAGCCGAGCAAATGGAGTACGCACTTCAAAGAGAGCGACTCGAAGCCCAACGGCGCATCATTGAGGCGGAGGGGATTCGCGACGCGCAGAAAATCATCAGTTCAGGCCTCAGCCCCGAGGTGATTTCCTGGCAGAGCATTGAGGCATTCAGAGCCTTGGCCGATTCCCCCAACACCAAAATCATCATCACCGATGGCCACGCTCCCCTGCTGATCGATGGCGTGAACTAGCACAAGACTTGCCCCTGAGGCAGTCACCTTACCTCGTCCTGTCTATCACTATCCATATTCGTTCTTTTGCTTCTCTGGTAGCTCTGCCTTGGTAGAGCTACTTCTTTTTTTCATCCGGGCGTGCCAAGTAGGCCGCACCAACCAGGGCGATGAGCAGCAGCAGCGACACCGCCTCGAATGGCACGAGCCAATGGGTCATGGTTTGCAGGCCGATGGCCTCCACGTCGATGTTGATCGCAATAGCCTAATCTACTTAAATAGCAGTCAAACGAAACGGATTACTAATAGAAACCCGCCCAAATCGAGCCAGAAGAGCAACTGCATTATGCTCGTCAATTTCTTCTTTTTTGAGGGTAGCAAGCACTTCAGGCTGACTAATACTAGGAATTCGGTGAACAAAAAATGCGAATAACTCTTCGGATTGGTATCGCTTATCTTTCTTTGGGAATTCAGAGATTGGCTTGATGTTATTCTGCGATTTGAATTCGTCGGAGTAATAGAACTCCCATAGCCCATCGGGATTGAGGGATAGCTCTCCCACAACTAGCTTGCCAAAAGATAACAAGAAAGCATGTTTCTCGCCCTTGGGAGTGACAAGCTCTTCTTGTCCTTCGGTTTTCCAACGACGAATAGCAGCACTGATTTTGTTAATCATGGGAATCATATTTGTGTGGCGAGAAAGATTTCCTTTAATCGGTTTACCCTGTAATCTAAACAAACTTTTATAAGCGCTAAACGCAAGGGAGAGATGAGATGTTCAAATTCGGTATGTAGAAATGATTCCACATTGGTTAATTCTACGGAAAGAATTACTGACTTGCAAATTTCATGATAGTGAGGGCCAAGTCCACAAATGTTGGAAATCAACTGAAAATGGGTGACTTCATATTCTCCCTCCCAGCCAAGTTTGGGCATAGATTTCTCTGCATACTTGTGTATAGCTGTTAGTTTGAAGTTGCCAAGTTCTAGATATTTACGCTCAAGCGCAGCTTCATCTTCGTTCCAGAATAATCCTCTGGCGGTATCATATACGGGGGAAAATAGGGGATCATGCAAATGATGAACATCCTCAATAACTCCCCAATTGTAGAAATGCCTGTCGTTATTTCCTACTATCGCATCAAAGACAAGCATCTTCACAAAGTCGGCCACAATTGGGCCGGATTTTTGGGCAAAAGTATGCTGAATTGCCTGGATGGTAAACTGAAAAGTGATCCAAGATCTTGAAAGCTTCGCTTCCTCAATCTGATCAATAAATTCTGCACCATCTTCTTCTAAATAGGCAGAATAGATTTCGGCTCCGTGAGTTAAGATTTGATTCGCTTTTAGAAAATATCTACTTAAAAATCTTAGTTGGCCATGTACCATACGTAATTGCGAATATGCCGTGCGAATATTAAAGACATCTCCTAAACGATTGAGCAAATGCTCGGTAATACTCTCCACCGGATACCACTTATGTCCGATCTTTGCAATATATTTTGGCCATGTTTTAGGCGACGACTTTCGGCCAAAACCATATTGATAGATTTGGATGAAATTTTTGGGAGCATCTCCTGACACTGGCTAGTCCAAAACCCGATAATACCCCTTGCGAAGTGGGGGAATTAGCCCTGTTTTTAGTGTTATCCCAGAGTAGTTTAGAATTTTATCAACCTTCTGAAGTGGTTTCATTTGCCAAAAAGGGAGTTCATGATTGTTTTATGATCAAGGGTTGGGATAAAGTAAAAAAACTTTTTCCTAACTCCAGCCTCTACTTCTTTTTTTCATCCGGGCGTGCCAAGTAGGCCGCACCAACCAGGGCGATGAGCAGCAGCAGCGACACCGCCTCGAATGGCACGAGCCAATGGGTCATGGTTTGCAGGCCGATGGCCTCCACGTTTGGCAGAGCCACCTCGGGTTTTGCTTCCCAGCTGATATTGCTTACTGGAAACTGACGAACGAGGGAAAAAATGCCCACTCCCAGCGCCAATACAATCGCAAGTGCAGGGATCACCTGTGTGATACGGGTAGCGGGCGCAGTGCCTGTGCCCTTGTGGGTGAGCATGACCCCAAACACAATCAAAATCAGGATGCCGCCCACATACACCACAATCTGAGAAACGGCCAGCACATCGGCCCCCACAAATACATAGAGCGCCCCGGTGCCAAAGAGCACCAAAAATAGCCAGAAGGCAGCTCGAATGAGCTGCCGTGTGAGGGCAAGGCCCACAGCTCCTACGAGGGTAGCCAAGGCAACAAGTAGAAATATGATCTCGGTGAGGCTCACACCCGAAAGGTAAGAAAAAGTCTGTGTGATCAGGTTTTCTTTCGATTTACCAGATATACCCCCGCAATGATCACTGCCATGCCCAGATATTGCAGGGACGTGAGCGACTCCCCATCCATCCAGCCCCAAAAGAGCGCCACAATCGGGATCAGGTAGGTCACAGATGCAGCCACGATAGGCTCGGTGATCTGGATGAGTTTGTAGAACAATACCAGAGAAATGGCGGTGCCCAAGATGCCAAGCAGCGCAATGTAGGAGAAAGATTGCCAGGCATGAGCAGCATCTGCTTCAAACACCGCTCCCAGATCGGCCCAGAGTAGCAAGTAGATCGCATAGGGAATGGCCATGAAAAACAACGCGAAGCTTGGCGCCAATGTGGTAGGAACCCTGCCGAGGTAGCGCTTCATCACGTTGGTGCTGAGGCCGTAGCCCACGGTGGCCAGCACAGCTGCACCAGCATACAGGACATGGTCCAGAAGATTCACCGATTGATCGCCCAGCAAAATGAGCATGAGCACGCCCCCAAATCCCAGTGCCACGCCAATCACCTGAAGGGTAGTGAAACGAAACCCAAACAACGCCACGCCAAAGAGCAGCACGAAAATGGGGCTCATCACGTTGAGCACCCCCGCCGAAGCGCTGTTGAGGTGGGTTTCAGCGAGCGGAAACAGCACCGCCGGCAACGCATTGCCAATGACGCCCACCAGCAAAATCCACTTCCATTCTTCCTTTTTGATCTTGCGAAATTTACCCCAGATCAAGGGTGTCACAAAAATGCCCGCGATCACCAGCCTCAGGCCGCCTACCTGCATGGCAGAAAAAGACTCCAGCCCCCGCTTGATGAGGATGAAGGAAGAGCCCCAAACCAGGGCAAGAAAAATCAGGATGACCCAGGCAAGCACTTTGTTGGATCCCCGAGCTTGCTGAAAGCGGGCGCGGGCCGTAGTGGTGTTCATATAAATCGGTGGCGGATGAGATCAAGGACGTCTGGAACGAAAAAATTCTTGCATGATGGCAGCGCAGTCATGCTCCATGAGGCCGCCTTCTACCATGGTTTTGGGATGAAAAAGGGAGGGGCGAACGTGCACAGAGCCAAATTTTTCTTCGCCTGCACCATACACAACGCGCTCCAATTGCGCCCAGCGAAGAGCTCCGGCACACATCGGGCAAGGCTCGATGGTGACGTAGAGGGTGCAATCCCGTAGATATTTGCTTCGAAGGTGCTCACACGCTGCCGTGATGGCCAGCATTTCGGCATGGGCGGTGGGATCTTGCAGGCGCTCGGTTTGGTTATAGCCTTTGCCAATGATGCGAAACTGACTCACCACCACCGCTCCGATGGGTACTTCGCCCTCTTCGGCGGCTCGCTCGGCAAGCTGTAATGCCTGGCGCATGAAGTGTTCGTCGGTGTGGATTGAGAGCATATCAGTACTTCACATTCAAATCGGGTGCAAATGTCGAAAAGGTTCTTCCCAAAAGATAGGGGCCTTGCGACATATTTTTACAAATCGAGCTGCGGGCGCAAGACCCGGCTGCGGGCGCAAGACCCGACTGCGGGCGCAAGACC
>JANQTF010000146.1:4557-4899 GCA_030731845.1 Bacteroidia bacterium | reverse complement strand
CAGATAGACTTTTGATTTCTGTCAACTCCGATTAATTCTTTACAACATGAACAAGCATATTTTTTTCCTCCTCACTGCCCTCATGCTGGCTGGTTGCTCTACGCCATTTCTGGAAAGAGACCCCATTTCAGACCTGGCTGAAGGAAACTTTTTCCGAACTGGTGCCGATGCAGAAGCAGCCTTGGTCGCAGCCTACGATGCGCTACAAAGCGAATACTACATTTTTGATTACTTCACCAATGGAGATGTGATCTCCGACAACTGTTATGCAGGGGGAGATAACCCCAACAATTTTCAGTTGGATGAATTCACCACCACGACCACCAATTTAAATGTGGAGCG
>JANQTF010000146.1:718-4547 GCA_030731845.1 Bacteroidia bacterium | reverse complement strand
CAACGTAGGTCAAATTGAATCTCCTGATCTTTCTACCACCAGAAAAGATGAAATTCTGGGAGAGGCTTCCTTCCTCAGAGCCTACCATTATTTCCAGCTCGTTAATCTCTACGGGCCTGTTCCGCTCATCACGGAAAAGGTGAATTCTACTGATCCTGAGATCATTTATCAATCAAGGGTTCCGGTGGCAGAGATCTACGAAAGCATAATTCGGGATCTGGAATTTGCGCTGGAGCGTGTTCGTGCATCAGGAGAAAGTTCTGAGCGGATCAATGCCGGAACTGTCAACGCCATGCTGGCAAAGGCCTATGCATTTCAACCAAGGCCAAACTGGCAAATGGTTGATTCGTATTCGGAAGCCGTCATCGGAAGCGGGACTTATGCCTTGCTCTCAGACTTTGATTTTCTGTGGGATGGACAGCATGAAAACTCTTCTGAGGCAATATTGGAGGTGCCATTTCTCGGTGGCACCAATGAGGCAAACTGGGGTCCTCAGCTCTTTTTACCGCCCTCCATCTCAGGCGATAGCTGGCGCAAGTTCAATACGCCATCCAATGACCTCCTGAACGCCTATGAGGCTGCGGGAGACGAGGTGAGGCTTGCTTCTTCGGTCCTTTTTGAGAACAATCTGCCATGGTCTGATCCTAATTTTCCGAGTGGTCGTGTGCCTTTCCCCTTCAAGCTCAGAAGATCCGATGGTTGGTCAAGTGCCAACAACATCATGCTCCTGCGCCTGGCAGATGTCATGCTGCTGCAAGCAGAGGCAAAGGTGGAGCTGGGGCAGTTGGATGCAGCAAAGTCTCTGCTGAATCAAATTCGTAATCGGGTGGATCTACCCGCAACCACAGCAAATTCTGCGGAGGAATTGCGGCAGGCCATTGCGCTGGAGCGACGGCTGGAGCTGGCCTTCGAAGGGCACCGCTGGTTTGACCTCAAGCGCACCGGATTAGCCGTGCAAACCATGAACTCCCTGGGATTAGGCTACAATGTTTCCCCAGAAAAACTGGTTTTGCCCATCCCGCAAAGCGAAATGGATCGGAATCCATCCTTAGTTCAAAATTCTTCTTATTGATCATTTCCCGCCACCGGGAGTGGTCTCACTTTTCAACCCTTACCAATTAACTTTTTACTATGAAACGTTTAACTCTACTACTGTCAATGGTACTGTTTGCTGCTATTTTGCCAGCACAGGTAGATATCACCTTCCGGGTTGATATGTCTGGCGTAACAGTTTCCGCTGACGGGGTCCATGTGGCAGGTGACCTGAATGGCTGGTCCACCACCAATAATCCTCTTACGGATCAGGGGAATGGCATTTACATGACGACCGTGAGCCTTGATCCAGGGCGCGATATTCAGTACAAATATCTCAACGGAAATGCCTGGGGAAATGAAGAAGCAGCTCCTGCCAATTGCACAGTAGGAGGCAACAACCGCATTTTTACGGTACCAACAATGAGCGACACCCTGGATTTGGTACCATTCAACGGATGTCCACAACTTGTGAAAAAGAGACGTGTCACATTTCGTGTGGACATGAGCGCAGAAACTCCGAGCGCCGATGGCGTCCATGTCGCTGGTAATTTTGTTGCCTGGGACCCGGGAGTAGCCATGATGACCGATGTAGGCAATGGGATCTATGAGTATGAGACCGATGTGCTTGCCTCTATCCTCACTGTTCAGTACAAATACGTCAATGGAAACGCCTGGGGAAATGAGGAGAGCATTCCTGAGGGGTGTAAAAACGGAGACAACAACCGTTTTGAAGCACTCATGATGGATACGGTCGTACTGCCGATCTATAGATTCGCTACTTGTGATTCTGTAGCTTCTGCTACGAGTATCGCGCGCCAATTGGCGCCCGAATCACTCCACATCGTGATAGACCCTGCTTCCAAGACGCTGGATCTTCATATCGCCGGATCATTAGGCAAAACCAACCTGAGAGTGTTCGATATTCAGGGACGTGTTTTCGCACAACAGACTGTGATTGCCACTGAAAGAGAAATTGATCACCAATTTCAGATGGCAAATTGGGCTCCTGGCATCTACGTCATTCAAGCTGAGACTTCCCAAGGCCAGGTAAGCAAAAGATTTGTTTTGAGATAAATAGTAGTGGTTTGGCTTGGTTCATCAGTGGTAGTGGGGAGTATTCCTCTCCACTACCTCCTTTTTAATACTCGTTATGTCTAATCGTGTTTATTTTCTTTCGGTCCTTCTTCTTCTGCTAGCCTGTAAAGAGGAACCCATTCCCATTCCCCCTATTCCCGATCCTGTGATTGAGGAAGGCGTGATAGCCGTGTACCAAACCAATGCCGATGGAAGTCTGGTTTTGGCCTTGTCTCCGGATTCCTTGCCACTGGTGAGTCCCAATGACGAGGGGGTGCAAATCTCCGTCAATCCAGATCTGACGTATCAAAAAATGGAGGGATATGGAGCGGCTCTTACAGAATCTTCCGCGTATGTATTGATGGAATATTTGTCTGAAAGTGAGCGTTCCGCCATTCTCAAAGAGTTGTTCTCTCAGGAAGAAGGAATCGGCATCAGTTATCTGCGATTGACCATGGGAGCATCTGATTTCTCCCTTTCTAATTATACCTACAACGACCTGGGGCCCGGAGAAACCGATACCGACATGCAGTCGTTTTCGTTGGGCAAGGATCGAAACTATGTCATTCCGGTTTTACAAGAGATCCTGGCCATCGCACCGGAGTTGAGCATCATGGCTACCCCCTGGACTGCCCCCGCCTGGATGAAGACCAATCAGCGCCTGTTGGATGGAGGTCGCCTCACGCCGGCCTTTTATCAGGCCCATGCCCGGTACTTTGTTCGCTACCTCGCCGATATGAAGGCCGAAGGAATTCCCATTCAAGCCATTACTGTGCAAAACGAGCCATTGCATCAGGCGAGTTATCCCAGTATGAATATGAGTTCTTCAGAGCAAAAAAGCTTTATCCGAGATTATCTGGGACCTGCACTGGAGGAGGCTGGTGTGGAAACAAAGGTGATTATTTATGATCATAACTGGGACGACGTTGCTTTTCCGCTCGATATCCTCTCGGACCCAACGGCCAAAAACTTTGTTGCCGGTACGTCTTTTCATTGCTATGCAGGGGATGTTGAGGCCATGTCCACAGTGCAGCAGGCTCACCCGGATCGGGGCATTTATTTCACGGAATGCTCCGGAGGGGATTGGTCGCCTGATTTTGGCGCCAACCTCGCCTGGAATATGGATAACCTGTTTGTGGGCGCTACGCGCAACTGGGCCAAAACAGTGCTGCTCTGGAATCTGGCTCTGGACGAGAATAATGGGCCCCAAAATGGAGGCTGCACCGATTGTAGAGGCGTAATTACCGTCAATTCTGGTACTGGCAACATCACCAGAAATGTGGAATATGCCCTGCTTGGGCATTCTGCACAATTTGTAAAACCCGGAGCCTGCCGGATTGAAACCGAAGATACCCGCTCAAGTGGACTGTCTCAGGTTGCTTTCCAAAACCCGGATCAGTCCTTTGCTTTGTTGGCTTATAACCACCTGAATCGGCCACTTGAGTTGGAAATCAAGGTAAAGGACAATCAAGTATTCCGGTATGAATTGCCTGCGGGAACCTTGGTTACCTTTCAATGGGAGTTATAACATTTACCTTCAAATCCATGACGATGAATCATAGTTCGCTGCTGACGCGATCAGCCCTGGTGCTTCTGCTAGCCTTTCTCAGAACCCTTTCTGTGGCCCAGGACAAAGACCTTCAGGTGTACACCACTGCCAAGGATACCGATCTTCGCCTTTCCCTCACTGATGAACAGGAATTTTTACCCGCCACACAAC
>JANQTF010000146.1:0-708 GCA_030731845.1 Bacteroidia bacterium | reverse complement strand
CCACACAACCGCTCGAAACTGAGGTGGCTGTGTTTGTGAATTCCCGAAAGACGTATCAAACCATGGTGGGCATTGGAGGAGCCTTCACGGATGCTTCAGCAGAAGTCTTCGCCGATTTGAACAAGCAACAACAAGAACAGTTTCTGGAAGCTTATTTTGATCCGGAAAAAGGAATCGGATATACCTTTGGGCGCACCCATATCCATAGTTGTGATTTTAGTTCTGGGAGTTATACCTATGTGTCGGATGAAGACAAAGGACTAGGTACGTTTAGTATTCAGCATGATCAGCAGTTCAGGATCCCCTTGATCAAGCGCGCCATCGAATCCGCTGGGGGGGAGCTTACCTTGTTTGTGAGCCCCTGGAGCCCTCCAGCCTTTATGAAATCTAACGGTGAGATGCTTCGCGGTGGCAGCTTGCTTCCGGAGTTTTACGACACATGGGCCTTATATTTTACCAAGTTCATCAACGCTTACGAGGCGGCAGGGATTCCTATCTGGGGCCTCACGGTTCAGAATGAGCCGATGGCTACCCAAATCTGGGAGTCCTGCATTTACACGGCTGAACAAGAGCGGGATTTTGTCAAAAACCACCTGGGACCCACCTTGAAGAAAGTGGGAATGGGAGAGAAAAAGCTCATTGTATGGGATCATAATCGCGACCTGATCAATCATCGGGTGAATACCATTTTTTCTGATCCTGAGGCTG
>JANQTF010000145.1 GCA_030731845.1 Bacteroidia bacterium | reverse complement strand
GGAAGGGCCATCGCAACAATCTGTCCCCACTGAGCTATCAGCATAGCTCTGTGATCTCTACCGGGCAAAGTGAAACTCCCATGGCCGAGCGGCGCTAAACAGTTTTAACTGCTCTGGAAGCAGGTTTTTGGTAGCGAAGTAGTTGGGCCGCTTCTGTTGCAAGATCATGATGGGATAATTGGCGTATTCGTTCACATTCACCAACTCCTCCCCCTCAAAACCATAGAGATTATATGTCCAATATTGCTGGTCTTCAAAAGTGGTGAGGGTTTTGGTTACCATCTCAAACCTGCCATCAAGATTTACATCCCGATCGGCCCTGTGTCCATGCATGAGGTCTGAATATGAGACCTTGGAATAGCTGCCGTCCTGACGTTGAAAAAGATAGATGATCCGGACCTTTTCCTGATCACTCCCGTCGCCTACAAATGGGATCACGAGCTTGATATCAAATCGCCCATCACCGTTGAGGTCCGCTACTCGGAGGGGTTCCAACCTGATATTTGCGGGAATAAAAAACATGGGCTCTTGCACGTTCAGGATTGTCACACCATCCCGCTGCACAGTGAGGGTGGAGTAGCGATCCCAGCTGCTTTTAGTGGTAGTGAGCTGAAGGGAAATCGAGTCGTGGGTGCTCGGAAAATCAGGGATGGTGATGCTATGACGAATGGTATCTCCTTTGCGCCAATGGTCCACAAAGGTCCAGTTGTAGAAATTGCGATACTCTGGAGCGTCGTATCGCTGGTACGGGTATTGGGCCAGGGCAGAAAAGGAGAGCAACAAGAAAAATGCGGTAATGGAAATCTTCATAAGGAGCTGGTAGGCAATGGAAAACAATCAATACATGAGATTGTGCTTCTGCCCAATGTTACCTAACACTTTCCGGTAAGCCTATCGCGAACGGTGTCAGTGGTAATCAATCCTTCTTGAATTGTCCGTATTGGTGGTAATTAGTCGCTCTTGGTTGTATTGGCGGCTTGACCAAAGCTGAATAGCGAGTAGCAAAGCATACAGAGGCAGAAGCCAGATCAGCCGAGCCTGAAACCGGGGGTCGATGGTCGAAATGCTGGCACAGATAAACGCATTCGCCAGCAATCCCAACACAATCACCAACCCAATGTACTTGCCTTTATCAGAAATGGCAATTCCGGGGCGAAACAGAAAGACCCGGCAGAGCCATAGCAAAGATGCCAGGACCAGGATTTTTTGGAGGAAATCAAATACCTCATTGCTCCACAGATAGCGGTATTGCTTGGAAAATTTGTAAGGGGGCAGAAACTCCGGCACATTCTGCTCCAGGATCCGATACGGAAATCCTCCGTCTCGCTCTGCCACAATGACACACAAGTCGAAGGTGTAGAGTTGTTGGACCACGGTCTCGAGAGATTTGATCACAAACTTTTTGGCATACCTGGGCTCTGAAAAGAAGTCCCTGACGATCTCTCCGTAGAGTCGATTATTGGCGATCCAGCCCCCGTCTTTGTTCACAGGGCTGTTGCCATCCCACAGAAATGCTTCTGGAATCTCGTGTTGATAGGTGCAAAGTCCGTAGCCCTTTTTGTCGCAGGCTTGCGCCAAAAAGGGTTTGAGTAGTCCCATTTCATTCATTCTGCCAACAAGGAAGATGTTGCTGGAATGACTCCTTACCCATTCTCCGCCCTGCACATAATTGAAGGCTGGAATCGCAAAAAAACCAAGCACGGCGATCGCTGTCACCAACATCATCCTTCGAAATGGAAAAAAAGAGGCCTGCCTGAAGGAGGGGATCAGCAGCAGAATCACCATTCCTATCAAAACACAAAATAGAATGTAGGGATGTGAATGATGGCTGGCAAGGGCGAAGAAGAGCAGAAACGCTTGCAGGAGGGATTCCCACCTGCGAATCACCGGCTGATACAGGAGCAAAATGCTTAGCAGAATCATCACCGGGGTGAGAAAGTCGGGCATGATCATGCCGGTAGTTACACCGATTCCTGAAGCAAATGTGAGGAGAGTTACCATTCCCAGCACAAGTAAGGCGGGAGTAGCAGGGAAGAAGGTGCGCACAAAGCGGTTGATGCTCCACGACACGATCCAGGCCTGCACAAAAATCACAAGCCATAGACTGTCTTTCATGCTCACCCATCGCAAAAACCAGCCATAAAGCACCGGGCGAATCTCCGATGGCAGCCCTGTGAACCCCACATAGAGATAGGTGCCTGAATCGGAATATAAAAACGGGAAGTTGTTGTAAAGTGCCGGAGCCAGGATCGCCAACATGCTCAAGGCGATAGATATCAGGTATGGCCTACGGGCATCAATGGGTTCCATGCAGAGAAAGTTGAAGTAGTCGGAAGAATGAACTCGAATATATGCAATCAAATGCTTAGAAAATCTCTGATTCTCATCTGTAGGGCTTGCCATGCACCGATCGACGCGAATGTTGGTCTGTGGCTTCTTTTTTGTCCTGATTTAGCCATATTTTGCGTGTTGAAAGGGCAGGGGTGATTTCCTGCCTCCAAAACCAGTCAAGGGATGATTGATAGCATCGAAGTTTTTCAGCGCGCAATTTGTGAGGGCATTCCTGCCGAATTGCCAGCCTCGCGGCCTTATCCTGAAGGAGCCAACCCCGCTCCTCGGCGCAAAGACATTCTCAGCGGGGAGGAAAAAAAGCTCGCTGTGAGAAATGCGCTCCGCTATTTCCCCAAGGCGTGGCACCGGGAGCTCGCAGCTGAGTTTTCTCAGGAACTCAACACCCTCGGGCGCATCTACATGCACCGGTTCAAGCCCGAATATCCCATGTTTGCCCGGCCCATTCATCATTATCCCGCCAAAAGTCAACAAGCTGCTGCGATCATGCTCATGATCCAAAACAACCTCGACCCTGCCGTGGCGCAACATCCCGAAGAACTCATCACCTATGGGGGCAATGGCGCTGTTTTTCAAAACTGGGCCCAGTACCTGCTCACGATGCAGTATCTCTCCCAGATGAGCGATTCGCAGACGCTGCACATGTATTCGGGCCATCCGATGGGGCTATTTCCCTCCTCCGAATCGGCACCCAGGGTGGTGGTGACCAACGGCATGATGGTCCCCAATTACTCCAAACCCGACGATTGGGAGCGATACAACGCGCTGGGAGTGACCCAATACGGGCAAATGACCGCGGGGTCCTACATGTACATCGGCCCGCAAGGCATCGTTCACGGCACCGCGATCACCGTGATGAATGCATTCCGCAAAAACCTGCAACCCGGAGAAAGCCCTGCGGGCAAAATATTTCTCAGCGCTGGCCTCGGCGGTATGAGTGGTGCACAGCCCAAAGCCGGAAATATCGCCGGGTGCATCACCGTCTGCGCCGAAGTGAATGAAAACGCTGCGCGCAAACGACACGAACAAGGGTGGGTGGACCTGCTCCTCTCCGACCTCGACGAGCTCGTGAGCCGGGTGAGAGCTGCCATGACAAATCAAGAAGTCATTTCCATCGCATTCTGTGGAAACATCGTGGAGGTCTGGGAAAGATTTGATCAGGAAGAGATCTTCGTTCACCTCGGATCTGACCAAACCTCGCTTCACAATCCCTGGGCGGGAGGATACTATCCGGCGGGCATGAGTTATGAAGAAGCCAATGAGTTGATGCGCACTCATCCCAAGGTTTTCAAGGAAAAAGTGCAGCAATCCCTGCGACGCCATACCGAAGCCATCAACAAGCACACAGCCAAGGGAACCTATTTTTTTGACTATGGCAACGCCTTCCTGCTCGAATCTTCCCGCGCAGGTGCCGATGTGATGGCTCCGGACCAACAACATTTTCGCTATCCTTCCTACGTGCAGGACATTCTTGGGCCCATGTGTTTTGACTATGGATTCGGGCCATTTCGCTGGGTCTGTGCCTCGGGCGATCCTCGCGATCTCGCCATCACCGATGCCATTGCGCTGCGGGTGATGCAGAAATTGGCAGAGACGGCTCCGCCTGAGATTCAGCAACAAATGCAAGACAACATTCGCTGGATCGAAGATGCGCAGCAAAACAAGCTTGTGGTGGGCTCACAAGCCCGCATTTTGTATGCCGATGCAGAAGGCCGCGCCAGCATTGCCTCGGCATTTAATGATGCCATTGCCAGTGGCGAATTGAGCGCGCCTGTCATTTTGGGTCGGGATCACCACGACGTAAGCGGCACCGACTCGCCCTATCGCGAGACGAGCAACATCTACGATGGAAGCCAATTCACCGCCGACATGGCCATTCACAATGTGATCGGCGATAGCTTCAGGGGCGCTACCTGGGTCTCCATTCACAATGGCGGCGGCGTAGGGTGGGGCGAAGTGATCAACGGTGGCTTTGGCATGCTGCTCGATGGCTCGGCTGAGGCTGAGCGCCGATTGAGAAACATGCTTTTCTTTGATGTGAATAATGGAATTGCCCGTCGTGGTTGGGCGAGGAATGAGGAAGCATTATTTGCCATTCGCAGAGAAATGGCCCGCAGACCTGACCTGAAAGTCACCCTGCCAACTATCGTGGAAGACGGGTTGTTGGAGGGGCTTTTTTGAGTAGGTAAGGAAGGTGAGAAAAATAACTTCCAGATTTTGCGCAGAGATCTTGTGCGAAGCCAAGAAAGGAACACCGAGTGGTTGGCGAGCCAAATGAGGATTTTTCTGACGCCGGATTCGTGCAAGAGATCAAGTCAAAAGCGGATATTATTTTTTGAACCTTCCTAAACCCCGTGTGACAAAGAAATGAGGGTGGGTTTCCTTTCGTAAGAGTTGAGCAGGGTAAAAATTTTGACCCAAAAAAAGTAATGGCATTTTTGCTTATTACCTCGGGAAAATGTCAAACTTGATGAAAGCATTAAGGATCATCCAATAAAATCAGAATTATGAAATACTTACTCATCCCCTTTCTGGCCTTGTTGATCTTCGGCTGCCAA
>JANQTF010000144.1 GCA_030731845.1 Bacteroidia bacterium | reverse complement strand
AGGCAGCAGAGAAAAAAGGTGGTGATGGCGCGTCTTTTTACCATGCTTTGGCCCCATCAAATGGACAACTAAGCAGAAAAACATGGGATTCTGCCCTTGTGAATACCGTGTAGGACCAGCGGAGATAGTTCATCGGATCGTTTCCATAATCTGGTTCAAAACCAATCACAACATTGTCCCACTGCCCACCCTGGCTTTTGTGGCCAGTAATGGCATAGCCATACTTCACTTGAAGGGCATGGATATAGGGGTCTTGTTGCATCATGACCTGGGCTTTGCTAAATGGTAGATCTTTGTATTCCTCCTGACGCGCACGTGTGATCATGTTCATCGTTGCATTGTCAACTTGTGCCTCTTTGGCATTGAGCAAACTCAGGATCAATTTACAAGAAACAAGGAAAGGCTCACCATGATTATCTTGAAATTCGACCTCAGCATCAACCCATTGTAGAGAATACAGCTCCTCCATGCTTTCAAGATACACTTCTCTGACGATGCCCATTTCGCCATTGGCCAAAAATGGCAATCTCTTGGGATCTCCCCACCGATAGTTGTTTCTCACCACCATGAGTTGGTCCGATGGCAGGATCAGCTCCTGAGAGCCGTGGAGGCTTTGGCGAATCGCCTGATTTACCTTGGTGGCCTGCCAGTTGGAGTAGGTGATGAAGATGGCCCGATCGGGGTCGCCTTCCCGGTAGTAGCTCAGAAATATCTCGATGCCCTCGTAGCCATTTTCCAATACCTGCACCTCTCTACCGGGTTCGATCACGAGGCTCGCGGCATCGCCAGAAAGGTAGGCATCTCTGATGCGCACCGCATTGTCGAGTACTTCGGAGTCGTGGAGTTGTCGCTTCACCTCGGTGAGGTGAGCGTGCCACACCACCGCATCCACTTCTCGCCTGAGCACCAGCGGATCGAGGGCCGGACTTTCCTGCAAGCCTACCGGCGGAAGCTGAACCGGATCTCCCACAAGGATCATTTTCCTGTCTGGCTCATTTCCATACACAAAACTGCACAGATCCCTGAGCACTCCCACGCCGCCATCGTCGCCGATCATGGAGGCCTCATCCACGATATAGACGGTGCGGCTCGCTGCTTTATTTTCCTTTAATCGAAAATATACCTCGCCACCTCCGGCCTCTAGTGGAGAGTAAATGTGGTGGTGAATGGTGAAGGCAAGGCGCTTGGTGCGGCGAGTGATCACTTTGGCAGCGCGGCCTGTGGGGGCCAATAGCACCACATCGTAGCCTTTTCGTTTCAGTTCTCTCGATAAAATATTGATCAGAAATGTCTTTCCCGTTCCCGCTGATCCGGTAAGCAGAAAGGCCGATCGGGGCACCCCCGCCCTGATGAATTCATCGAATTCACCAAGTGCTGCCCGTTGGTCATCGGTCAGCTCTATGGGATGTGCGGAATCAGACGGATCAAGAGACATGGGAGGCAGCTAATGGGAATTCGCAGAAAAAGGAAACAGGAAATCGGTGGGTGAGGCTTTTTCTCAATAGGTTTTGGTCATGGATGCGGGAACCAGAATCACAATGTCGGCACGATTGAGGGCTTCCTCATCGGCCCAGGCCATGTTTTCCACCTCTATCACGCTGATGGTGAGCATCTTGAGTGTTGGCTCCTGCTGGCGAATGTGCCAGAGGATGCCTTCGTGGTAGTCGGAGTGATAGGAGCCGTTGAGGTGATAAAAAATATTGCCTTCTTTTCTGGTTTGGAGAATGCGGTGTGCCATGGTGGCATCTTTGAGGGCTTGCGCCTCAATGAAGAAATCTGCGTTAAGGCCACCGCCATGACCACCGAGCATATCCCGCATCTTGGCATAGGAGGGCATTTCATAGTCCAGGGTAATGGGAAGAGGAGCGAGCAAAGCGAGGGTAGAATCTGCGAGGGTGTCGAGTGAGCTGAGCCCCTGCTTAGACACCTGCCGGGCAAGAAACCGGGGGGCATTGGTTGCCACAAGGCCAAAGGAGCGATCGAGGCACAGGTCCACCACGGGCGCATAATCAGTGGCGTAGTTGCCCCACAGGCTTGTGCCCTGCTCCAGGGAGTCTTGTCCCCATTCGCCGGAGGCGAGTTTATCAAGGGCCTCTTGTTGATCAGTTTCAAACATTTCAAAGCCCACGGTCAGGTCGGTAGAGGCAGCGAGGTCGCGCAGAATCTCCAGCTCCAGCCAGTGAGCGATGGGATTGTTGTGCAATTCACCGAAAAAAACAATATCGGCTTCCTGTAATTGACTGATGGCTCTTTTATAGCTGATTTTCTTGCCTTTTCCGCTATAGAGCAGGTAGGCGGGCTTGTCTTGGGCCATAAGCGGCTGAATAAGCGGGATGATGGCCAAAAGCACCAGAAAGATCAAACGAGATATGCGCACAGGAGTGGTAAATTTGGATGAGAAGCTGGAGTTGAATCAGCAAATTACCAAAAAAACCGAATCGCCCGGAACATAGATTCCGGGCGATGGTGCAAAATTGCAGGGTGTTTGATACAAGAGCAGAATTGAAAACAATCACGCAGCGGCGATTCGCACCATTCGCACTTGATGAAAAAAACCATCGTGAATCTCCACATAGTAGATTCCTGCACTCAGATTGCGGATGTTTACATCGAGGCGAAATTCTCCAGAATTATTGAGCCGATCATAATGCCAGATTTCTGTGCCTTGTGAATCTGTGAGTCGAAGGGTAGAGCCCGCAGGATTGTAGGCGGTAAGCTCTACTTCCTCTGTGCCATTGTTAGCCTGTTGTGACAGGTGAAAACAAACAGGTGACTTCTTGAATCCTTCTCGGTGTCGATGGTGTAAGTGAGTTTCAATAGATACCATGTTTTGACCAGTTTCTTGCGTTCTTTCACTGATCATTCAAAAATCAGGCCACGGGCACAGGCTTGCCTGTGGCTTCTATTGTTTTTGGTTTATGGAAAATATTAATTCATCCTATTCTCATTTGCCTTCAATTTGGGCCCAAATATGGCGAATTTTGAGCGCTACGCGCGATTCTCCCGCTCATCATTGGTACACCGCAGCCCTCTCAACGGTGGCCAACGGAAGGCCTCAATCACGGACTGTGGTACTGAGAATGGTGGATATCCAACAGCTTTTACTGACTTGTCATACAGATATTCGGGCAAAAAAAGTCTCAGAATTAGAAAATAGCCCAGCTGTGCAGTGGCTTTTCTGGGATCCTGTCGAAAAAACACAACTCCGAATTGACGCCAAGGCCACCATTCACCATCAAAACCAGCTTGCCGAAGAGGAATGGGCCCGGCTTTCCCCCCTCACAAAAGGCAACATGAGCGCCAGCCTTGTGCCCGGCTCTCCGGTGGATTCTGCCGAAGCAGGCATTGCCGCTTACCATCGATCCAAAAGCATCAGCCCGGAGCAGGACCGCACTTGGTTCGAACATTTTGCCGTGATCGAGACCAGGGTCCAGCATCTCGAATGGCTTTGGCTCTCCAGGGAAGGGCATCGCCGTGCGAGCTTTGAGTGCGCAGGGGCGGAGCTGAAGATGGCGTGGTTGGTGCCTTAGTCAGCGTCAAACAGGGGATCAATAATCAATCTTGATTCCGTGATACTCGTCTCCGGTTTCGTAGTCTTTGCGTAGCGGATGGCCCTCCCAGTCTTCGGGCAGCAGGATGCGGCGCAGGTCCGGATGACCCGAAAAGGGAATTCCCAGCAAATCAAATGCTTCGCGCTCATGCCAGTCGGCGGCTCTCCACACCGAGGATACTGATGGGATTTGCTGCGAAGGCTCCTGCCCTTCCTGAGGGCGTGGAATCCTCACTTTGAGCACCAGCTGATGCTCATGGATGAGGGAAGAAAGGTGGTACACCACCAGGAGGGTGTTCTTTTCCAGGCCTTCATCTACCCCAGACAGGGAATGCAAAAAATCGAAGTGGAGGGAGGGCGTTTGGTGCAGGTGCTGACAGACGGGTAGCAGGTGATCGGCAGATAGCTCCACCCAGGGCTGTTTGGCCCCGAGATCCGCAGACAAGATGCTCGAAGAGCCAAGGAAGGCCTGTAGTTTCTGATGGATTTGTAGGGCTGTCATGCGCGATCCTGGCTTGGGTTGGCTTTGGGGCCCAACATACTTTCTCCTCTGATTTTTTCCTGGAGCTTCAGGATTCCTCCGATCAGTGCCTCGGGCCTTGGCGGGCAACCGGGCACATACACGTCCACGGGCACGATGCGATCCACGCCTTTGACTACGTGATAGCCATGCTCCCAGTAGGGGCCACCGCAATTGGAGCAAGAGCCCATAGAAATCACGTAGCGAGGCTCGGCCATTTGCTCGTAGAGCCTGCGGATGCGGTCTGCCATCTTAAAGGTGACCGTGCCGGCCACAATCATTACATCCGATTGGCGTGGAGAAGGGCGGGGAAATACCCCGATGCGGTCGAGGTCATAATGACTGGCATTGGTGGCCATCATCTCGATGGCACAACAGGCCAGGCCAAAACCCATGGGCCAAATAGAGGAGAGCCTCGCCCAATTGAGGAGGTCATCTACTTTGGTGATGATCACGTTGCCTTGCCCGGTTTTGGAGTGCGTGTCTGGCATGCTAGGTCAGTTTTCGGGCGTGTAGGGCACTTCGCGTGCCTTGGTGCTGGGCTTTGGTTCTTCTTTTTTTCCTTCCCGGCTGATCTTCACAGGCTTGCTGTTGTTGCGCTTGCGGTTGACCCAGGGCACTACGATCCATGACATCAGCAACACAATCAGTATCCATTCCCAAAAACCAAGCATAACTATTGGGGTTTTATTGGTGTCAAAGATAAGGGATTCTTTCGATAAGGACAGAGGGGAAGAAAGTGTTGAGTGGTTGAGTTTTTGAGTTGTTGAATGAGGGAAGGGGAAGTCTTGACAGGATTACTGGATTACTGGAGTTGCAGGATGTGGAGGATAGGGGAGGT
>JANQTF010000143.1 GCA_030731845.1 Bacteroidia bacterium | reverse complement strand
AACGGGCGGACGCAACTCGAGACCGATCCCGAGTTCGTCCGCCAGAATCTGGCGCAGGGGTAAAGACGTTTCGTCATCTACCTCTTTTTTCGCCAGAGATTTCCTGACGAGCCTGAATTCATGCTGAAGCGGTTGAATCAGATTCTTCACCTGCAGGCCCTTCATTCGCGAGCCAGAGAACTGGTCTGGATTCTGTCGGAGATATTCGAAGGCAAGAAACTCCTTGATCAGGTTGGCGAAATAGGAGAGGACATTGCTGATTCTGAAATATTTATACTCCTCTTCTGGAAAAAGAAGTTTATGCATAGCTTCTCTACTGATCGATTCCTGATCTGTATTGATGAGATACTCAGTAAGTTGGATCAACCTCTGATCTGAATTGTGATAGGGTGAGTGGGCAAATTTCAAGAACCGGTTTGATTCGGTTACAGAGAGAGAATTCCATAGGAGTAGCCAGCGATCCATTCTAAAGATTGCAAATTTTTGCAGTAAAAAACTATTGATAAATATAGGTGAGGCCCATTTGCTAAAGGCGTTGTCTGAAGTGCTAGTACAGCCGCTTTACTACTGTCATTCCGAGGCTTTGCTGCCTGTCTCGAGCATCGGGAAGGAACCCGTACCGCATATTATGCTCGAAACTCGGTACAGATTCCCCTCCCCCCCTTCGGCACACTTCGACACCCTTCGAGAGCACTTCAACAGGCTCGGCGTACCAGACCAGGGTACCAGACCCAGCGCAAGCGCTCAGGGCAGCGCCCTCGAAGAATCAGCTCGGTATGACAGGTAGGTTTTTGCCTTACTTTAGACAATACCAAAGTATAAAACCAAAATTTAGTATCTGAAGACCAAAGAATATGGGCTTTATTTAAGTCGGCGCGCTTCCGGCAGGAATCTATGCCCTGACGATCATTACTGAGGTAAGAATGAG
Organism: Bacteroidia bacterium; assembly: GCA_030731845.1. Classification (GTDB taxonomy): domain Bacteria; phylum Bacteroidota; class Bacteroidia; order J057; family J057; genus JANQTF01. Next base: position 3,992 of record JANQTF010000143.1, on the reverse strand, counting down.
TGTCAGGAAAATTGATCAACCTGGAAGAGTTCACAGAGAATACAGAGTATGCTTAGCTCTGTGTTCTCTATGTAGTTAAAGCTCCTTCTTCCTCAACAAGGGCTTCTTGGGTAATTTTTTCGGCAAACCGGGTTTCTTCATCTCATCAGTTGAAGCGACTGCTACAGGTTTTACAGGTGATTTTTCTGCCAGTTGTTTCCGCTTGGCGGCTTCTTCTTCCGGGCTTAATATTCCAAAATGATAGAGAAAATTGTCCCGGTCATATTCACTGTAATCATAGACCTTCGTCATGGTGAGGCATTCTGTCGGGCAAACGGTCGTGCACAGCCCACAGTAGCAGCACTTGGCCATGTCAATATCAAACACTGGCAACTCCAGCCGCTTCTTCGAGCCATCGGAGGTGAGGCCTAAGTCATCGACAGCTTTGAAGCTCTCGATGGTGATGCAGTCTACGGGACAGACTCGGGCACATTTGTCGCAGACAATACAATCGTCTGACTCCATGTGGAGTCGGTAGCGCCCATTGTCCGGCACGGGAATACTTTCCTGCGGATACTGAATCGTGACGGCCTTATCGGCCTCGTCAAAATATCGGTCATCTTCAATTCCTATCGGTCCGCGGCGTTTGTGCCCCTTTTTGAAATGCGGCCAATTGACCTTCAGGCCCGTCGTAAGCGTGCTCCATGTCCGCGCAATGTCTCCGAAGTAGCTCATGGGATAAAGGTAGGAAATCTGGGGGAGAGAAGCTTTCCGGTTTTACCGATTCAAAATCATAAACATATCCCCTCCCCATCATTTGTATTCTCGCCCAATCCTTCCCAAATTCCATATTCACACTCTTCCAACGTTTGAATATGAATCGATTTGCTCTGCGCTTCGTCGCCATGATGATGGTGGTTGGCCTGATACTCTCATCTGCTCCTAACCTTTCCGCTCAGCGAAAGCAGAAATCTCCGGCCGAATCGGCCGCTCCGACAGTCTCTTTTGATGCATCTTTGTATGAAGGCCTGGACTATCGCCTCGTCGGGCCGTTTCGGGGTGGGCGCTCTTGTGCCGTAACCGGTGTTACCGGCAATCCTCAGCTCTTCTACTTTGGCTCGACGGGCGGCGGCGTCTGGCGCACCAAAGATGGTGGTGGAAGCTGGGAGAATATCAGCGACGGATACTTTGGTGGCTCGATCGGCGCAGTCGCCGTGAGCGAATGGGACAACAATGTCATCTACGCCGGGGGCGGCGAAAAGACTGTGCGGGGAAATGTCTCCTACGGCTACGGTGTCTGGAAGACCCTCGACGCAGGCAAAACCTGGACCCAGGCAGGTCTGGAAGACTCCCGGCACATTGGCCGGATACGGATCCATCCTAAAAATCCAGACCTCGTCTATGCAGCCGTGATGGGCGACCTCTACCAATCCAGCGAGACTCGCGGCGTCTATCGCTCCAAAGATGGAGGAGAATCCTGGGAACGTGTCCTCTTTGCCAATGCAGATGCTGGCGCTGTGGACCTCACATTTGACCCCAATAACCCGAGAATCCTCTATGCCAGTACCTGGAGAATTCGCAGGACGCCGTATAGTCTCGAATCTGGTGGCGAAGGCTCCGCCCTCTGGAAATCCACCGATGGTGGAGATACCTGGGCCGAACTCACAGGCCAGGACAATGGCCTGCCTTCCGGCACGCTCGGAATTATCGGGGTGACTGTCTCCCCGCAGAACTCCGACCGTGTCTGGGCGCTGATTGAAAACGCCGATGGAGGCGTCTATCGCTCCGATAATGGCGGGGAAAGCTGGCGATTGGTCAACTCGACCAGAGCGCTCAGGCAACGTGCCTGGTACTACACCCGCATTTATGCCGACACCAAAGACGAAAATACTGTCTACGTGATGAATGTGTCCTACCATAAGTCCACCGATGGTGGACGGACGTTTGAATCATACGGTGCGCCGCACGGCGATCACCACGACCTCTGGATCGCTCCCGAAGATCCTCAACGAATGATCATCGGAGATGATGGCGGCGCGCAGGTAACCTTTGATGGAGGCGAATCCTGGACGACCTATTACAACCAGCCGACTGCACAGTTTTATCGGGTAGTGACAGACAATCATTTTCCGTATCGAATCTATGCTGCACAGCAGGACAATTCTACCATCAGAATAGATCATAGAAGTACCGGAAGGTCGATTACAGAAAACAATTGGGAAAGTACCGCAGGTGGCGAAAGCGCGCATATTGCGCCCGATCCCGACAACCCGGATATCGTCTATGGCGGAAGCTATGGTGGATTTCTCACCCGGAGAAATCACGAGACTGGCGAGAGCCGTGCGATTAATGTATGGCCCGACAATCCCATGGGATATGGCGCAGAAGGGATGAAGTATCGTTTTCAATGGAACTTCCCGATCTTCTTTTCGCCGCATGACAACGACAAACTCTACGCCGCCTCCAATCAGCTTCATGTTACAACAGATGAAGGCCAGTCCTGGAAGACCATTTCGCCGGACCTTACGCGCAATGACTCTGCGAAGCTTGTCACATCCGGTGGGCCGATTACCAAAGACAATACGGGTGTAGAATACTATTGCACCATTTTCGCGGCGGTAGAATCTCAGCATGAAGCGGGTGTAATCTGGACAGGTTCAGATGATGGATTGATCCACCTGACTAAAGACGGCGGGGAAACCTGGACCAATGTGACTCCTCCGGCCAGCCTCATGCCCGAATGGATGATGATCAATAGCCTGGAAGTCGATCCGTTTGATCCTGCTGGTCTCTATGTCGCCGGGACAAAGTACAAGTTGGGAGACTATGAGCCGTATTTGTATAAAACTTCTGATTACGGCCAGACCTGGGAAAAAATCACTAATGGCATTGACAAGGGGCATTTTACCCGGGTGGTAAGAGCAGATCCGGATAGAAAAGGCCTGCTCTACGCCGGAACAGAATCCGGCATGTATATTTCTTTTGATGATGGCGCCAGCTGGTCTTCTTTTCAGCAGAATCTCCCGATTGTTCCGATCACAGATTTGACCTTAAAGAACAAGAACCTGATCGTAGCGACCCAGGGTCGCAGCCTTTGGATGATCGATGATCTGAGCATTCTTCACAACCTGAATCAGGAAATCGCGAATGCTGACTTCCATTTGTACCAGCCGATGGATGCTTATCGGATGCCCGGAAGTGGCAGAGCTGCCACCAAAACAGCAGGTGCTAATCACCCTGGAGGCGTCATGACCTATTTCTACCTCAATGAAGTTCCAGCTGATTCCGTAACGGTTTCACTCACCTATCTCACAGCCGGTGGAGATACCATTCAGCACTGGGTCAGAGGGGAAGACAAAGCTTTTCCTGAATTGGAAGAAGGGCTCCAGCGATTCGTATGGAATACCCGCTACGAAGATGCCAAGACCTTTGACGGAATGATCATGTGGTGGAGCGAAACAGATGGGCCGAAGGCAATTCCGGGGGAATATGAAGTGAGAATGACGGTGGGCGAATCCGTTCAGTCCCAATCATTTTCTATCCTCAGGAATCCAGCATCTGAAACGACAACTGAAGACATTGAAAATCAGTTTGAGTTCCTGATGGCTGTACGCGACAAGCTCACCGAAACCCATGAGGCGATTATTGATATTCGTTCTGCGCGAGAGCAGATCAATGGATTTGTCAAGCGCCTGCCGGAGGGCGACGACTATGAAGCCATCAAAGAAGCTGCGAAGGCGATCGACGAAGCGATGACCGCAGTGGAGCAGAAGCTCTATCAGACCAAAAACCGTAGTAACCAGGATCCGCTCAACTATCCGATTCAGTTGAACAACAAGTTGGGCCACCTTAGCGCGCTCACAGGTATGGGAGATTATCAGCCGACTCAGCAATCCTGGGATTTTCTGAAGGAAGTCACTGAGCGAATCGACGAACAGCTTGCCTTGTGGTATGCGATCAAGGCGGATGACATTCCGCGACTGAATGAGTTGGTCAAGGAAGCAGAGGTAGAT
>JANQTF010000142.1 GCA_030731845.1 Bacteroidia bacterium | reverse complement strand
TGGATTCCCAGCTCCAATGGCATGCCCAACACCCGTGTGAGCATGTTGCAAGTGCGCGATGACAAAACCGTGCTGGCTGGCACCTATGGCCGCGGGATGTTTACCTCTACTTCGCTCGTGTTGCCTACCATTACTTTTGGTGATATCCCTACTTTCATTACAGAGAGCATAGAAGATGGCCGTGATGGTTCATGCAATGGCTATAAAGATATTGAGATTGACCTGATTCTATCAGGTGCACCCACCGCTGCCACACCGGTGCTACTCAAGGCCGGGACAGGTTCTACCGTGACTGATAAAGATTATCAATTTCTCCCATCTCCACTCGTACTGATTCAGCCGGGTCAGGCAGATCCACAACGAGTAACCCTGCGCATCTTCGACGACGGTGTGAAGGAAAGTACTGAGTTCCTCAATCTCACCATGGAGATTCCAATTCCAGGCTTATTGGGGATCCTGGGTGTGGCCAACAGATTTATTTCTATCGGAGAAAGCCTCACAGAAATCAACAAAATCGCCACGGAGCTGGGAAGCTCAGATCGCCATTTGGTGGCTGGAGATAGAACCATTTACTTCTACACAGAAACCGATGAGGTTCTCGCCAGATTCGAAAACCTCAGTGCCCACGATTTTGGCTGCGTGTCACTGACCATTGACCGTGCGGGCAACGAAGCCATGCAATTTCAAGACCCCATAGATGGCCTCAACGATCTGGCTGCCAAGACATTTTTCCTTCAAGTCGAAAACCCATCTGCCACAGCTCCCTACAAACTCACTCTGTATTACAGTGCTGCGGAAATCGCAGGATGGGAAGCTGCCACGGGCAAATCTTTCGCCACCGATGCAAAAATCATCCACAGCAAAGGCGCCATCAGTCGCATCACGCCAGGTACCCTCACACCCGATGGAACCATCACACGCTATGATACCACATCAACCCAGACAGTAAGCGGTGGCGGAAGGCACATCAGCACCGTAATATTCGGGAATACGGGCGGTTTTGGCGTTGGTAGCCCTGGCGAAGCTATTGCCTTCAGCGGAAGCGATCTCCTGTTTGATGGAGAGGCCCTCAAAAACAGCAATCGCTTGTTTTGGGATACGCAGGGCCGCGATTGGGCTTTGTTTGAAGTAGAGAAGCTCGTGACCGATGATAGCTTGCTACTCCTCGCCAAAGTGGACGGTATAGCCGGACAGGCCACCTACGAGACATTTGACCTCAACCCTACAGCAGGAGAAAATCGCTACCGACTGAACGCCCGCTCGCCTGGAGGCGACTTCACCCAGTCAGAAATTGTCACGATCATCTGGGAACCAACCCCAGACAAGCTCGCTCCAGTGAGCCCCAATCCCTTCACCACCTTCCTCGACATCTTCCCCGGCGATGAAAACGTGGCCTATGACCTCCGCCTCATCGACATGCAAGGCAAGTTGGTAGGCAGCGAGTCATTTGTGAGCGAGGGGGTATTTACCTGGTCACTCGATCGCTATAATCTCAGCAGCGGAGTTTACATTCTGGAACTCATCGGCCCCAATGATGACCGCAAGCTGTATAAGCTGCTGAAGAGGTAGGCGTTTGAGAGGTCAGAAAGTTCCCGATCCTCGTGATTTCGCTTCGCTCAACAAGCGACAAGTCCTTTGAGGTGTCAGGAGTCAGACAAGAGGGCGAGGCCTGTGGCGTGTCTCACGCTGTCGGGAGAGGCCATGTGCGACAGAGGGTGGATCCCCGCCGCTTTGGTCCACCCCGGTAAAAAAGAGGCGAGATGGCGAGAGGCCACCCCACTCCCCGACCTCAGCGAAGCGGTCTCCCCTCTCCACGCCCTATTCCAATCCGAATCGGAACGCCTCGCCTTCTGTGGTTCCTACGAAGAGAAATTTTCCGTCAGAAGAAAACGTAGCGTCGAAGATGGTGGAATTGCCTGTGTCAAACATAAATTTCTGCTCTCCATCTTTGCTGAAGAGCATCACCTCTCCGTCATTGTTGGCCATGGCAAATGAGCTGCCGTCGGGGGAGAACACAAGGGTCCAGATCGAGTATTCGTCATAGCGCCAGCGCTTGAGGTTGGCGCCTGTGCCATCGACGAGGATGATCTCCCCTTCGTTGGTTCCGCACACAATCCTTTCACTGTCGGGCGAGATCGCGACCGACCAGATATTTGCCTCCAGATCCACTGTGCGTTTCAAGTTGCCCTGAATATCCCAAAAGCGCAGGCTTTGGTCATCCGCACCGCTCACGAGTCCAGCGCCATTGGGTAAAAAGGCGAGCGTATTCACCTCATCGCTATGCCCGCTAACATAAACGACCTCCCAAGTGGCCACATCCACAATGCCGATGCGGTGGTCGGCTGATGCAGTGGCGATGTAGGCTCCGTCGGGAGAGCCAGCGATATCATAGATCATGCCTTCGTGCATGGAGATGGATTTCTCCACAACAAAATCAGCTGATAACACGGTGATATGCCCAGATTCTCCCGCTGCCCATCGACCATCAGCCAGGCGAGTCATGCACCGCACGTTGTCTGTATTGGTTTCGATAGAGGCGATGCGAGAAAAGGATCCGTTATCCTCCAGCATAAAAAATCCGCCGCCATCGCCCATGACTATGGCAGCTTTCTTCTCTGGAGACCAAGCCAGGCCGTTGATGCTTTGCGGAACACCCTGATAGAAGGCGAGGCCCCCTTTCGATTTTACATTTTTCCCTTCCAGATCAAAAAACAAGCTGCCCTCAATGCTATTTTCCAATGCCTCTTTGCTTTCTCCCTTAGGAGTCGCGTCGAACAGAGACTGGACAAATTCACGCCCTTTTTCCTGCGAAAAAGAACGCCCGGCAATGGATAAGAGGCCTGCCCAATCGCTCTGTTGCATGGGGTGAGCCTTCCAGTCAAGGGTGGTCCACAAGTCGGTGCCTCCACCGAGGCTCCCCATATTCCAAAAGGTGACACGATCATCGCCCCCGGCAGTGGCGAGCACCTTGCCATCGGGTGAGATGCTGAGGTCGTACAGCGCGCCATCGTGTACTTTCTTTTGCCACTTCAGGGTTCCACCTGGCGAAAACGCCTTTAGAATCCCGGATTCGGTGCCTGCATAGAGCGTTTGAGCGTCGGGAGAAAAAGCGACACACTGGAAATCAGATCCATCGTTGTCCTCTATTTCCTGAACTTCCATGCTTTGCAAGTCCAGCACAGCGGCACCACCACCCACATAGCCGATGAGGAGTTTGGTTTGTGCCTTGTTCACATCAATGTCTTCGAGCCCATCTTCATGCAGCAGGAGCTCTGAAGCATGATTGTCTTTGTAAATTCGCAAATAGCCATCGTAGCCGATGCTGAGGATGGTTTTTTCCTGATCAGCGAGGACGATTTTGCGCACTTCTCCACTGTGCTCCATCAGGACGGCCTGTGGCCTGATCCCACCAAGCTTCCATTGTATAACACGGCCATTGGCATCGCCGGTGATCACATCACCCTGCCTTCTGACTTGTGCATCAAGAAAACCGACTTCGCCACCGTCGTTGGCAAAAATATGCTCTGTTCCGCCTGTAAGCGTATATACAATCACGGTTCCATCCGTGGAGGGAGAAACAATTCGTTGTCCATCGCCCGAGAACCTGGCTTGCCACATGATCCCGGATTGATTGGGGAAGGTGAGTTCCTGTGTTTGTACGGGAAAGCCCAGCTTGACGGGATAGAGATAGCCGCCTTCGCATTCTTCGGCTCGGTCGGTGGAGACATATAGGTGGCTGCCGTCGGGACTGTAAGAGACAGAGTTGGCGTCACATTGATAGGTGAGCGCCATATCTGGCTCTTCGATCTCTTCGAGGGAGCTATTGAAGCCCGCGGCAAGCAATTCGCCCCAGCTTTTGGAGGGAGAAAGTGCGTAGGCCCGCTTGGCGGCATACTTGCGTAGTTCCGTAGAATTGCCATCGGTGCCAGCCATGGCCACCCACATCAAGGTCTGAGATGCATCGCCAGGGATTTCTGCGGCCTTATTCAAGACCATGGGTTTATTTCCAGAGGTTTGGAGAATCGCTCTCATCACTTCTTCGATCTCTTGATTCCCTGCTGTCTGGCTTTGATAATCAGAAATCGTTTCTACCGCCTTCTCAACATAAAGAGTGCTCAAGCCATTGATGTCCAGAAACCGGGCTTCCTCCACTTCTTCTACATACTGGATGGTTTCAAAAAGCGAAATCTTTCCTTGTGCATCGAGGTTGGCCACATCTTCTTCGCGCCAAAGGTTGTAAACCAGTTTATCATCGAGCGACAATTCTGGCAGAGAAGTCCCGGCTTTGAGTTCCTCCACCGTCCCGGTGTTGGAAGGCAGGATAGACCCCAGCATGACTGCGCTGCCTGTTGCCACCAGAAATTTGTCATTACTCCAGGGCAGAAGCTCCTGCACCATATCAGGAACGAGGCAAACGATTCCCACTTCCCCTTTCCACTGCTCGACACGAGCGCCATTTCCACCGGCTATGATGCTGCCATCGAGGGTAGTAATGGCCAGAAAATCTTGCTCACGGTTACTGGCAATTTCCTTCACAGAGGCGGTACCAGCTGCGGAAACAGACACAGATACGATGGCCCCACCGTCGAGCGCAGCCACAATGCTACCATCGGTGGCATAGCTCAGATCATTGATTTTTGCAGCGAGCCTTGTGGAACCCGCGGCTGTCCAGCGACCATTTCTTTGTTTCCATACTTTAAAAAGACCTTCACCGTCGCCACTCACAGCCTGTGTGCCGTCGCTGCTGATAGCAATGCTGAAAACATAGTAATCATGGTCGCCCAGGCTATCGGTGACCTCCCGGGAATCCATGTCATAGACCAGGCCATAATACATATCACCGACTACGAGCAGCTGCTTGCCATTGGGGGTAAAGGCCAGGTCGCGGACCCAATCTTCTCCATAGAGATGGCGGGCATCTTCTTTGAGGCTGCCATCTTTGACTTTCCAAAGAGAAAAATCATTGTCATGAGACCCCGCAGCCAGCATTTTCCCGTCTGGCGAAAAAGCAAGTGCATCGATGGTATTTTCGTGAGCAGAGGTTTCGGAGATCACTTCTCCCCTTTCATTGAGCAAAATGATGACCCCATATTCGGTGCCCAGCGCAATCAATTTTTTGTCTTTGGTAACAGCAAGTGCCTGAACGGGCTCATTTTCATATACCCAATCCTCTGAAAGGCGGTAGCTATTAAGGTCGAGGATGGCTTGTGCCCGCTCGCCAATGGCGGGACTATCGCTGATCTGGAGGGCACGAGAAATCAGGTGCAGGGAGACATCGGGGCGCTGAAAGCGCAGGTCCCAGGCAAGCTGTGCCAGTTCCTCGGCAGATGGCTCGCTGCCAGTCTCGAAAGCCGGTAGCAGGCTGGCTGCCTGATTTATGGCCGTAAATTCTTCCTTGAGAGATTTTTTGCCGGCAAATCGTTCGAGCAAGGTGGCTTTGTTCTGATTCGGCGCTTGTGGAGCTGTGGATTGCGAGTCGCGTAGAGGGAGCAGGAAGAAGGCACAGACAAGGAGGGCGAGGGTGCTGATACCCAGAAGAATTCTGCGATTCATAAAGTGGGAGCCGTTAGATTGGCGAAGTGTAGCGTAAAGGTGCACAAAGTCCGGGAATCATTTGATCCGTGAATCTTCGTACAGGGAAGAAACGCGTCTCCCCTTAGGAAAGTACGATTTCTTTTCCATTTACTACGGGCATGGGCAGGGCGCGAAAGATCAGCTGCGCCTGAAAAAAAGCTGTGACTGGGTTACAGAAGGTCACAAAAGCAGGAATCCCCCACAATGATGAGTTGTGGAGGATTGTCAAACCTGTTGCTTTTCAGATGCACTTACAAATACGTTAACTATGGCTTTCGGATTCAACCTTTTCGACCAATAACCCTTTCATTATGACAGATGGTGTAAGAATGCATAACAAACTGTTGATCAGAAGCGTGTGACCCCGACGAATCCAGGGAACAGGCAAGTCAGGTGGAGAGATTGTAGTCTCGATCAGCATCAAGGTTGAGATGAAAAAAAACCTGTAGCGACTATTCTCCGTTTAGCGAGTTAGACCCTACGCACCAATGATGATAGAGATAGCCAGATACGACACGCTTTCAGAAGCCAATGCCTTCGCCGATATCCTAAAGCGGGCGGGAATCATGTGCAGTGTGGAGCAATCGGGGTGGATGGACGATGGAGAGGGAGATTGGCTCCCTGAATATGGCCAATATGCGCTTCGGGTTCATCGGGAAGACGAAGAAGACGCCCACATGGTGCTGGCATCGGCATCGGACTGGGAAGTGATCCCAGAGCCAGCAGGGGAAAAAAACATGTTGATCGGTGGGGTGTTAAGTGGAATAGGGCTCTTGACCAGCATGGGAGATTTTACGGGCATTGGCGAGCCGTGGAGCTGGATTCCCTATGGAATGATTGCAGGAGGAGCCTGGCTCTTTTATCGGGGTACCCGAGAAGAAAAAGAAAACGGATAGCTCAAGACCTCACAGGTTCTGGTGGGAGGGTATAGACCCCAGGAGGCAGGTCGAGGGGTGCATCAAAATCAATGGGAAGACCACCTTCGTCGTCGTCACGGTCATCTCCAGGGCCAGGAAAATCGCCGTCCTGATCATTTCTAAAGATCCAGACCAATGCAAATACCCCCCCTGCAAGGAGGAAAAGACAGAGCATGGTCAGGATATATCCCATCGCACTTGACATTTGATCTTGATAAAACTGTATAGAATAAATATAGAAATGAAACTGTCCAAAAAACAATTTGTTTGAGGCTTTTTTATTGTAAATAAGGCCCGATCACCCCATATATCTAACATCCGGTCTTATCCTCTGAGCTTGTCGAGGAGAAGGTTGAGCTGCTCTGCCTCCTCCTCATTGAGATTCATGATGAGTGAGTCCATGTCTTCGGGGTGTGCATCTATTTCGCTGAGCAGTGCCATCCCAGCTTCGGTGATTTTCACATCTACCAAGCGCTTGTCTTCCAGGCAAGTAGTCCGTTCTACAAGGCCCTTTTTCACGAGTCGCTCTACGATTCTTGAGACATCAGACATTTTGTCGAGCATTCGCCCCCGTATATTGGAGGTAGAAATGGGATTAGGATAGCTCCCCCTAAGGATTCGCAAAACATTGAATTGCTGTAACGTGATGCTATAAGGCTTGAACATTCCCTTGTGCAAGTCCACGAGCCAATTGGTAGTGAATAACAGATTGACAGTAGCACGATGACGGGCGTTCCGAAAAGGCGTTTTCTGCTGAATAGCTTCTTCCAACTTCATGTTAGCAAATAAATTTTCTGGGGAGGTACTAAACCAACATTTTCCATGATAACGGTCCAATATCTGTAAAGTTTTAACGAGAAGAATGGAAATCCGCTGTTTCTGCGCCACAAAACGCTGATATTCTATGCAAGAACCATCATAAAAGTGGTTTCCCCCCCCAATAAAAACATATTTCCTTTATGCCTTGATCACCCTCGGGGGGATATCACCCTTCCCCTTCTGTTTCTCACGTTTTGTCCACCCAACATGAAAGGAATCGTATTCACTGAGTTTCTCGAAATGGTAGAAGAGAAATTTGGATTCGTCACTGCCGATGCCATCGTTCAGGATGCAGATCTACCTTCTGGCGGGATCTACACCGCAGTAGGCACCTATCCACACGCAGAGATTGTGGCCCTTGTGGTTCAGCTTTCTCAAAAAACCAGCATCCCCATCCCCAGCCTCCTGCAAGCATTTGGGCAGCACCTGTTTCCCAAATTTGTGCAAGGGTATGGTGGATTTTTTCAGAATGTCACAGATCCCTTTGTATTTCTTAGCTCCCTCGAAAATTATATTCACGTGGAGGTGAAGAAACTCTATCCGGATGCAGAGTTGCCTTCCTTTGACTCTCATTTTCCGGACGAAAAAACCCTCGTGATGGAGTACCGCTCAGCCAGAGGCATGGCAGACTTTGCCCTGGGCCTACTAGAGGGTTGCCTCACGCATTTTCAGGATCCTTCTACCATTACCAGAGAAGATCTCGCCCCCAATGGTAGTCACACAAGATTTGTATTGACTCGCCCATGAACGAAATCGAGGCAATTCAGGCCATTTTGCTCAGAGAACGTAGAGCCCGTAAAGCTGCGGAGCAAATCATTGAGGAGAAAGCACGCGAGCTTTACTTCGCCAATGAGTCGTTGCGTGGCATGAATGAATCGTTGGAAGAAAGCATCAAACAAAGAACAGAAGAATATCTTCTGGCCAAAGAAAAGGCTGAGGAAGCCACTCGCGCCAAGTCGGATTTCCTCTCCTCCATGTCTCATGAGATCAGAACCCCTCTCAATGCCATCTCTGGCCTCTCCGATCTCATAGAACGCGATGCCGTGGAGCCTGAAATCAGGGAATATGCAGGAATTGTCAAAGACTCCGTGGCACATTTGCTCTCCATTATCAATGAAATTCTCGATTTCTCTAAAATTGAGTCTGGCAAATTTGACCTTGAGCCTGAAGATTTTGCCATCAAGGATATTCGCAACCAGATCCTTCACACCTTCTCTCCCTTGGCAGAAAGAAAGGGAATCGAGTTTTCCGTCCAATTTGATCCTAAAATTCCACTTGCAGTGTGGGCAGATCGGACCAAATTGCTCCAGGTTTGGATCAACTTGATTGGGAATGCTCTCAAGTTCACAGAAAAGGGGAGCGTGGCCGTTTCGCTTGTATTGCTCAAGAAAAAGGAAAACACTTATTGGCTACGCGGCTCAGTGAAAGACACCGGGATCGGCATTCCTAAGAAAGACCAGGCAAAGGTATTTCTCCCCTTTGAACAATCGGAGCAGGTATCTGAACAAAAAATGGGAGGAACAGGCCTCGGACTTGCCATCTCCTTCCGCGTCATTGAACTCATGGGAGGGAAGATGGAGCTTGTCAGCGAAGTGGGCAGAGGAAGTGAATTTGCCTTCACCTTTCCGCTCCGGGAAGGAAACCGGGAAGTCCTACAACAAAAAGCAAAACTTCGCTACGCCGAAGAGAAAAATCTCCTCAACGAACTCCGTGTGCTGGTCGTAGATGACATGGAGATGAACCGGTTTCTGATGAAAAAGGTGCTGATGCGTGTCAACGCCAAGCCTGTATTTGCTGAAAATGGGGCGATCGCGCTCGACATCCTCCGTCAGCAATCATTCGATATCGTGCTCATGGACCTGCACATGCCTGTCATGGATGGAATCGCAGCCACCAAGGCCATCAGGGCAGAGCATCTCCCCCACGACAATCCCCATGTCCCCATCATTGCACTCACAGCCGATGCATTCAAGCATACCAATGATGCCGTGATCGAAGCGGGAATGAACGATTTCCTTCCCAAACCCATTGATATTGACGCCCTCTACAACAAACTCAAAGATTTGCTGTAACGTTTTCCCTTTCGGATGTGTCAAGCCTACAGAAAGCCTGTCGCTTTCTCATTAACGCTTACCCAAGACCATCATGAAAAAGGAAAAAATCGTTTCTCTCTATGTAGATCAGGACGCATATGTCAAAGGAACATTTGACGTCACCGAGCGCCTGTATCAGCTTGTTCCTGAAGAAGAAATCGAGTCCATCAAATACATTGTGCCGAGCAGCACCGAAAGTGGCATTTATTTCACCATCGTGCTGATCGAAAAACGAGACAAAACCACCGGAAAAGTAGGGTTCAAAGGTTAATCTTGGGGGAGTCCGTGGGAAACCTTAGCTTTGACTGATGTCTTTCACCTAGAAATTATCTCCCTATGGAAATCCTTCAATACGCACACTCCTACCTTCGCTGGGTTGTCCTGGCACTTGCCCTTGTCGTGATCGCCAAGGCGCTCATCGGCTGGCTCGGTCGCAAACCCTACGAAAAACTCGACAACACGCTTGGCGCGTCCTTTTTGGGCTCGATACACTTGCAACTTGTGTTGGGGCTGATCCTCTACTTCATTGGCGACAAAGGCCTGGCCCTCATTACCGCCAATGGCATGGGAGCCGTGATGAAAGACGCCACCCTGCGCTTCTGGGCCGTGGAGCACATCACCACCATGATCATCGCCGTGGTAGTCGCCACCGTAGGCCGCAGCATGATCAAGCGTGCCGGTGAGCCTGGCCGTAAGCACAGATTGGCTGCGATTTATTTTATCATCGCCACTGTCCTCATTCTCTCACGGGTACCCTGGTCTCAAGTTCCGCTCTTCAAAGGAATGTAATCAACAGCAGTTCGCTACGGCGCACATTTGCCTGAGCCTGGAAGATGTACACATCTTTCAGGCTCATTTCGTTTGGCGGGCCTGAGCGAAAGGAGATTCCTTTTTGGACCAAGGTGCTTCCCTCCGTCCGCTATCTTCATCGCCATGATCTATTCACCAAGCTTCCCTTTTTCCATCAAAGTAATGGGGATGTACCTTCTTCTGATGGCTGCCTGCCCTGATACAGCGTTTTCACAGATCAGTGGCTACAAAATCAGCCTGGGAGGATCCTACCAAATGGACCCCCGCAGGATCTCGGTCAATGGTCCTGCTCCAGCGATCATAGTGGGATCATCCAGTACATGGCAACACCAACTGGAATGGCGCTCCTTCCACCTCAACCTGCAAGACCAGGGAGAGCAAGATTCGACTGGCGTTTTCCTTGATGGCGAAATCAGTCATCAGGTTGACATCGCCTGGCGATACCAATTCACGCGCCTGTTTGGGCCAATACATTGGAAAATCAGGCCAATGCTTGGCGCATCCGTTAACCAAAGCCTTACCTATGGCCGAGTGAATCCATTTGTTTCTACCCAGTTCTTCAGAGAATCCATTCGGTCAAGAACCTCCTTGGGGTTGGCAACAGGGGGAAGAATTAAGGTGAAGGGCAACCTGTTGTTAGACATGGAATACCTCCTGGAATTCCTGGAGTTTTCAGCCGGAAGGGATCAAATCAACAATCCAAATCTCCCTGTTCGCCAGCAAACGTCGCTGTGGGCCAATTTTTGGCTTGGTATTTACCAGCATCAAACGAGGGTTGGCCTGGTGGTCCTGCTATAATGCTGTATCGCGGTGATGGATAGCGATTGGCAAAGATCTTCTTTCCAATTATCCCGGGTGACCATTATCTTGCGCCTCGTCTTAACCAAACATTAACCCGTTTCCGATGATGCGTAGCCTCCTTTTTTCTTTGCTGATTGTGGTATTTGCGGCCTGTTCCAAAAGCCCGGAAGATCTCCCCAAATACAAGCGCAAATTTCAGGCGCAGATTGCCAGTTTTGAAACCCAGAAGGAAAAGACCAATGAGCGGGTCGCCGATGGGGTAGAAACCCTTACCGGACTGGAGCAAGCCCTCGAAAACGCCAAAAATGTGGACGCAGAATTCAAGCGTGTTTATGGTGATTGGGAACAGGTGAACAAAGAGGTCGAAGACCTCAACAAGCAATATGAAGGCCTCAAAATGGATGCGGAGAACCTTTTTTCCGCCATGGAGCGGCAAACCAACAGCCTCGGCGATGCCAAGACCCGCACAGAGCTGACCAACGCCATCAAAACCGCTCGCGGCGACTATGAGAAAACCCTCGCCAAAACGGCTGCTGCCATCGAGAGCCTGCGTGGCCTGCACACAGAAGCCTACGACGCTGTCAAAAGCCTCGAAGTGGCCATCGCTCTGGGCCAAATCTCCGAAATCAATGCGGGCCTCACCTCCATCGAAGGGCGTGTAGCCGGCATCATGGCCGATCTCAATACCACCATCGCAGACAGCAAAGCCCTCTACGAAACCCGCATGGGCGGACTGTAGGGCCGCTCACCCTGTCGAAGAGACGACAGGTTAGCTGTTACTAAGGCCTGAAGATCCTGGAGCAGCAGAATTTGGGATCGGAAAGGTGACAGTCGCTATGCGCCTGCAACCCTCATTGGCACACCGGGTTCTAGCGAGGTTCAAATCACTACCCGCTTCGACTTTGGGCCTGAAATAGCAAATTTGTAACTCCCAGCTCAGCCACGTAGCGACTGGCACCTCGGTAGAATTGAAAGTGTTCAGCAGGTGGAGGATTGGTGCTGGGTGGGTTGTTGGGGTATGCGTGTGCGTATTTAAATCTTCAAGAATAAGGCCCCCACAAAAAAATCACGGAGATTGGTCATCCCAACCCCCGTGTACCACACCAACTACAAAACCAAAAAACCTGCCTACTATCGTTTCAATAGCCGTCGCCAGCCTTGTTTTTCTCCTTGGATAACATGCAGCAGGTAGATGCCAGCCTGCTCTTCCTGAACGTCGAGCTCGGTGCGCCACACAAATTCCTGTCTGACTATCAGGCGACCCGCTACATCGTAAAGCTGCATGAAAACAGGCTCCGCAGATTGTGCATCAACCTCAATATAAAGGCGATCTTCAACCGGGTTGGGATAGATCCGCAATTCCGGAAAGGCCCACTTCTCGCCAATTCCTGTGTTGATCACCACCCCGTCGAGGCCGTTGAGGCGAGCGGCGAGCTGTGCTTCGTAGAGCGATTCAATCGCCATGGCAGCCTGATTTGTTCCCTCAATGAAGCCTGCGGGTTGGGGAAAAGGGCCGTTCCCGTTGATTTGTCCGGAGCAGCCAATCGCATAGTTTTGAGCCGTAGGGGGTTTTTGAACCACCAATTGCCCATTTTTCATGTCGCAATTCCACGCGACCGAGTGAGCCAAAGACCAGCCATGAGAAGTGCCGTAGTCGCCACGATTATAGAGTGCTAGCAAGCGCAGTCCTGTCGATCGCACCGATTCTTCCACATGATTGTCATAGAGAATTCCCATGCTCCAGCGTCGGTGGCCTTCGCTCGACGTGTAGCCCGCTACCGAGGTGCATCGCAAAAACACACAGCCAGACACCCAGCTCGTGCCGTTCGACACATAGTGGTGACGCCCATTGCTCGCACGGCAATCTTTAAATAAAACCTGCGAACAAGCTTTGCTCAGGTTAAAATTATACATGCGCGAGCCCGTTACCTGGGCTACGGGGTCAAGCGCATTGCAGTTTTCTATCGTGATGCGGGTGGCAGTCTCATGATCCACCCCTGCAAACCCAAAGTGCAGAAACGTACAATTCCTCACCCAACTGTCTTCGATTTGCTTCATGTTCACAGCTGTCCATGCATGAGCCTCGTCGTCGCCCCCGGCAGTTTGGATATCAATCCGCAAGTCTTCGATTCCGATTTGAGTAAGAATTCCAGAGCGGTTGTAGGTATAAATGTAGGACTGGGCCAGAGAGCGGTCGAGGTGATTGTAGAAAGGCACATCCACCGTGACGAGATTCCCGTCAATGGCGGTGATCCTGCGGTTGAATACCAAGGGTTGCGAGCCTGGTGTCCAATTGTCTTCGGAGGCAGTGCCGCCACCATCCACAGCATTGATCCAGGCTTGGGTGCAGGGATGATAGAGGATGATATTGTCGCCCACAGAGAAAGGAGCGGCATTGGCCACGGTGAAGCTATTCTCCCCAATCAGAACGCGGTCGCTGGTGACATCGGTTTTGGTGCCGGGCACCTGCCCGGTCCAGGACGTGGAGGAGCCACCACCTGCGATGAGGATCTCCCGTTGGTTGGGCACATTGCCCACTCCCACGAGCACCGTATTTGTCAGCGTATCGGCCCCATCGCCCACGCCACGCAGCACCACCCCAGCCTGATTGAGGTAAATGGTACCATGGATTTCGTAGCGCCCTGCGCTCAGCAGGATAGCACCTCGACGCCCCTGGGCATCTTTGGGCAGGAGAGCCGCCTGATCAATCGCCGCCTGAATATGGGCGGTGTTGTCGCCCGGAATGGGAGAAATGGTGATTTCTGTGAGCAGGGTGGGAATTTCTATCCCACCCCCCATATATCCAGCGTGGCTAAAATCAGGAATTACGTTGCCTGCGGTGTCACGCACATAGCTCAGGGAGCCATCCGCATTTTCATAGACCAGCGAAGACGTCCACTGGGCAGGAAGCGTTGGCATCCATAGCAGGACAGTCAGAAATAAAAAAAGAAGGCGTTTCATAAAGTAAGGAGTGAAGAGTTTTGGGCAGAAACAGGAGGATATTACTCCACCAACCATCTGCTCAGCGCTTTTTGGTTGTTTCCGATCAGCTGAATGGTGTACAAGCCTTTGGCCCAACCTTGTGGCTGCACGTGGTGGGTTTGCTGGCCAGCAGCGCTGAAGAAGGACTCAGACGACACAAGCTGCCCCCGAATGTCATACACATTGAGCGAATACTTCCCTGCCGTTTGGGCAAAAAATTCTACCTGCACCGCTTGATTATCGCGACCGGGGTTGGGAAATACACGAAGGGATTGCTGCAACTCTTCCTCTTCTATGCTGACCGTCTCGACACAGGCAGAGTTGAGGCTCATGTCGGGACGACTACCAATGGAGACATAGTCGAAATAAAATTCGTTTCCGTTGAAATTGGGGTCTCCACGATCGAGGAAAAACCAAAAATCGCGAAGATCGGTGGAGTCAAACGTTCCGTAATCAGCACCCGTGAAAGTAAAAGCCAACTCGGTCCAAGTGGTCAAATCGGCTGGCACCACTCTTTCGACCGGTTCGGTGCGCTCAGTTTGACTGCCTCCGGCAGATCTCAGCACCATGCCCAGGTTTACCTGCTCCTTGGAGCGCACCCGCACGTAGAAAGTCATCTGACCGGAAAGATCCACCAAATCATTCCCGAATTGATCCTTCGGATTGATGATCATCGGGCTAAATCCAGCATAAGGATCTCCAACAGGATCTGTCACCGACACAGCAAGTTGGCTACACGCTGAATCGATCACCTGTGTGAGCTTGATGGCCTCAGAACCCCCAAAAACGCCATCCTGCGCTGTGTCCCAGTGCAGAACATAGGGAAATTCAAAAGGAGGCAGGAGAGAACATGGCGAGTTGTCGCTGGGAGAGGGTTTCTCACCAATGGCGAAGTAGTCGATGTAGAGTTCATTTCCCGCGAAATTATCCGTGCCCCGGTCCAGAAAAAGCCAGAGGTCGCGCAAATCGGTGCTGTCAAATCCGCCAATGGTGGAAGCATCAAAGGTGAAGCTTAGCTCGGTCCAGTTGAGGGTGTCGCCTGGCAATACTTGCTCTTGCAGGACAGACCGAAAGGCATTGGTGCCATCGCCAGACCTGGCAATGAAGCCAATCATGACGCTATCGCGGCTCCGTGCCCGCAGGTGAATGGTGGTGGCACCTGAGAGATCCACAATGTCCATCCCGGCAGAATCCAGCGGATTCACAATGATGGGGCTGAAAGCAGGCAAAGGCACATTGCCCGGATCGGTCACCGAGATCAGCAGTTGACTACAGGCACTATCGAGGGCCTGGGTGAGAGTGGCAGCGCCAGTCCCTGAAAATAGGGCATCACTGCCCGTGGCCCAATGCAACGTGTATTGAATAGCCATTGTGGTGTCACCCCCTCCACCGCTTGTTGTGTCTGTGAAGCAGGGAGAATTTAGGGCTGAATCTGGAATTCCACCGATACTCAGATAGTCGAAATAGACCTCATTCCCCGCAAAATTATTCGTTCCTCTGTCCAGATAGATCCACACATCACGCAGATCAGTAGAATCAAATCCTCCCAGGTTGCTGGCATTCACCACAAAACTGAGATTGGTCCAGGAGGCAGTATCGCCAGGGAGGAGCTGCTCCTGCAAGGTCGAGCGAAACGCTGCGGTGCCGTCGCCTGAGCGCAACAAGAAGCCTACCATCACGCTGTCTCTGCTGCGCATGCGCAGGTTCACATTCAAATTGCCGGAAAGGTCCACAACGTCATTTCCAGCACTATCGAGCGGATTGAGAATCAGGGCGGTAAAAGCCGTGAGGGGCGCATTGACAGGATCAGTAACGGAAACGGCCAGTTGGCTGCACGCCGAATCGACCACCTGGGTGGTCACGGCAGCTGCATTTCCAGAGAAAAGGGCATCGCCCTGACTCGACCAATGCAGCGTGTAAAGGGGACCTGTAGCAACAGGCGGCTGCACAGGATCGAGGCAATCGGAGAAAGTAGCGCTATCGGGAGCGGCTCCAATGGAGACATAGTCGAGGTAAAATTCATTTCCAGCAAAATTATTCACCCCCCGATCCAGGAAAAACCAGATATCGCGCAAGTTGGTAGAATCAAAGCCTGCGAGGTTGGCGGGGGTAAATTCAAAGATATATTCACTCCATGCGCTGGTATCGGCAGGAACAATAAACTCTACCCGATCTGTTCGTTCGGCACTGCCTCCACCGCCAGAGCGGAGTTGCACAGCGAGCCGCACCGATTTGGGGCTTCTCACCCGAAAGTAGATGCGCATATTGCCGGAGAGGTCGGTGATTTGGTTCCCGCCATTGTCCACAGGATCGATTTGATAAGCATTGAAGGCAAGCAACGGCGCATTGAGCGTATCGGTCACCGAAATGCGCATTTGGCTGCACACGCTATCTAGTGTCATGGTAGATACGGTTCCGGCCGAGCCGGATGTGAGGTTGGGGTCGCTGGCACTGGTCCAGTGGCTCACATAAAGTGGCGTTTGCGCCCGGAGAGCAAGCGGAAGCCCTAGTGTCAGGCAGACCAACAGCAGGAAAGTACCGCTGCGATGGAAGGGAAAATATAGATTCATTGTGCGGGTAAGTTATATAGTAAGTAGCGCGATGATGAATGTCTCCAAAAATGAGGAGCTAAGGGGTAGGTGTTCGTCTTCATTATAGTCGAAAAAAATACCATTACAGGAAGTCTTTCCGCCTCTTGGGGCCTTTGTAGGCCTCAGACAAAGGTGACCGCCGATATGCGTCAGCATTTTTTGAAGGCCCTTGCCCCTGGCTGCCGGAGTTCGAGCCGCTTTGCAGATTGAATCCTGGCCCGTCATGGCAAATACTGGCTTATCGCCCGGACGCCTGGCGACTGACATTTTCGCCCTTGTCAAACCATAGGGCGATGTCCGAAACTTGTATCAAATCGCAAACAACGGCAAAGGCTTTCAGACTGCACTCACTTCCAATTCTACCGAATTAGACGAGATAACAATTGTCTGGACATAGACTTGACCATTCGACGAGAATTTTCAAGAAAAATGGCATAGGCTTTTCGCCGATTGTGTATGTTTGAATACCAAGCAACCAACCACGACCATGGCCAGAACAGATGTTCAACAAAAACTCGATCGCCTCCTCATGTTGTTGGCCCGGCGGCCAGGCTGCACGGTAAAACAACTCTGCACCCTTCTCGAAGTCCAACCCAAAAGCATTTATCGATACCTCGATCGGCTTCAAAACATGGGCTACAGCATTGAGCTCGATAAAAAACACCGCTACCTTCTGGCGCAAAGCGCCCATTCCACCTCCATCCAATTCAGGCTGGAACCCCAGGAAGTTGTGTACCTGTGTGATGTACTCCAGTCACTGCACGATCCTGATGGGCTGTCCTTGGATTTGCGTACGCGGCTTGAGCAATCGCTCCGGCCTGGCGCGAGAGAAAGGCAACATTTTCGGGCTCCGGTTGCCTACATGCTTGGCGTGTTGAGAGAGGCCATGAAAGACCGGAAATGTGTGCGCCTGTTTGGCTATCGATCCAGCAATAGTAATACAGTTTCTGACCGGTTCGTGGAGCCCTTGCATCTCAGCGAAGCTGGCGGGCTGTTTGCCGCCTATGAGCCGGAAAGCGAAACGGTGAAAACCTTCAAGTTGTCCCGTGCCGAAGATCTTGAGCTTTTGGACGAGGATGCCACCTATGAGGGAGAATTTCCACTTGTGGACCTCTTTGGCTGGACAGGCACGGACTGGGAAACCGTCGAGGTGTCTTTCAGTATCTATGCGGCCAATTTATTTCGTGAAGAATACTATGGCGTAATGCCGCTTCTCACCTTTCAGGACAATCCCGAATTTCCCGTAAGAGCGGAGATTCCCGTACTCAATTGGACAGGAATCGGCCGATTTTTGCTCGGTTTGCCGGGACATTGGCACCTCCACAGGCCTGAAGTTCTCAAAAAATGGGTAAAAAATCAGGCAGCTATTCATTGAGTGACCGTAACTGTCACTCCGATACCCGAAGTTCGGCTTATCATAGGAAGTCTTGAGACTTTTGCCTTCCCTACTTCAGCCATGGAAGTACCCTCACCCCGGTTCTGATCGGTATTCCCCCGCTTCAGATCTGGGGATCTTTTTTTGTTTCACAATATGGAATATTTCAGCCAGGAACCGAAAACCAAAGATTGACCTTGCTTTTAAAGCATGATCTTTTAATATTTGATTATTCGCGCAGCATAGCCCGAGTAATGGTCTCGCTCTTTGTCCTCTCTTTATTCACCAATAACTTTTTCGCTTTTCGGCTTTTCCTCCCCTTTTGATCCTGATAACTAATCCCAAATTTGTTATGAACAGGATCTTCGCATTCATTGTCCTTTCCCTTCCTATTGCATCCTATTCTGCCAATTTCACCATCCCCAATGGTGATGTGAGCTCGTTCATTTCTGCCCTCCAGACTGCCAATGGCAACGACGAGGCTGATACCATTTTCCTCGCCTTAGGAGGATTGTACACCTTCACCACGGCCAATAATACCATCAACAACGATGGGCCAAATGCGCTGCCTGCCATCACCAATGATGTAGCAGGACTTGATTTGGTGATCATCGGCAATGGCGCAACCCTGCAACGTAGTGGCCCCAATGACATTCGCTGTCTCTACCTCAATGGCGGGCCTGAGCTGAAAATTTTCGACCTCAACTTCCATAATTTCCGCACTTCAGTTTTTAAAGGCGGGGCCATTTGTGCAAAATTTCAGAACACGGTGCTTACTGTATCTGGCTGCACATTTACCAACAACGTGTGTGCTGCCACAGGTGCCGAAGATGGCGGCGGAGCCATACGTGTGCATCAAGCCGAGCTCACAGTGCTCAACTGCACCTTTCTCAACAATCAGGGAAATGATGGCGGAGCCATCAAATCCCTGCAATCTGAGCTTGTGGTGGAGGACTCCTATTTTGCAGGCAATCAGGCATTATCCACGCTGACCAATAGCAATGGTGGCGGTGCTATCTCGGTGGATGGAGCCAAAGCCACCAACGGATCGGTGAGTATTTCACGCTCGGAGTTTCACAACAACCTCTCGATGTATCAGGGCGGTGCGTTGATGTTGTTTTTCTATAACCAACAGCATTGCACCCTCACCGATTGCTATTTCGATAGCAACAGGGCTCAAAAGCCCGCTTCCATCCAAGGCCCCAATTGGGGATTTGGCGGGGG
>JANQTF010000141.1:12030-19203 GCA_030731845.1 Bacteroidia bacterium | reverse complement strand
CTGGCCGAATCCCGTTTCACGGGACGAAGCGGGAATAGGTTTGGGGAGGATGTTTTTTTTCGTGTTAGGAAAGGCTTCCAACTTTTGGGACGCGCGTGGGCAACGCTGAGGGCTTGTGGGAGGAGTTCGTGTAAGAACTATCAAAAAATTGTATAGATCTTTTGTATAAGGAATGCATTTTCGCTTTTGGAATGTTTTGACAACCTCTTCCGTTTAGCTACCCCTTTACCTGCGGCTATGATTTTCAACTCTTTTGAGTTTGTAATATTCCTTCCGATAGTTTTTTTGATCTATTGGAGTCTA
Source organism: Bacteroidia bacterium (assembly GCA_030731845.1). Lineage (GTDB taxonomy): Bacteria > Bacteroidota > Bacteroidia > J057 > J057 > JANQTF01. The sequence goes on along the minus strand of JANQTF010000141.1, from coordinate 18,900 downwards.
TCCCGTGCTGATCTAAAGGCTCAGAATGTATTCTTGCTGATAGCCAGCTATTTTTTTTATGGATGGTGGGATTGGCGTTTCCTCTCGCTAATCGCCTTTAGCACGCTGGTAGATTTCATTATCGGCAAGGAAATTCATAGGGCAGAAAAGCCGGCGACCAGAAAATTATTTTTATGGATCAGCCTCGGGGTGAATCTTGGCTTGCTGGGTTTCTTTAAGTATTACAACTTCTTTGCCGACTCGTTGAGGGAAGGCTTGCTTGGTCTGGGCATTGAAATGAATACCTGGACACTGGAGATTATTCTCCCGGTTGGCATTTCATTCTACACATTTCAGACCCTGTCCTATTCAATCGATATCTACTACCGAAAATTAACGCCTACCAATGACTTTGTGAGCTTTGCTACGTTTGTCGCCTTTTTCCCTCAATTGGTGGCAGGCCCGATTGAGAGAGCATCCAATTTGTTGCCACAGTTTTTCTCCAGGCGCGACTTTTCATTCAAAAATGCGATCCAGGGAACGAATCTGATTGTGTATGGCTTTTTCAAAAAAGTAGTGATCGCCGATCGGTTGGCGATTTATGTAAATTCAGTTTTTTCCAATCCTGCTGATCAGAATAGCATCACCATCGCGCTAGGAGTGATCTTTTTCTCTTTCCAAATCTATTGTGATTTTTCGGGGTACTCATTAATCGCAAGAGGAGTCGCTAAACTTCTGGGATTTGAGCTGATGGTCAATTTCCGAAGACCCTATTTGTCTCAGACAGTTCCAGAATTTTGGAGAAGGTGGCATATCTCTTTGTCCACCTGGTTTCGGGACTATGTGTATATTCCGTTGGGAGGAAACCGGGTTTCGATTCCGCGGTACTATGCCAACCTGATGATCGTCTTTTTGGTGAGTGGGCTTTGGCACGGAGCCAACTGGACCTTCATCATTTGGGGAGCTTTGCATGGGATATTCCAGGTGATCTATCTCATCTATAAAGAAAAAGTTCCTGATCAAGGTGATCCAGGTTTGATCCGAAGGATCCTCAACATCGTGTTTGTGTATGCTTTGGTGTGCTTTGCCTGGATTTTCTTCCGGGCCAGTTCTGTAGGGGATTCATTTTTGATGATCGAAAAGCTGATCTCCTTTGATCTTTCGATCAACATGGCTCAGCTATTTGCCTACGAAGGCCCCGTCAATTTTCTGCTTAGTGTCCTGACCATCGGGTTATTGTTTGCTACCTATCTGCTCCCCGAGGATCTTGATTTCAAGAGAGTCTCGCAGTCTCTCATGTTCAATGTCGCTATCCTTCTGTTGATTTTAACGCTCGGTATAAATGGAGAAACAGAGTTCATCTACTTCCAGTTTTAGGAACTACTTTCTATTTCTGCTGACGACCATGTTTGTGGTGCTCTCGATAGGATTTGCCCTTACGAAGCTGCTGGAAGAGCGTGTGATTTTTTCATCCGAAATCCACGGGGCATCAAAGATCAACAGGCACCTGACAGAACTTCATGAAGATGAAATCCCAATTTTTGGTTCCTCAAGGGCAGATGGTGGCTATGTTCCCTCCATTTTGGGGGACCAATACTACAATTATGGAATCCAGGGAACCCAAGCAAATGTGTGGTTGTTTTTTTTGGAAAATGAGCTAAAAAAGAGCAAAACCTCGGACATCATCATTGATTTTGGGTTGACGGGATTCAAAAGTAATCTGGGTGACAAAGGCAATTATTTGCCAAATTTCTCTGCAACAAAGGAGTTGATGGGCGAGGAAGTAGAGCCACTTTTTTATATTCCTGTGGTAAAATACTTTGGATGGTTTGAGGACTATACAAGGCTTGCTGTATCCGAACGTATGCAGATAACCAAGAAAACGGATCGGGGCGGAAGTTTTGAATTAGGGGTTTTGCCAGCAGATAAGTTCGAGAAGCTGGTAGAGGAGCGTTATAAATATCCTGCTCAATATAGTTCGGGGGATACCCTAAGAGACCGATTTCATGAGTTGATTCAATCCACTACCAGGAAAATATACCTTGTCATAGCGCCCTATCATAAGTCGGTGATCGAGTCATTCATCAACATAGAGGAAATCAATGCCTATCTTGAGGAAGTTGGTCGTTTTCCAAACGTGGAGGTCATAGACCTTCGGAGCATTATAGAAGAGGATTCGCTATTCTTCAATACTACTCATGTGAACTACGAAGGGGCAAAAATATTCTCAAGAAGGCTGGCAGAATCAATAGCTGATTAGGCAGCGTTAAGAGGAGCGCGTTAGGAAACGCAGCCAACTTTTGAGGGGAAGCAATTCTTAAGCCCCTCCTTGTGGGTTGGCCTGTGCGCTGGCCGAATCCCGTTTCACGGGACGAAGCGGGAATAGGTTTGGGGAGGATGTTTCTTTTCGCGTTAGGAATCTCTATCGCCGCTCTTTGAGCATTCCCTGGTAGGCAAACATTTCGTCGCGGAGGCGGGCAGCTTCTACGAAGTTGAGGTCTTTGGCGGCGGTTTCCATTTGCTTCCTGATGTTGGCAATTTTTTTCTTCATCTCGTCTTCATTCATGTATTCAGCAGCTGCTTCTGCGGCAACAGATACTTTTTCCTCAAATTCTTCATAGGTCTTGGCGCGGTTGCCGAGGGCTTTTTCGAATACGTCGCGGGATTGGCGCTTCACGGATGTGGGCGTGATGCCGTGCAGCTCGTTGTATTGGATTTGCTTGGCACGACGATAATCGGTTTCGTCGATCAATTTTTTCATGGATTGGGTGATCTTGTCTCCATACAAGATCACGCGCCCGTCCTGATGTCGGGCGGCGCGGCCTGCCGTCTGGATGAGGGATTGTCCTGATCGCAGGAAGCCTTCTTTGTCGGCATCGAGGATGGCGACAAGGCCCACTTCGGGCAAGTCGAGCCCCTCTCGCAGAAGGTTTACACCCACAAGGACGTTGAATACACCTTCGCGCAAATCTCTCAAAATATCTACCCGCTCCAGGGAATCAATGTCAGAGTGAATGTAGCGGGCCTTGATGTTCAGGTCGTGGAGGTATTTGGTGAGTTCTTCCGACATGCGCTTGGTGAGGGTGGTCACGAGCACGCGGTTACCTCGTTTCACTTCTTCGTCCACCTCTTCGAGCAAGTCATCTACCTGATTGCCACAGGGCCTTACCTCGACCGGAGGATCGAGCAGGCCTGTGGGGCGCACGATTTGCTCCACTACCACGCCATCGCTGATCTCGAGCTCATAGTCAGAGGGGGTGGCACTCATGTACACGACCTGGCTGAGGAGAGAATTGAATTCATCAAACTGCTGTGGACGGTTGTCGAGGGCAGATGGCAGGCGAAATCCATGCTCAATGAGGGTGAGCTTGCGTTGTCGGTCACCAGAATACATGCCCCTGATCTGGGGAATGGTGACGTGGCTTTCGTCGAGGACAAGGAGAAAATCTTCGGGGAAATAATCGAGGAGGCAATATGGCCGACTACCAGGCTCACGCTGTGAGAGATAGCGGGAGTAGTTTTCGATGCCCGAGCAGTAGCCGAGCTCGCGCATCATTTCAAGGTCAAACTCGGTGCGCTCCTTGAGGCGATTGGCCTCCATGTACATTCCCTGATCTTCAAAATATTTGACCTGCTTCATGAGGTCTTCCTGAATTTGCTCGATAGAAGAATTCACAGATTCTCTCCTGGTCACGAAGAGGTTGGCAGGATACAGGGTATAATCGCGCAGGGCTTCTACTTTTTTTCCTGATTCAATTTCAAAACGCTCGATTCGCTCAATTTCATCCCCAAAAAACACGAATCGCACACCGAAGTCGTCGTAGGCAGGATATACATCGACAGTGTCGCCTTTCACGCGAAACTTTCCAGGTTCGAGCGCATGCTGAATTCGACTATAGAAAAGGCGCACCAAGCGATCGAGAAAAGCGTTTTGCGTGATTACCTGCCCAATATTGGAATAGTAAATATTCGCCTCAAAATCTTCTGGTTTTCCGATACCATAAATGCAGGAAACGGAGGCCACGACGATCACATCGCGCCTGCCCGAGATGAGGGCAGTGGTGGCCCTGAGTCGCAGCTTTTCGATGTCCTGATTAATGGAAAGATCCTTCTCGATGTAGGTATTGCTGGAAGGGATGAATGCCTCTGGCTGATAATAGTCGTAGTAGGAAATGAAATATTCGACCAGATTATTCGGAAAAAACTCTTTAAACTCGCCATATAGCTGCGCAGCGAGGGTTTTGTTGTGGCTAATGATGAGGGTAGGCCGGTTGGTGTTGGCAATGACATTAGCAATGGTGAAGGTCTTTCCAGACCCGGTGACCCCAAGCAGGGTTTGGTGGGGTTCGTTGTTCATCACCCCTTCGGTGAGCTGCCTGATGGCTTCCGGTTGATCGCCCGCAGGTTTGTATTCAGAATGAAGGTCAAAGGAGAATTCTTCCATAACACGAAAATACGAAAGGCTTTGGAGAGAAGTTGTGAATTAATTGGGATATATAGAGACTAAAAACCCTTGTCAAAAAGCTGTTTTTCCCTAACTTGATTCAGTACCAAGTTTCGTTTCACCTGAGGGCTACTACCGCATTGACAAAAAAGTATGGGAGATCTGAATGTAACATCCGTGCGCACCCGACAAGAGCAGCAGCAGTTTATGCGTTTTTTGCTGAAAGACACTGCTGCTCTGGAGCGCATGCTGAGAGAGGAATGGTTTGAAACAGATCCCCTGCGAATTGGTGCAGAGCAAGAGATGTGTCTGGTAGATCGCTTTTGGAAGCCCAAACACGTAAATCTGGAGGCACTTGAGGCCATCGGCGATCCATCTTTTACTTCTGAGCTTGCCAATTTTAACCTGGAGGCCAATCTCGCCCCACTCCCATTTTCTGGCAACTCCCTTTCGCAGATGCACCAAAACCTGCGCGACACGCTCAATCGGGCCGAGGAAAAAGTGAATGGGCTGGGCGCCAAGCTCATCATGTCGGGCATTCTGCCCACGATTCGCAAAGCTGATGTAGAGATCGCCAATATCACCCCACTCGATCGCTACAAGGCGTTGATGGATGGCCTGAAACAGCTTCGCGGGGAGGCATTTGAGTTGAGAATCAACGGGATAGACGAGCTTCACCTGAAGCAGGACACGGCCATGCTCGAAGCCTGCAACACCAGCTTTCAGGTGCACCTGCAAGTGACCCCTGCACAGTTTGTGCAGCGATATAATTTTGCTCAGGCACTCGCGGGGCCTGTGCTTTCCTCGGCGGTTAATTCGCCCATGCTCTTCGGAAGAAGATTGTGGAAAGAGACACGCATCGCCCTCTTTCAGCAGTCAATCGACATTCGCACGCTCACAGAGCACTTCCGCGACCGCAGCCCGCGCGTCACTTTTGGCAACGATTGGCTCAAGGACTCGCTCATGGAAATCTACCGTGAAGACGTGGCTCGCTTCAAAGTGCTCCTCGTTACGGATGTGGATGAGGATGTATTTGACAAAATGAATCAGGGAATCACCCCACGGCTTCGGGCCCTCAATATTCATAACTCGACCGTATATCGCTGGAATCGGCCCTGCTACGGCATTTCGCCCAACGGGCAGCCACATTTGCGCATCGAAAACCGGGTGTTTCCAGCCGGCCCCAGCCTCCCAGATGCCATGGCCAACGCCGCTTTCTGGCTCGGCCTTATGAACGGCATGGAGGATGAATATCCAGATATCAGCAAGGTGATGGACTTCAACGACGCCAAAGCCAATTTTTTTGCCGCTGCCCGCTTTGGGATGGATACACAGTTTACCTGGGTAAATGACAAAAAAATCTCGCCATCTCAGCTCATTTTGGAGCAGCTTCTGCCAGTGGCCAGGCATGGATTGAGCAAGCAGGGAATTACCAAAGAAGACATGGATAGCTACCTGGGCATCATCCAAGAGCGGGTGGAGAGCCGCAACACCGGGTCGAAGTGGATGCTACAGTCCTTCAATAAGTTGTCGAAGCAGGGATTGCCACGAGATGAAATCATCACTTCGATCACTTCGTCTATCTATACCCATCAGCATGAGGGCACACCTGTGCACAAGTGGGAGCTTGCTTGCTCAGAGGAGGTGGACTATCAACCTACCGCGTTGTTGGTCGAGGAGTTTATGCAAACTGATCTGATTACGGTTCAGGAAGACGACATCATTGATTTGGCAGCCACACTGATGGATTGGCGCCGCATTCGGCATGTGGCGGTGGAGGATAGCAAAGGCATGCTCGTGGGCCTGATCACAATGAGGATGCTGTTGCGCTTCATTGCATCGGCTTTTCAGGCTGATAAAGACAACGCCTCCCTCACGGTGAGTGAGGTGATGCATTCCAATCCCGTGACGATTTCTCCCGACGATACGATCATTCGGGCGATGGAGCTGATGCAGGAGAATCAAATCGGGTGTTTGCCTGTGCTCAAAAACGGCAACCTCGTGGGTATGATCACCGAGGCAGAATTTCTCAATATCACGGGCAATTTGGTTCGGCGCCTGGCTCGTAAGGGGGAATTGGCGGAATTGCGGCCTGTGAAGGGGGAATAAGCATGGACAAAAAAAAGTCCGCCAATGGCGGACTGTGCTTTTGCTGGTAACAGCAGCAATTAGTTGTGACCTTCTACAGCTTCTTCTACAGCCTCAGCAGCAGAATCCATTGTAGAGTCAACAGCGTCAACTGCGTCAGATGCCATTTCAGAAACGTTTTCACCGGCTTCTTCCATTGCGTCACCTGTAGCTTCAGCAGCCTGCTCAACTTTGTTAGCAGCAGAAGAAGCCTCTTCGCAACCGAACATGAACATGCCGGCTACCATTACCATTGCGATCCACTTGAATTTCATAATCGTCAAATTAATTCAGCGTTTGATTTCGGCAGTAAAATAAGG
>JANQTF010000141.1:0-11930 GCA_030731845.1 Bacteroidia bacterium | reverse complement strand
GAATCTTCAAGTGTGAGTAGCAAAGCGCGTGCCTCATCGAAGTATTCGTTCATCGTTTGATGCGAATAGTCAATTCCTCCGTTGGCGAATACGTAATCGATCAACCATTGCACCTTTTTGGGGTCCTGATTGTGGTTTTTGACGATGTTAATGAGCTTTCTGCGCTCGCCCCAGGAAGATTTGTTGAGTACATGGATGAGGGGCAGGGTCATTTTTTTTTCTTTGATATCGATGGCGAGGGGTTTTCCGATATCATCTTTTCCATAATCGAGAAGATCATCCTTGATTTGGTAAGCAATTCCGAGTTTTTCGCCAAAGAGTCTCATCTTTTCGATGAGATCTGGGTCATCCGTAGCAGATGCGGCTCCTGTTTCGCAGCAAGCGGCGATGAGCGATGCTGTTTTCTGTCGGATTATGTCGAGATATACGGCCTCGTCAATATTGAGCTTACGTGCTTTTTCGAGCTGAAGGAGCTCCCCCTCTGCAATGAGCTTGACGGCCTTGGAGTTGATTTTGAGCAGTTGAAAATCATCGTGCTCAAGTGCCATGAGCATGCCGCGAGACAGGAGGAAGTCACCGACGAGGACTGAAATTTTATTTTTCCAAAGGGCATTGATGGAAAAGAAGCCTCTTCGCTTGTCAGAATCGTCCACGACATCGTCGTGAATGAGAGATGCGGTGTGAAGCAACTCTACGAGGGCAGCGCCCCGATAGGTGGAGGGATTGATCCCACCACACAGGCGGGCAGACAGTAGCACAAGCATGGGCCGCATTTGCTTGCCCTTGCGCTTCATCAGGTAGCTCGTAATGCGGTCGAGCAATGCTACATTACTACGCATCGCTGACCGGAAGTACTTCTCAAAGTACACCAACTCCTGCTCGATTGGTGCCTGGATGACGCTCATTGTTGGGATATCTGCCATACCGTCCGCGAAGATACGCTTTACTAATCTGATGCAAGTACCCCAAAGGAAAATGAAAGAAAAAATCTCTGTCAGAGTTGGGGGGAACAAGCCGAGGGAGTTGTTTTACTCCCGATCATACGTAACTACAAAAATAGCCTACGGTTCTCCAAAGAATTTGATTATCTTCTGGACCCAAAAACCTCCGTAAGTGCAGCATTGAGCATCTTTTTTCCGTCTCTTACAAAACAAAGCATTCACTACGTAGTCTGAATTATATGGATTGAACGTTTCCCCCAGATAATTTTTTTTACTTAACATAAATATCGCCAGGCCATGAAGCGATTGTGGATGATATTTCTCTTACTTGGAGGCATTCTTGGGGGAAGCCGCCTCCAGGCAACCCATATTGTAGGGGCAGAGCTATACTATGAATGCGTTGATTCTCTCACTAATAAGTATGAGGTAACGCTGAAGCTCTATCGTGACTGTATCAACGGTCAGGCTCCTTATGACCTGAATATTACGCTTTTCATTTTCAATGCTGCCAATGGCACCATTTATCAGACGGTGAATATCCCGGTGCCCCCAACTACGCCACAGATCCAACCAACCAATTGGAGCGCTTGCGTGGCTGTCATTCCCAACATTTGTGTGGAGGAAGGGATTTACCGCACCCAAATCACCCTTCCGCCCAATGCTAACGGCTATAATCTGGGTTGGTCTCGCTGCTGCCGCAACCAAAATATCGACAACCTGCTTGTGCCACTACAGGAGGGCATCACCTTCCTGGCACGCGTGCCAGGCACAGTAAATGCGAATTGCAACAACATGCCGATCTTTGATCAGGTGCCTCCGATTTTTCTCTGCGTCAATCAGCCCTTTAACTTTGATCATTCAGCCACAGATGTAGATGGCGATTCTTTGGTTTACTCGCTGGTGAATCCATATACGGGCACCAATTTTTCTGGGCAAGGTACTGGGAATCCTCAATCGGGTGGAAACTCTCCCACGGTGGACCCTTTCAATAACCTGATGGGGCCCCCTCCCTACAACTCTGTAGCCTTTGCGCCCGGATATGGCTTTACCAATCCCTTTGGTTCCAATAATTTCATTATCGACCCCCAAACCGGATTTATCACCGTCACGCCTAATCAGATCGGGATCTTCGTATTTGCGATATCGGTATTTGAATATCGAAATGGCGTGTTGCTCTCCGAAAACAGGCGCGACTTTCAGATTCATATTATTCCCTGTCTCCCGCCGGGCGTGCCACCCAACATTTCGCACAATCTCGCAGGCACCAACTTCATCGGAGACACGATTTTTGTCACCGCAGGGGCTCCCTTTTGCTATGACGTGACCGTAACCACGCCAGTTGCCAATGCGGTACTGACCGCCTATACCGTGTCGGCTCCCTTTGGCAATGGTAATTTCTTCCCCCCTAAAGCTACCTTTACCTTTAGTGGCAATAATCCCATTCTCGGACAAGTGTGCTGGACTCCCGCTTGTGCCTACAATGGGCAGCTCATACCCCTCATTATCGGGGCCTACGACCAAGCCGCCTGTCAAAATTTCTCTAACGTCTTTGATACTGTCTGGATCAAAGTGACGGTGCCGCCCAATCAGCCACCCATCATTACCCCCAACCTCAGTGGGCTCACTGTGAGCAATGATACGATCATTGTGCAGGCATTGAATAATTTTTGCTTCCCCTTCACTGTTGTTGATCCCAATGCCAATGACGTAGTCACGGCTTTTGGACTCAGCCCTGTATTCAATGCAGCCAATGGTCCTACCCTCACTGTCTCCGGTACCAACCCAGTAACTGGCCAGGTATGCTGGACTCCCGATTGCTCTTTCTCTGGGCAAACGGTGGAGTTAAAACTAGGTGCACAGGACCTTTCTCCTTGCAACAATGCATTGCCTTCTACCCGCACCCTATATGTGAGGGTAGTTCCGCCGCCCAATAATCCGCCAAGCATTGTCACCAACCTGAATGGCAACATCTTCAGCAATGACACCATCTATGTGGAGGCGCTGAATAATCTCTGCTTCACCTTCACCGCCACAGATCCTGATGCCAATGCCAGCCTGAGCTTTCAGCCCCTAAGTCCTATTTTCAGCAATGCCAACGCCCCGGTGGTTACCACCAATGGGAGCAACCCGCTTACTGCTTCTATCTGCTGGACACCGAGCTGCGACTTTGTGAATCAGGTGATTCCCTTCATCGTTGGAGTGCAGGACCCCGGGGCCTGCAACAGCCTTGGCCTGGCAAGAGATACAGTCTATGTGAACATCGCGCCTCCCGCCAATGCTGGACCTAGCATTGTTTCCAATCTTGCTGGAAACCTGTTTAGCAACGACACGATCTTTATCAATGCCAATACGCCATTTTGTTACTCCTTCGTCGCTGCCGATCCTAATGGAGATCCGGTGAGTGTCACTCCTCTTGGGCCGATTTTCTCCGGGCCCAATCCACCAGTAGTGACTACTTCCGGCAGCAGCCCAGTGACTGGAACTGTGTGCTGGAATCCAGGCTGCGAGTTGATCGGAGCGGTGATTCCGCTGGTGTTGGCGGTAGAAGATCAGGCAGTGTGTAACCAATCGGTCACGATTACCGACACGGTCTATATCCAGGTGAATCTGCCGCCAAATGCAGCGCCTGTGGCCAGTACCTTTTTCAATGGCCTCACCGTAGTGGGAGACACCATTTTTGTGGATGCTACCGATAGCATTTGTTTCAATATCAATTTTTCTGATATCAATACGGGCGATATTCTTACGCCATTCACCGTGAGCCCTATTTTCTCCGACCCCAATGGACCAAGCTTCTCTTTTATAGGTGTGAATCCGGTGCTGGCGCAGGTATGCTGGACACCCGGATGTGATTACGAGGGGCAGTTGGTAGAATTGATTGTCGGGGTAGAAGATGACGCTGATTGCAACAACGAAAAGCAGGCATTCGATACTGTGTATATCAAAATCAGCGACCCACTGACCATTCCGCCAGTCGTGAGCCACGATCTCACTGGCCTCAATGCAGTTGGGGACACGGTCTATATCGAGATCGGAGACCAGATCTGCTATGACTTTTTCATCGCTGATCAAACCCCCGATAATGGCATGACCTACACCGCAGAATTCCAGGACTGGTTTGGATCTACCCTCACGCTCACAACCCTGAGCATCAATATTGGGAATGATTCTATCACTGGCACGGTTTGTTTTCTGTCTGATTGCTCAAACGGAGGCACGGTGTACCGCAGCATCATTACCGGAATAGACAAAGAGACTTGTCCGCCATTCAAAGAGACAAAAGACACGGTTTGGATCAAGGTAAATACGCCCTTCATGTCTTTTGCTGGCAGAGATACCTCTTTCTGTGAAGGAAGCGGAGGCGTACAGATCAACGCCACACCGATTGGTGGTGCAGCCCCTTATTACTACAAGTGGTGGTGCAGCAATCCAGGTCAATGTGGCCTGAGTAGTCCTTCCATCTCCAATCCCATCGTCAATCCTACCGACACCACGATTTACTACGTGCAGATTACCGACAAAAACGGCTGTACAAGTGAGATTGACGGGATTCAGGTGAATGTGAAGCGATTGCCCATTGCCGATGCTGGCCCAGACCAATATCTCTGCGAAGGCGGCCCCGGAACCAAACTTGGGTGCACCATCCTCAACCCCATAGAGGCTCCCGGGCCCTACACCTATCAGTGGATCCCCGCTACGGGATTGAGCAACCCCACGGTGATTGACCCCTATGCAGCTCCCGACACGACCACGATCTATACCGTGATCGTGGGATCAATCAATGGCTGTACCAGTGACAATACCACCCTCGACACGCTGAGTACGGTCACGGTCTTTATCAAAGCGCGACCAACCGTAGAAGCCGGTCCCGACTTGGATGTTTGCTTCGGCGACTCCACCATGTTGCTGGGCTTTGCCAGTCAGGCCGGACCGACCTACACCTATGTGTGGACACCCTCCACGGGTGTGCAAGACTCCTCACAGAAAGCCCCAATGGCATCCCCACCGCAAACCACGACCTACTTCCTCGTGGCCTGGTCCAATGGTTGCCCTAGTGAAGCCGATTCTGCCACGGTGAATGTGCGCACCCTGCCAACTGCCGATCCTGGTATTGCCTACGAGATTTGTGCTGGAGACACCATTGCATTTAGCGGCGTGGCCGGAGGCGATACGAGTTCCACCTACCATTTTCAGTGGTCACCGGCTCTTGGGTTGAGTGATCCCAATGCCTCCAAACCATTGGCATTCCCCACACAAACCACCACCTATGAGCTCTACGCCGTGTCTAGTTTTGGCTGCGAAGGCTTTGTCTATGATGTGACGGTGCATGTGAATCCTACGCCAATGGCAGATGCGGGGCCAGACACAACGCTTTGCTTTGGCGATACCCTCCAAATGCAAGGAGGTCATACCATGCTGGGTGGCAGTGCCATCGCGCCCGTTTTTTATGAGTGGACGAATAATCAGTTTCTATCGGGCAAATACATCCCCAATCCACTGGCGTCCCCGACAGAGACGATTGTGTATGAACTCATCGTGAGCTCTGGTGCTTGCAGTAGCACCGACATCGTCAAGATTGATGTGATCGAGGCAGTGCAAGTATCTGTGCGTGCCGACACATCGCGCTTTTGTGCGGGAGACTCGGTGCAGCTGACCGCCATAGGCGGCAGAGGCAATGCCACCTTTATCTGGTATCCTGCCACAGGCCTGAGCGACCCCGGCTCAGCTACACCAATGGCCGCACCTGATCAATCTATTACCTACCGTGTGGTGGCTAAAGAGGTGGGGTGTAGCGGTTCAGACTCCCTGCGCCTGACCGTAAATCCAGCCCCACTGGCAGATTTTGCCAGCTCGCTCGCAGAAGGCTGCGCAGATCTTGAGGTGGCTTTCTTTGAGCAGGCAGACAATGCCAGGGCTTATATCTGGTATTTTGGAGATGAATCGCAGATTTCCAACGAACCAAATCCCACCCACATCTTCACAGAGCCCGGCGTGTATGAAGTGAGCCTCACGGTGATAGGCACAGGAGGATGTACAGCTACGAGTGACGTCTTGCCTGTGGTGGTATTTGGCAGAGGAATCGCAGGCTTCACGTCGAGTCCAGACTCCGACAGCAGTTTGTACCTTCCTTTTGGGACGGTAAATTTCCGGGCAAATGCAGCCGATGCAGCCAGCTATTTCTGGGACTTTGGCGATGGCGGCAGTTCAGGAGAGCAAAATCCTGTTCACCATTTTGAGGAGGCTGGGGTCTATCCCGTTACCTTGAGGATGACCGATGCGGGGGGCTGCGTGAGCGACACCACCATTTTGTATCAGGTACTCGATCCCAATTTGCAGATTCCGAATGTGTTTACTCCCAATGGCGATGGCATACAGGACACCTATCTGGTGAGATATCAGGGTGGAGAGACATTTTTGCTGGATGTGTATGATCGCTGGGGGCGGCCCATGTATAGCGGAGCACAGCCCGACCAGGGCTGGAACGGGCTTCATCCCAATGGATCACAGGCGAGCGAAGGGGTGTATTTCTATGTAGTAACAGTAGGTGGCCGCTCATTTCGCGGAAACCTGACCCTGATGCGTTGATTCAACAAGAAGCTGAAAAAGCCTTAGCTTAGCAGCATGAATGTAAACGAAGCGCTCCTGGTAAAACTGGCCTCACTGGCTCGACTGGAGATTCCGGAGGAATCTAAAGAGGGTCTCTTGCAAGATTTGCAGCAAATGCTCGACTTTGTAGAACATCTACAGGAAGTAGAGGTAGAAGGCGTGTCTCCGATGATTTCGCCGGGCGAGGCATTTTTTAATGGGGTGGCAGACATTCCTGAACCGCCGCTCGACCGCGAGCGTATGCTTGGTCAGGCTCCTGACCGACATGGGCCTTTCTTTCGGCTTCCCAAAGTTGTCAACAAAGATGTCTGATCTTCCCAACACGCGCAGCTTATGTTGCGGATCGGCAGGAATTTTGGAAAATTGACCGCAATCCCCGTACCCGAACTACATGGACCTCAACAGACTCCCCTTCATTCGTCTCTACGATTTTTGGCGATCAGAAACCCGTTCCTATCAAATCATCTGGCTACTGGCCATGGTTATTTTGAGTGTGGCTGCCGTAGGTATCCTCCTGCTCGTGCTCAATCCGATGCGCTTTGGCATTGATCTCAACCTGGTATCAGCAGCGGAAGAGAGCTGGCTCCCTTTGTGGAACCTGACCTATGCCAACATGAGCATGTCGATAGACCTGCCAGTGTTTCGCCAGACACTCACCTACTTTGCCTCGCCGATCGCGCCGGAGGCCCTACCGATGTGGATTTTTGTGGTGGTGCAGGGCCTGGGCTGGTCCCTTACTCTGGCAAATGCTTCTCAGCTCAAGTCCCGCTGGAGTTTTGGGATCTTGCTGATGTATGCGGTGTTTTTGCACCTCACGGGTGTTGCTCAGCTTCTGGGCGGAGAAAGCGCCGCTGCTGGCTGGAGCATTGAGTTTGTGTGGATCATCGGGGCCCTGATCTTTGCCTATGCCGGCCAAGTAGAATGGCTCAAATGGGCCATGCCCTGGCGTTGGTTGGTGCTGGCCATCTGGAGCACCGCCCCAATGCTCTTGGCTGGCTATCTGCATACCTGGACAGCGCTGCATGGCATCGTGGTAGATACCTATCCCTTCTTGTTTCTCTTGACGATTCCCTTCATCTTATTCGCCGGAAAAGATCCCACCAACCTCCTCGTTTACCTCTCTACCAATCGAAAGAACCTCCAACAGCGGCTCGACTATCGCCTTGTGATCCTCCTGATAAGTATGTTGCTGTTGCTTGAGCTGGTCTGGCTGCTCGATACCATTGACCTGATCGAGCTGGGTGAGCCATTTTTCATCCGACCGATCTATCTGTTCTTACTTTCGGTTATGTTTCTCCCCGCCACTTCTCTCAATCAGTTTTTTCAGACAAAAACGGTTTTCCCAAAATCCTCACAGCTCTCTCTTTCTCTGCTTAGCTGGGCCATAATTGTACTGGGCTTCATCAGTGCTACGCTCACTGTGATGGACCCCATTTTTCTGATGGTACTGGAGCGGTTGGTCACTGTGATGTTTTTGGGAGTTGGTTTTGCTCACCTCCTGTTTTTGATTGGCAATCATCGCCCCTTACTGGAAAATAAGGCGCATCTCTACTTTCTCATGGCCAAAGGAAGCCGGTTTAGCCTATATGTCTTGTGGCTGATGGGGACCGTATTTCTGGTATCAGCCGAGGGCTATCAAAGTTGGAAAAGCATCAAGCTACTGGCTCACGTGTATGGAAACCACCAAGCCGACCGGGCCTTGCTTGCCGGCAACGGTGAGTTGGCCAAACAGCTGTACACAGCAGCACTTAGCAATAGCCCGGTGAGCCCCAAGTCCAATCACAACCTTGCCTCTCTGAGCCTCACCAATCCTAAGTTGGCAGCTGAGGCCATTGGCTATTACGAAGCTGGCACTTCGGTGATCGATTTTGCTTTTTCGCGGATCAATGGTGCGCAGCTGATGAATGTATTGGACCGAGAGAGCGAGGCGGTGGCATTTTTGAAGGCAGGAGATCCCGCGAGTTTAGCCTCAGCGGAGGTTTACAATAATTTAGGAGTGCTTCTGGCTCAAGCTGGAGAAAATGATTCTGCTATTATCGCCTACCAAAAAGCGCTGCTCATAGATGACAAATTGGCAGCGGCAGCAGTGAATATGGCCGAGCTATACCGGTCCCATGAGCGCCCGGATGAAGCAAGAGCCTTCTATCAACTGGCCATGAAGGGCGACAATCTTCCCAATTCTGTGGTAGCAGCTGGACTGGAATATGAGCTGGCTACGGGTGAATCGCTGGATATTTCTTCCATCGACAACCCACAATCAGACCCGGTCTTGTGGTATCATCAAGTGCTAAAGACCTGGGCATCAAAGCCAAAGGTGCAGGATTGGGCAGAAGTACAGGCCCTTGGTGCAACGAGTTCGGAGCAGGGAGCGCAGCTTCTCGATATGCTGCGGCAATTTGATCAGGATTCCATTGATTACGCCTTGAGCAAGGCAGAGTTTTTGAGCGCCCAAATCCCAGAGCGTGCAGGCAGTGCATGGCTCCTGTTGGGTGCGGGCTATTTGCAACGGCACGTGCCCGAAATGGCCGAGTATTGCTTTCATCAGGCGGCGGAGGCTGGCTCTACCAAAGGCGAGCTATACGAAGCAAAGCTGATGATGGAACTCGGAAAATTTGACTCTGCACTCATGACATTGAGCGAGTTGCGTGTGAAAGACGAGAGCCTCTGGGAGGAAGCATCGAGGGAGCGAGCGATCTTGCTACTCGCATCTGATCAGGGGGTTTATGCACAAGTGGAATACGACCTGAGCCAGTTGGGTTTTGATGATTGGATCAGGATCGCGAGATATGCAGACAGTAGCCAACTATATGTGCCTGCACTCACGGCATACCGCAAAGCCCAACAACTGGACTCCGCCAGTATTTTGCCCTATCTCCAGCTCGGAAAGCTATATCTGCGAGACCGCGATTCGATGGCGTTTCCTAATCTGAAGGCTGGTTTACTGATCGCAGACTCCAATAGTCAGGAGTTGAAAATGGCCATTTCTGAGGCCATGCTAGTACTCGGAGAAAAAGAAGAAGGCCGAAAACTGATGGCAAGCCTCTCCGATACGAGCTCTCGGGCTGGCAAGTTGCTCCAGGCACAATATGCCCTCGCAGATGGCGATAGCATGGTGGCGCTAGCTGCTTTTCGGGATCTCTACGCCAGGGAAATTCTCGATGGCGAAGCGATCCTTG
This sequence comes from Bacteroidia bacterium, assembly GCA_030731845.1. Classification (GTDB taxonomy): domain Bacteria; phylum Bacteroidota; class Bacteroidia; order J057; family J057; genus JANQTF01. Next base: position 2,206 of record JANQTF010000141.1, on the reverse strand, counting down.
GCATGTTTGACTTGATGTTTGGGATGGACAAACCTTCAGAAGCCAACGAACTGATTACCACAGCTCTGAAATACAACCGCGCGAATCCTCAGTTTTGGTATCGATATGCAATGCTGTCGCGAAAGTGGAGCTTTGATGAAGACGCTGGGTTTGGCGCTGCCAAAGCCATTGAACTCTCCAACGATCCTGCTTTCAAGCTCGAGGTTGCACAAGAATTTGAGCAGCAATTGCGGAGCCTTGGTAATTAGTGTGTAGGTTGCCCAAGAGGCAGAGCCTCCATTTCCAGTCGCAGAAACTATCTCGATATGCCTTCCTCTAAATATTTTGACAGAGACCTTAGCTGGCTTTCCTTCAATTTTCGGGTGCTGATGGAAGCTACTGACCGCAGCCTACCGCTATATGAAAGGATTAAGTTCTTAGCCATCTATTCATCCAATCTTGATGAATTTTTTCGGGTAAGGATCACTTCTGTTCGTAGTCTGCTTGGGGTGAAGAAGAGGAAAAGGACCGATCTGGAGTTTAGCCCAGAGGAGCTATACGATGCAGTTTTCAAAGAAATTAACCGGCAGCAAGAGGTTTTTGGCCGAATTTTCCAGAGTCAGATTCTGCCGGAATTGCAGGACAACAACGTCCATTTATTGCAAGGGGTGCCTACTCATCCGGAGCATGTGGCTTTCATTGAGCAATTTTTTGAGGATGAGGTGTCGCCCTACATGCACCCCGAGCTGTTGCGCCGCAAGCGCATCCGCCATTTTCTCAGAGACAACGTTCTCTACCTCGCCATAAAACTCCATAGCAGATCTGAAAACTCCAGAAGGCTATTCGAAGAGTCGGGAGATATTGAGGAGAAAACCAGAAGAGCCATTATCCTCGTACCCACACAGTATCTGCCCCGCTTTATCGAGCTGCCCAATATTGGGAACCAACGGTTCATCATGTTTTTGGATGATGTCATTCGGCATAACCTGCCTTCCATTTTTATTGGCTATGATGTCAAAGCGAGCTATACCATCAAGCTCAATCGCAATGCAGATCTACAGATCGAGGATGAATTTACCGGAGATTTAGTAGAGAAAATCAGGAAAAGCCTGAGTAGGCGCCAAACTGGAAATCCTGCACGGTTTCTCTATGATCACAAAATGCCGGAAGACATGATCCGATATATGGCCGATGCCTTCAGTCTTACCAGAGGCGATTTGGTAGCCGGGGGACGCTATCATAATTTTCACGATTTTTTCTCTTTCCCCAATCCTTTGTACCCCAAATTGGAGCGAATTTCCACGCCTCCCCTACGAAAGAAAGAGCTAGACAACTTCACCACCATGGCTGAGGCCATGAGCATGCAAAATTGGTTGCTACATTTCCCGTATCACAGCTACGACTACGTGCTCCGGTTTCTCAATGGGGCAGCCACTGACCCTCATGTGAAGAGCATCCGCACGACGCAGTATCGGGTAGCTTCCAACTCAGCCATCGTCAATTCTCTCATTCGAGCGGCTCAAAACGGCAAAGACGTGACAGTCTTTGTGGAGCTAAAAGCACGATTTGATGAGCAGGTGAATCTCAAGTCGGCACAGGAAATGGAAGACGCAGGCGTAAATATCATCTATAGCTTGCCCGGCCTCAAGGTGCATGCCAAGGTGGCCCTCGTGGAGCGAGAAGAAGAAGGCGAGTTGGTGGGATATGCATTCATGAGCACGGGAAATTTCAATGAAAAAACCGCTCGTATCTATGCTGACCACGGCTATTTCACCAAAGACGAGACCTATATCGAGGATCTCAAAGAGCTGTTTCGCCACCTCGCCGATCAGAGCTATGAGCCACAGCCTTTCCAGCGCCTGCTCGTTGCCCAGTTCAACCTCAGAAAGGAATTCTACCGACTGATTGATCGGGAAATTTACCACGTGAGAACTGGAGGCAAGGGTGAAATTGTGATCAAACTCAATAACCTCGAAGACCGAGGGATGATCGACAAGCTCTACGAAGCTTCCCAAGCCGGGGTGAATATTCATCTCCTGCTCCGCGGTATTTGCTGCCTCAAACCCGGATTGCCGGGCATCAGTGAGCGCATTGTCGTGACCCGAATTGTTGATCAGTTCTTGGAGCATGCAAGGGTGTTTCTATTCTACAACAACGGCGAAGAGGCCCTCTACATGGGATCTGCTGACTGGATGATCCGCAACCTTGAGCGCCGCATAGAAGTCGT